>NZ_JBVKBH010000001.1:0-19310 GCF_055657175.1 Streptomyces sp. NPDC107581
CGACTCTATCAGATCTTTTCTCGATCCGATTTCCTCGGTGCTTTCCAGGTTCTCGCTCTCGCGTTTCCCTTTCCGGCGGTTCCGACTCTATCAGAACCTTTCGGCGTCCGATTCCCGGTCGGCGGGTTTGTCTTCCCGGCTGTTGGGCCGTTCCGACGAGTGAGACTTTAGCGGATTCCTGGCTCCCGAGCTAATCGGGGGCTGCGTCCTTTCGGGCGCGGATTCCTCATTTCGTCATATGCACACCAAAAGAATCGACGCCGAAGCGCCGAAGAGTGGGGTGGTACTGGCGGAATGGCTGTCCGGGGACCGACCGGAGTCGGCGCTCACGTCGGACAACTCGGAGAACACTACGTAGCGGCCAGGGGTGTGTCAACTCCTGTCCTGGGGGCACCCCGGAGGCGTACCCTGGCCGGCATGACCACGCGTACGTGTACCCAGCTTTGGTGGGCCGCCTGACGGCGGCCGTGCTCACGTATGCATCCAACGGCCGCCGCATCGGCGGCCGTTCTCGTATCTCCTCCAGGGCACTCCGGAGGCCGGCCGCGGAAGCGGCGGTCTCGATCAGGAGGTGGAGTGGAGATGACGCGGGTCTTCAGCGGAATCCAGCCGACCGGACATCTGACGCTGGGCAACTACTTGGGAGCCATGCGGCGCTGGGCTGAGACCGACCAGCACCGGGCCGACGCGCTGTTCTGCGTCGTGGATCTGCACGCGCTGACCGTGGACCACGATCCGGCGCGGGTGCGCAGGCTCAGTCGGCAGACGGCGACGCTGATGCTGGCGGCCGGGCTCGATCCCGAGGTGTGCACCGTGTTCCTGCAGAGCCATGTCGACGAGCACACGAGGCTCTCGTACCTGCTGGAGTGCGTGGCGACCGACGGCGAGATGCGCCGGATGATCCAGTACAAGGAGAAGGCCGCGCGGGAGCGGGAGCGCGGCGGGAGCGTGCGGCTGTCGCTGCTGACGTATCCGGTGCTGATGGCGGCGGACATTCTCGGGTACGGCGCGCAGGAGGTGCCGGTCGGGGACGACCAGGTGCAGCACGTCGAGCTGGCGCGGGATCTGGCGGAGCGGTTCAACCAGCGGTACGGGTACACGTTCGTGGTGCCGAGGGCGACGCGGCCGGGGGTGGCGGCGCGGGTGATGAATCTGCAGAACCCGACGGCGAAGATGGGGAAGTCGGACGACTCGGGTCTGGGGGTCGTCTATCTGCTCGACGAGCCGGAGGTGATCCGCAAGAAGGTCATGCGTGCCGTCACCGACAGCGGACGGGACGTGGAGTACGACCGGGAGGCGCGGCCGGGCGTGGCGAATCTGCTGGAGGTGCTCGCGGCGTGCACGGGCGGGACCCCTGAGGCCCTGGCCGGTGCGTACGAGTCGTACGGCGCCTTGAAGAAGGACACCGCGGAGGCCGTGGTGGAGGTCCTGCGGCCCGTGCAGGCCAGGCACCGGGAGCTGTGCACCGATCCTGCCCAGGTGGAAGCGGTGCTGCGGGAGGGGGCCGAGAAGGCCCGGGCGGTTGCCCGGCCGTTCGTCGACGCCGCCTACCGGGCGATCGGGCTGCTGCCGCCGGTGGCGGAGCCGGTGTCGGGCGCCGCTCGCTCCTGAGCGTCGTCCGGCGGCCGCGGGGCGGCGGGGTGACCCGCCGCCCCGGGGCGCCGCGGGCTTCAGTCCTTCTTGCCGGAGGCGAGTTCGCGGCTGCGGTCGCGGGCGGCCTCCAGCGCGGCGATGAGGGCGGCGCGGACGCCGTGGTTCTCCAGTTCGCGGATGGCGTTGATCGTCGTACCGGCCGGGGAAGTGACGTTCTCGCGGAGTCTGACGGGGTGCTCGCCGCTGTCGCGGAGCATCACGGCGGCGCCGATGGCGGACTGGACGATCAGCTCATGGGCCTTGTCGCGGGGCAGCCCGAGCAGGATGCCGGCGTCGGTCATGGCCTCGACCAGGTAGAAGAAGTACGCCGGGCCGGAGCCGGACAGGGCGGTGCAGGCGTCCTGCTGGCTCTCGGGGACGCGGAGGGTCTTGCCGACGCCTCCGAAGATCTCCTCGGTGTGGGCGAGGTGCGCCTCGGTGGCGTGGCTGCCGGCGGAGATGACGGACATGGCCTCGTCGACGAGGGCGGGGGTGTTGGTCATGACGCGCACGACCGGGGTGCCTGCGCTCAGCCGCTCCTCGAAGAACGAGGTGGGGATGCCGGCGGCGCCGCTGATGACCAGCCGGTCGGCGGGGACGTGCGGCGCGAGTTCGTCCAGGAGGGCGCCCATGTCCTGGGGCTTGACCGTGAGGATCAGGGTGTCGGCGGTCTTGGCGGCCTCGGTGTTGCCGACCGGGCTGACTCCGTAGCGGGAGCGGAGTTCCTCGGCCCGTTCGGGCCGGCGGGCCGTGACCAGGAGGTCGGCGGGGGCCCAGCCGGCCCGGATCATTCCGCTGAGCAGGGCTTCGCCGATCTTGCCGGTGCCGAGGACTGCGACTTTCTGGCTCATGCGGTTCAGTTTCGCACCGGTGCTCAGGGGTGCGGGCGGGCTGTCCGGTGGGCGGACTCACCGTGCCGGCAGGGGGCTCACGCCGTCCGGCGTCGCAGCGTCGCGGCCCCCAGCCCCAGCACCAGCAGGGCGCAGCCCGCCACGATCAGCACGTCCCGGACAAATGTGGCCGTCATGTCGGTGTGGTGGAGGACCTCGTTCATGCCGTCGACGGCGTACGACATCGGCAGGACGTCGGAGATGCCCCTGAGGACGGGGTGCATGTCGGAGCGGGGGGTGAACAGGCCGCAGAGCAGGAGCTGGGGAAAGATCACCGCGGGCATGAACTGGACCGCCTGGAATTCCGAGGCCGCGAAGGCCGAGACGAAGAGGCCGAGGGCCGTGCCGAGCAGGGCGTCGAGGAGGGCGACGAGCAGGAGCAGCCAGGGCGAGCCGGTGACGTCGAGGCCGAGGAGCCAGACCGCGAGGCCGGTGGCGAGGGCGGACTGGACGATCGCGAGGGCACCGAAGGCGAGCGCGTAGCCGGCGATGAGATCGGCCTTGCCGAGCGGCATGGCGAGGAGGCGTTCGAGGGTGCCCGAGGTGCGTTCGCGCAGGGTGGCGATGGAGGTGACCAGGAACATCGTGATCAGCGGAAAGATGCCGAGCAGCGAGGCGCCGATGTTGTCGAAGGTGCGCGGGCTGCCGTCGAAGACGTAGCGCAGCAGGATCAGCATCAGGCAGGGGACGAGGATCATCAGCGCGATGGTCCTCGGGTCGTGGCGGAGCTGGCGCAGGACGCGGGCCGCGGTGGCAGTGGTGCGGGCGGCGTTCAGCGGACCGGTGGGCGCGGCGGGGGTGGCCGGGCCGGCGGGGATGGTCGTGGTCGTGCTCATCGGGTCGTCTCCTTGGCGCGGTCGGCGGCGACCGCTTCGTCCACGAGGTGCAGGAAGGCGGCCTCGACGGTGTCGGTGCCGGTCCGGGTGCGCAGGGCGTCCGGGGTGTCGTCGGCGAGGATCCGGCCGTCGCGCATGAGGAGGAGGCGGTGGCAGCGCTCGGCCTCGTCCATGACGTGGGAGGAGACGAGGAGGGTGGCGCCCCGCTCGGCGGCGAGGTCGTGGAAGAGGTTCCACAGGTCGCGGCGCAGGACGGGGTCGAGGCCGACGGTCGGCTCGTCCAGGACGAGGAGTTCGGGGGTGCCGAGGAGGGCGACGGCGAGGGAGACGCGGCCCCGCTGTCCGCCGGAGAGGTTGCCGGCGAGGGCGTCGGCGTGGCTGGTGAGGTCGACGTCGGCGAGCACGCGTTCGACGTCGTGGCGGCGCTGGGCGGTGGGCCGGCCGGGGTCCTGGATCGCGGCGAAGTAGTCCAGGTTCTGGCGGACGGTCAGGTCGTCGTAGACGGAGGGGGCCTGGGTGACGTAGCCGATGCGGCTGCGCAGCGCGGGGTGGCCGGCCGGGAGGCCGAGGACGTCGAGGGTGCCGGTGACCTTGGCCTGGGTGCCGACCACGGAGCGCATGAGGGTGGACTTGCCGCATCCGGAGGGGCCGAGCAGGCCGGTGATCTGGCCGCGGGGGACGGTGAAGCCGAGGTGGTGGAGGACGGTGCGGGGGCCGCGGACGACGGTGAGGTCCGCGGCGTGGACGGCGTCCGGTGCCGTGGGGCGGAGTGGATCGGACACAGAATTCATCATGTGATGAATAATCGGTTCGCAGGGCCGCGGCAGTCAAGGGGCGCAGGCCGGTGTTCCGTACACGAAAGCGGCGGCCCGGACAGGAACCGGGCCGCCGCTGCCGAGGAGGTGTGTCGGGTCAGGGTGCGGTCGCGACGAGCAGCAGCACGTCGTACGTCTCCTCGACGAAGCCGTCCGGGAAGGCCTTCAGCAGATGGCCGCGCTCCTCTTCCAGGAAGGCGGCCCTGCGCTCCTCGGGGGTGACGAGGAAGGCGGAGTGGCTGGCGATGTTGGCGAGGTGGGTCTCCACCGGGACGCGGCGGCTCCAGCGGACCTCGCCGCGGGTGAAGCGGAGGCGGCCGCTGGGGTCGGCCAGGTCCGTGCGGTTCCCGGCCTTGCGCTTCTCGGCGACCATGTCCACGCCGAAGAAGCGGCCCGTGCGGCCGGCCTGCCCGGCGATCCACTCGACGTCGAGCGCGTCGGTGTTCCACCACAGCGCCAGCGCGCCGCCCGGCCGCAGGACGCGCAGCGCCTCCGGCACCGAGTGCGCCGTGTCGGTCCAGTGCCAGGCCTGGGCGTAGGTGAGGAAGTCGGCGTGGGCGTCGGCGACGGGGAGGGCGTTGCCGTTGCCCCGCACGATCGGGATGTGCGGCAGCGTGCGGCGGAACTCGGCGGCCATGCCCGCACCGGGCTCGACGGCGAGGACATCGGCGCCGCGGTCGTGCAGCAGGGCGGTCGCGATGCCGGTACCGGCGCCGACGTCCACGACCCGGGCGCCGGACAGCGGCCGGCCGGCCAGCTCCTCGACGGTGTCGAAGAGGGCGGGCGGGTAGGAGGGGCGGTTCGCCGCGTACTGGGCCGCGGCGGCGTTGAAGGAGTGGGCGCGCAGGGCGTGCGGCGCCGCGGACGGCTCGGAGGAGGCTGAGGTCGCGGTCATGCCGCCATGGTGCGCGAGGTGGGGCGCGAGGGGACAGCGAGTATTCAGGCGGGCGGCGGGCGGCGTTCGGCGGGTTCGGGACGGGGCCGGGCCCCTCGGCCTGCGCCCTGGACCGGTCCCCTTTGCAGTGGTCCCCTTACCCGCGCCGATTCATCCGGGCCGCTTTACCCGGGCCGCTGTGCCCGGACCGCTTTACCCGGGCTGCTTTACCTGCGCCGCCTTACCCGGGCCGCTGTGCCCGGGCTGCTTTACCTGCGCCGCTTTACCCGCGCCTCCTTACCCGCGCCGCTTCTTCCTCGCGGGGTTGCCGGCGCGGCGCGTGGACCGGCGGTCGTACTCCTCGCGGGCCTTGTCGTACTCCTCGCGGTGCAGCTTCTCGCCCGGGGCCTCGGTGAGGGAGCGGAAGAAGTAGGCGAGCAGGGAGCCGACGAAGCCGATGGCCAGCAGGCCGCGCAGCGAGGCCTGGCGCTGGGGATCGTGGCGCTTGCCGAAGCCCTCCCAGGTGTTGCGGAAGGCGAGCGCGCTGCAGATCGCGAACATGGCGACGATCAGCACGGTGACGAAGGCGCCGGTGTCGGCGATCTGGATGCCCTGGTAGGCGAAGCGCAGGATCAGACAGGAGGCGACGGCCGCGGCGAGGGAGCCTGCGGCCGTGCCGACGCGGCGGGCCGTGTACCCGTTGTCGTGGTCCACCCAGGAGGTGCCGAAGAACCGCAGGGGTTCCGGGCGGGGGCCGCCGCCCCGGGCCGCGCCGCCCGCCGGGTCGTCCGGGGTGCCGTTTTCGTCGCTCACGGGACGATTATGGCTCCGGGCGGGGGCGGGCTCCGGAGCGGGGTCAGCCGCAGCGTCCGGCGATGTAGCCGTCGCTGCCCGTCTGGACGAAGGCGTCCGAGACGTACTCGCCGTTGCTGATGTTGTCCCAGATGTTCGTCGTGCCGTAAGGGCCCGCGACGGTGGTGCCCGGCGACTGGCAGTAGACGTGGACCTTGGCACCCTCGGGCAGGAGGCGGACGAGGCTGTAACCGGTGCCGGGGCCGCTGCGGACGTTCAGGCGGACGCCCGGGGCGACCGAGTAGTAGCGGAACCCTGCCGCGTCGACCGCTGCCGTCGCGGTCTCCGGCGTGTCCGTGGTGCCTGCTTCTTCGACGCGCTCGACCGACATCGAGTGCCTCCCCCCGTTGTTCCCATGGCTCTCATGGGTGCCGTTGATTCCCCCGAGCCGCGTGGCGAAACACCTGTGCGCAACTCGTGTGCAGACGCTAGCAAGCCGCCTCGGTCTCGCACGAGTCATCGACTAGGCTCCGTGCGTCGCGCGCGCGGACGAACAGCACGGGGGTGGTCCATGACGCCACAGCGCAACACCGGAGCGGGCGCGGAAGCGGAACTTCCCGAGTACGCCGGTCACTACCACCTGGAGTCGTGTCTGGGGTCCGGTGGCATGGGCGTGGTGCATCTGGCGCGCAGCACCTCGGGGCTGAAGCTCGCGGTGAAGGTCGTACACGCCGAGTTCGCCCGGGATCGCGAGTTCAGGGGGCGCTTCCGGCAGGAGGTGGCGGCGGCGCGGAGGGTGAGCGGCGCCTTCACCGCGTCCGTCGTGGACGCCGATCCGGAGGCCGAACGGCCCTGGATGGCGACGCTGTTCATCCCCGGTCCGACGCTCTCCGAGCATGTGAAGCAGAGCGGCCCGATGCCGTCGGCGCAGTTGCGGCGACTGATGGCCGGGCTCGCGGAGGCCCTGCGCGACATCCATCGGGTGGGGGTCGTGCACCGCGATCTCAAGCCGAGCAACGTGCTGCTCGCCGAGGACGGGCCGAAGGTCATCGACTTCGGCATCTCCCGGCCGAAGGACAGTGAACTGCGGACCGAGACCGGGAAGTTGATCGGCACGCCGCCTTTCATGGCGCCCGAGCAGTTCCGGCGCCCGCGGGAGGTGGGACCGGCGGCGGACATCTTCGCCCTCGGGTCGGTGATGGTGCACGCGGCGACCGGGCGGGGGCCGTTCGACTCCGACAGCCCGTATGTCGTCGCGTACCAGGTGGTGCACGACGAACCGGATCTCACCGACGTGCCGGAGAACCTCGCCCCGCTGGTGCTGCGGTGTCTCGCCAAGGAGCCCGAGAACCGGCCGACCCCCGACGAGCTGATGCGCGAACTGCGCTCGCAGGCAGCCTCGTACGACACACAGGCGTTCATACCCGCGCAACGCACGAGCGAGGACGACCGCGGGCAGTGGACCGGTGCCGAACGGGCCGTGGAGCCGTCCTCGGAGCAGTCCGGGGCGCGCCGGGGCAGGCGGATGGCGGCCGTGGGCGCCGCGGCGCTCGGCCTGGCCGTGCTCGCCACCCTGACCTCGCTACGGCTGCTCGACACCGCCCGGCATCCGGCACGGGGCGAGGGCCCGCGGACGGTGCCGACGGCCTCCGCCACCTGGTCGGCCGAGCCGGCCGGGACGGGCAAGGGCATGGCGCAATGCTCCTACGGGGCGGGGAAGTTGCTCTGCGCCCGGCCCGGTGCGGTGTTCGCCGTGTCCCCCGCCGACGGCACCCTGGTGTGGCGGCACTCCGTCGCCGCGCAGACCACGAGCGCACCGCCCCTGGTCGCCTCCGGACTCGTGCAGCCCTCGACGAGCGACGGGTCACGGCTGACGGCCCTCGCACCCGCCTCGGGCAAGGAGGTCTGGGCGCGGCGCCTGCCCCCGGACACGACGATTGACCACGCGGGCGGCACGGTCCTGCTCACGCGCGCCGACGGGACGGTCACCGGTGTGGACGCGGCGACCGGTGACACGAAGTGGCAACGCGGGTTCCCCGGTCAGGCCACGCCCAGCTTCCTGTCGTTCGCGGGAGACCCGCTGGCCTACGCGGCCCGTACGTCCGCCGACGGTTCGAGCACCCGGGTCACCGCGGTGGATCCGGGCACGGGCAAGGTGCGCTGGGATGTCCGGCTCGCCGGGGCACTGAAGCCGTTCGGCGCCGGGGGCGGCTCGGTGTTCTTCCTGTCCGTTGACAGCGTCTACGGCCACACCGAGGAGGTCGTCCGCTATACCCCCGCCGCGAAGGAGACGCACCGGGTGAGGCTGACCGCCGCACTCGACGACGCCCAGGCGACCGTGCGGGGGCACTTCGCCTATCTCCTGGCCACGGGGGGTTCCCTGGTCGCTGTCGACCTGGACGCGCGCAAGCAGCTCTGGCGCCTGGAGACCTCCGTGGCCCGCGGGTCGGCACCGGTCGCCGACGGCAGCCGGGTGTACTTCAGCACGGGCGACGGGCGGCTCCTCGCCGCCGACGCGGCTCAGGGCAGGCTCGTCGGGCAGACCGAGGCCCGCCTCGGCACGCGCTCGGAGATCGCGGGAGCACCGCCCGCCCCGGTCGTCGTCGGCCATCGCGTCTTCGCCACGGCCCCCGACGGCACTGTCTTCGCCCTCGACACACGCAACCCGTCGACCTGGTGACGTCCGGGGCGTCGGCGGCCTCCTGACGCGCGGGCCGACGACCTGGTGAGCGTGCGGGCCGACGACCTGCTGACCGTCCGGGGCGTCGGCCTCTGACCGTGCGGGGCGTCGGCCTCTTGGCCGTGCGGGGCGTGGGCCTCTGACCGTGCGGGCCGACGATCTGGTGACCGTGGGGGGCGTCGGCCTGCTGACATGCGAAAGGGCCGCCCCCCACCGCGGAGGCGGCCCCTTCCCGTGGACGGGTCAGCCCAGCTTGGTCACGTCGCGCACCGCGCCCCTGTCCGCGCTCGTCGCCATCGCCGCGTAGGCGCGCAGGGCCGCGGAGACCTTGCGCTCGCGGTTCTTCGGGGCGTACACGCCGCCCAGTGCCTGCTCGCGGCGCGCCAGCTCCGCCTCGTCGACCAGCAGGTCGATCGTGCGGTTCGGGATGTCGATGCGGATGCGGTCGCCGTCCTGGACCAGGGCGATCGTGCCGCCGGAGGCCGCCTCCGGGGAGGCGTGGCCGATGGAGAGGCCGGACGTGCCGCCGGAGAAGCGGCCGTCGGTGATCAGGGCGCAGCTCTTGCCGAGGCCGCGGCCCTTCAGGTACGAGGTCGGGTAGAGCATCTCCTGCATGCCGGGGCCGCCCTTGGGGCCCTCGTAGCGGATGACGACGACGTCGCCGTCCTTGACCTCCTGGGTGAGGATCCGCTGGACGGCCTCCTCCTGGGACTCGCAGACCACGGCCGGGCCCTCGAAGGTCCAGATGGACTCGTCGACGCCGGCCGTCTTGACCACGCAGCCGTCCACGGCCAGGTTGCCCCTGAGGACCGCGAGGCCGCCGTCCTTGGAGTACGCGTGCTCGGCCGAGCGGATGCAGCCGCCCTCGGCGTCGTCGTCCAGGGACTCCCAGCGCTCGGACTGGGAGAAGGCCTCGGAGGAGCGGACGCAGCCGGGGGCCGCGTGCCACAGTTCCATGGCCTCGGGGGACGGGGAGCCGCCGCGGACGTCCCAGGTCTTCAGCCAGTCGGCCAGGGACGGGCTGTGCACCGCGTGCACGTCCTCGTTCAGCAGGCCCGCACGGTGCAGCTCGCCGAGGAGGGCGGGGATGCCGCCGGCGCGGTGCACGTCCTCCATGTAGTAGGTGCGGTTCTTCGCCACGTTGGGCGCGACCTTGGCCAGGCAGGGGACGCGGCGCGAGACGGCGTCGATCTGCTCCAGGCCGAAGGGGACGCCCGCCTCCTGTGCGGCGGCGAGCAGGTGCAGGATCGTGTTGGTGGAGCCGCCCATCGCGATGTCCAGGGCCATGGCGTTCTCGAAGGCCTGGAAGGTGGCGATGTTGAGCGGCAGGACCGTGTCGTCGTCCTGCTCGTAGTAGCGGCGGGTCAGGTCCATGACCGTGTGGGCGGCGTTCTCGTAGAGCGCCCGGCGGGCCGTGTGGGTGGCGAGGACCGAGCCGTTGCCGGGCAGGGAGAGGCCGATGGCCTCGGTCAGGCAGTTCATCGAGTTGGCGGTGAACATGCCGGAACAGCTGCCGCAGGTCGGACAGGCGTTCTCCTCGATACGGAGGATGTCCTCGTCCGAGATCTTGTCGTTGACGGCGTCGGAGATCGCGTCGACCAGGTCGAGGGTGCGGACCGTGCCGTCGACCAGTGTGGCCCGGCCGGACTCCATCGGGCCGCCGGAGACGAAGACCGTCGGGATGTTCAGGCGCAGGGCCGCCATCAGCATGCCCGGGGTGATCTTGTCGCAGTTGGAGATGCAGACCAGGGCGTCGGCGCAGTGGGCCTCGACCATGTACTCCACGCTGTCCGCGATCAGGTCGCGGGAGGGGAGGCTGTAGAGCATGCCTCCGTGGCCCATGGCGATGCCGTCGTCGACCGCGATGGTGTTGAACTCGCGCGGGATACCGCCGGCCTCCTTGATCGCCTCGCTGACGATCCGGCCGACGGGCTGCAGGTGGGTGTGGCCCGGCACGAACTCCGTGAAGGAGTTGGCGACCGCGATGATCGGCTTCCGGCCGATGTCCGCACCGGGTACACCGGAGGCGCGCATAAGGGCGCGGGCGCCCGCCATGTTGCGGCCGTGGGTGACTGTGCGGGACCTCAGCTCGGGCATCGTCGCTCGCTCCTTCGAAGACCTACCGCCAGAGAGTTCTGACTCCCTCCGAGCCTACGCCGCCCCTCCAAGGGATGGACAAGGTTGTCCGAAATGCGGGACAGGTGTTTCACGGAACCGACCGGCACGGCCACCCGCCGCGGTTCACGGCGCCGTCCGGGCACCCCCGCCGCTCCGGGCACCCCCGCCGCCTACTCGTCCCGGCCACCCGCGGCCTGCCCGTCCCGGGCCTGCCCGGTCAGAGCCGCCCGTGCCGGCCGCCCGGGGTCAGGGCGCCGTCAGGTGGCGCTGCACCACCGGCGCCACACGCGTGATGATCTGCTCCAGGTCCGCCGAGGCCAGTGGCTCCAGCTTGATCACGTAGCGCATCATCGCCGTGCCCACGATCTGTGCCGCGGCCAGCTCGGCCCGCAGTTCCGCGTCCGGCAGGTCCACCTGGGCGGCGACCCGGCGCAGCAGCTGGGAGGCGACCAGGCGGCGGAAGACTGCGGCGGCGGTCTCGTTGTTCACGGCGGAGCGGAGGATCGCGAGGAGCGGCGCACGGGTCGTGGGGTTGTCCCAGACGCCGAAGAAGAAGCGGGTCAGTCGCTCCCCCACGCCCTCCAGCGGGCCGTCGGCCGCCGCGTTCGGTGCGTCGAGGGCGGGCGCGAAGGCGACCGCGATGGCCGCCTCGAAGACCTGCTCCTTGGTGCCGAAGTAGTGGTGGACCAGCGCCGAGTCGACACCGGCGGCCTTGGCGATCCCGCGTACGGACGTCTTCTCGTACCCGCGTTCGGAGAACTCCTCGCGGGCCGAGGCCAGAATGCGGTCGCGGGTGTCCGCGGATTCGGCGCGCGGCGGCCGCCCCCGCCGCCGTGCCGTGGTCCCGCTCATCGCCGCGGCACCTTCACCGCGGAGGTCAGGTGCCGGCGGGTGAAGGCCAGGGCCTCGGCGAGGTCCGCCTCGCGCTCGGCGCCGGACATCGCCCGCCGGGTGTTGACCTCGATGACGACATGACCGTCGAAACCGGTGACGGCGAGACGTTCCAGCAGCTCGGCGCAGGGCTGGTTGCCGCGCCCGGGGACCAGGTGCTCGTCCTTGGCCGAGCCGCGCCCGTCGGCGAGGTGGACGTGTCCGAGGCGGTCGCCCATGCGGTCGATCATGTCCAGGGCGTCGGTGCGGGCCGTCGAGGTGTGGCTGAGGTCGATCGTGAAGTGCCGGTAGTCGTCCTTGGTGACGTCCCATTCGGGGGCGTAGGCCAGCATCTCGCGGTCGCGGTAGCGCCACGGGTACATGTTCTCGACGGCGAAGCGCACATCCGTCTCGTGCGCCATCCGCCAGATCCCGGTGACGAAGTCGCGGGCGTACTGCCGCTGCCAGCGGAAGGGCGGGTGGACGACGACGGTGTCGGCGCCCAGCTTCTCGGCGGCCGCCCGGGCCCGCTGGAGCTTGACCCAGGGGTCGGTGGACCAGACCCGCTGGGTGATCAGCAGACAGGGGGCGTGAACGGCCAGGACCGGGATGCCGTGGTAGTCGGACAGGCGGCGCAGGGCCTCGATGTCCTGGCTGACCGGGTCCGTCCACACCATGACCTCGACGCCGTCGTAGCCGAGGCGCGCGGCGATCTCGAAGGCCGTCGCCGTCGACTCCGGATACACGGAGGCGGTCGACAGCGCGATGCGCACGTCCGATGGTTCAGCCACGTCCGTCACCTTACGGGGTCGAGCAGTGAGGGGGTCGGGTGCCTGTTCGCCGTTGTGAGATGGGTCATTGTGCGGGTGCGGGCGCAGTGCGAGTGCAGTGTGGCCGACCGCGCTCAGGCGGTTGAGCCGCATGTCGGCGGGGCGGAGTCGCACGTCGGCGAGGTGGAGTCGCACGTCGGCGCGATGGAGTCGCACGTCGGCGCGGTCGAGTCGCATGTCGGCGGGGCGGAGTCGCACGTCGGCGAGGTGGAGTCGCACGTCGGCGCGATGGAGTCGCACGTCGGCGCGATGGAGTCGCACGTCGGCGCGGTGGAGTCGCACGTCGGTGCGGTGGAGTCGCACGTCGGTGCGGTGGACGCCGCTCCACCGGTGCGGTGGGGCCGCGTGCCGACGCGCTGGGGCCGCACACCGGTACGGCCCCACGCCCCTTCAGGGAGTCAAGCCGAACCCATGTGATCGAGGCGGCGCAGGATCACGCCTTCCCTCAGGGCCCAGGGGCAGACCTCCAGCCTGTCCACGCCGAACAGGTCCATCGCACCCTCGGCCACCAGGGCGCCGGCCAGTATCTGGGCGGCCCTGCCCTCCGAGACTCCGGGGAGTTCCGCGCGCTGGTCCGCCGTCATGCCGGACAGGCGCGGCACCCAGGCCTCCAGGGACTCCCGCTTGAGTTCGCGCTGGACGTAGAGGCCCTCGGCGCTGCGGGCGGCACCGGCGATGCGGGCCAGCTGCTTGAACGTCTTGGAGGTGGCGACCACATGGTCGGGGGCGCCGAAGCGGCTGAATTCCCCGACGGTCCGGGCGATCTGCGCGCGCACGTGGCGGCGCAGGGAGCGGACGGCCTCGGGGTCGGGCGGGTCGCCGGGCAGCCAGCCGGCGGTGAGGCGGCCGGCGCCGAGCGGCAGCGAGACGGCGGTGTCCGGCTCCTCGTCGATGCCGTAGGCGATCTCCAGGGAGCCGCCGCCGATGTCCAGGACCAGCAGCTTTCCGGCGGACCAGCCGTACCAGCGGCGGACGGCGAGAAAGGTGAGCCGGGCCTCCTCCGCACCGGTGAGCACCTGGAGTCGTACGCCCGTCTGTTCCTCCACGCGCGCGAGGACGTCGTCGGCGTTGGTGGCCTCGCGCACCGCGGAGGTCGCGAACGGCAGCAGATCCTCGACGCCCTTGTCCTCGGCGGCCTGGAGCGCGTCCCGTACGACGGCGATCAGCTTGTCGACGCCGTCGTCACCGATGGCACCGCTGTCGTCGAGCAGTTGGGCGAGCCGAAGGTCGGCCTTGTGCGAATGCGCGGGCAGCGGGCGAGCGCCGGGGTGCGCGTCCACCACCAGCAGATGCACCGTGTTCGAACCCACGTCCAGGACACCGAGTCTCATATACGGAACGCTACTGCCAGATCGTCCGTACTCGGTCCCCGCAGCGGCCCCGGGCGACTTACCCTGGACGGGTGCCAAAGACGAAAAAGGCGAAGGACGACAAGGCAGCCAAGTCTTCCAAGTCCGGCAAGACGCCCAGGAAGAGCCCGAAGGCGAGCGACGAGAAGGGGCTCGACTTCGCGCGTGCATGGGTGGAATTCCCTGATCCGGCGGACGAGGAGCAGATCTTCCGCTGCGATCTGACATGGCTGACCTCTCGCTGGAACTGCATCTTCGGCAGCGGCTGCCAGGGCATCCAGGCGGGCCGCGCGGACGACGGGTGCTGCACGCTGGGCGCCCACTTCTCCGACGAGGACGACGAGAAGCGGGTCGCCGAGCATGTGGCGAGGCTCACGCCGGACATCTGGCAGCACCATGACGAGGGCGCGCGGGGCGGCTGGATCTCCGAGGACGAGGACGGGTCCCGGCAGACCCGGCCGTTCCAGGGCTCGTGCATCTTCCAGAACCGCCCCGGGTTCGCGGGCGGCGCGGGCTGCTCGCTGCACATCCTCGCCCTGAAGGAGGGCCGGGAGCCGCTGGAGACCAAGCCGGACGTGTGCTGGCAGCTGCCGATCCGGCGGACCTACGACTGGATCGACCGGCCGGACGACACGCGCGTGCTGCAGGTGTCGATCGGCGAGTACGACCGCCGGGGCTGGGGTCCGGGCGGCCACGACCTGCACTGGTGGTGCACGTCGGCGACCTCGGCACACGGCGCGGGCGACCCGGTGTACGTCTCCTACCGGGCCGAGCTGACCGAGCTGATGGGCAAGGCCGGCTACGACCGTCTGGTCGAGCTGTGCGAGCAGCGGCTGGCGTCGCAGCTGCCCCTGGTGGCACCGCACCCGGCGGACCCGGAGCAGGGCGGCTGAGGTTTCCCTGCGAGGCCCGCTAGCTGCCCGACGGGCTCGGGGTGCCGTCGTCACCGGGAGGCGGGGAGGGGCTGGGCGGCGGGTCGGACGGGCTCGGGTCCGTGGGCGTGGGGCTGGGGCTCGGGTCGGTCGGTGACGGGGACTGGCTGGGCGGCGGATCCGCGGGGGGCGAGGCGGGGGGCGTCGTCGGATCGGGGCCGGGCGTCGAGGGCCGGGGCGAGGGGCTGCCGGGGGCGGTGCCGTAGCCGTCGATGGTGACCACGGCGCCGGCCGGCGAGACCGCCACCTGTGCGTGCCAGTGGCCGGACGGCTCGCGCAGATGGTCGACGTACACCCTGGTCGTCACCGTCTGGCCGGGGGCGAGGGTTCCCGACGAGCGGCTGAGGTAGAGCCAGGCCACCGGGGTGGACGCGGACCAGCGGACCGGCGCGGAGCCGGAGGCGGTGAGGGTGATCAGCGTGGTGTCGCCGTCGCTGGCGGCGCCGACCGCGAGGTGTCCGGCGCCCCTCCTGTCCCCTCCGGAGACGCTGACGACCTCCACGGAGACGTCGGACGTGCCGCGCCGGCCCGGGCTGCCGCCGGGTCTCACGCTGGCGTTCCCCGCGTTCTCGTAGCCGCCCGCGGTGTCGCTGCCGAGCACGTCGGGACCCTGCGCCTCGCGCGCGGTGGGCGTCCTGCCGTCCTCGCCGACGGCGGGCGTGCCCCGGTAGGCGGCCCACAGGGCGAGCACCGGGGCGGCCACGACGGTGGCGACGACCGTCGTGGTGACGGCACGCGCGCGCAGGCGGTCGCGGCGGGCCGCGCGGTCCTTGGGGTCCATCGGGAAGCCGCGCCGGTCGAAGCGCGGGACGGCCGCACCCCGCGCGCGCGGCTGGTGCGCGAGGGCGACGTGCAGGGCCGCGCGGGGCGCTTCCAGGACGGGCAGCTCGGCCGGGGTGACGGTGGCGCCGGGCCAGCGGCCGGGCACCGCGCGCTCGGCGGTACGGCGGCAGCGCGGGCAGTCGTCGACGTGCCGGACCAGCTCACGGCGCAGGGCCGCGCTGAGAACCAGCTGGCTGTCCTCGGTGAGGTGGGCCACGCTCGGGCAGCCGCCGGTCTCGACCACGGCGAGCGCGGCCCGGGTGCGCTCGACCTCGCAGGCGGCGGAGGCCAGCAGCTCACGGGCGGTGGCGGGCTCCATGCCGAGCACGGCGGCGACCTCGTGTGCGGCGAGGTGGTGGCGCACGGCGAGTTCGAGGGCCTCGCGCTGTTCGGGGGTGGTGCCGGCCGCTTCCGGCCAGGCGAGCAGGGCGAGTTCGCGGCGCCGCCGCTCCTGGATCTCGGGGGCGGCGGGGGGATCGGGCACCTGTTTCCCGGCTGTGGAACGGCCCGCCGCATGGGTGGCCTGACGTTTCTGCTTGGCCTCGGCGAGCCCCCGCAGACACGCCCAGCGGGCCAGCGCGTACAACCAGGCCCTGCGGTCGGCGGCCGCCTCCGGGACACGCTGCCCGCGCCGCTCCGCCAGTGCGAGGACGTCCCCGAGGGCGGCGGTGGCCGCGTCGTGGTCGCACAGCACCGACAGGCAGTAGGTGAACAGACCGTCCAGGTACGGCTCGTAGCGCCCCGGCGGCCGCTGGGCGAGGGTGCGTGCGGCGGCTCGGTCGCGCACTTCACGGTGCGCCCGGTGAGCGCCAGTGGTGCGGGTCGTGGTCTCCGGACTGCTGCTCATCACCCGTGCGACCGTAGGCGGCGGCGGAGTGCCCCTTCTTGTACCTTGAGCACTTTTAATCCATACGGGTGAAACGATCCCTCATAAGGGGACAGGAGCCCCTTGTTCCCCGGGTCGAACCCGATGAGCCATGGCCGGGACCGGATCACCCGCGGGCGCCCCGGGCGGGCTCTGTCAGTGCCGCGGGCTACGGTTTCCGCATGGCTGCCCGTACCAAGACCACCAAGGACCGCCCGTCCTACCGCTGCACCGAGTGCGGCTGGCAGACGGCCAAGTGGCTCGGCCGCTGCCCGGAGTGCCAGGCCTGGGGCACGGTCGAGGAGTACGGTGCGCCCGCGGTCCGCACGACGGCGCCGGGCCGGGTCAGCAGTTCCGCGCTGCCCATCGGCCAGGTCGACGGCCGGCAGGCCACCGCCCGCACGACGGGGGTGCCGGAGCTGGACCGGGTGCTCGGCGGCGGTCTGGTCCCCGGCGCGGTCGTCCTGCTCGCGGGCGAGCCGGGCGTCGGCAAGTCCACCCTGCTGCTGGACGTGGCCGCCAAGGCGGCGAGCGCGGAGCACCGCACCCTCTATGTGACCGGCGAGGAGTCCGCGAGCCAGGTCCGGCTGCGCGCCGACCGCATCAACGCCCTCGACGACCACCTGTATCTGGCCGCCGAGACCGACCTGGCCGCGGTCCTCGGCCACTTGGACGAGGTGAAGCCCTCCCTGCTGATCCTCGACTCGGTGCAGACGGTGGCCTCCCCGGAGATCGACGGCGCGCCCGGCGGCATGGCCCAGGTCCGCGAGGTGGCCGGCGCCCTGATCCGCGCCTCCAAGGACCGCGGGATGTCCACGCTGCTGGTGGGCCACGTCACCAAGGACGGCGCGATCGCCGGCCCCCGGCTGCTGGAACACCTGGTGGACGTCGTCCTGCACTTCGAGGGCGACCGCCATGCGCGCCTGCGTCTGGTGCGCGGCGTGAAGAACCGCTACGGCGCCACGGACGAGGTCGGCTGCTTCGAACTGCACGATGAGGGCATTACCGGACTTACCGACCCAAGCGGACTCTTCCTGACCCGTCGTGACGAACCGGTCCCGGGTACGTGCCTGACGGTCACCCTGGAGGGCCGCCGCCCGCTGGTGGCCGAGGTGCAGGCGCTGACCGTGGACTCCCAGATCCCCTCCCCGCGCCGGACCACCTCGGGCCTGGAGACCTCCCGGGTGTCGATGATGCTCGCCGTGCTGGAGCAGCGCGGCCGGATCAGCGCGCTCGGCAAGCGGGACATCTACTCCGCGACCGTCGGCGGCGTGAAGCTCTCCGAGCCGGCCGCCGACCTCGCCGTCGCGCTCGCGCTCGCCTCGGCCGCGAGCGACGTCCCGCTGCCGAAGAACCTCGTCGCGATCGGCGAGGTGGGCCTGGCGGGCGAGGTCAGACGGGTCACCGGCGTGCAGCGCAGGCTCTCCGAGGCACACCGGCTGGGCTTCACGCACGCGCTCGTGCCGGGCGATCCGGGCAAGATCCCGTCCGGGATGAAGGTCCTGGAAGTCGCGGACATAGGGGAGGCGCTGAGGGTGCTGCCGCGCTCCCGTCGCCGAGAGGCCCCACGGGAGGCGGAGGACCGCCGGTAGACTTTGCCCAGGTCTCGCCCGTCCGTACGAACCGAGTGCGCACGACGGCAGCGCCCAGAACCTGCGACCGGAGGAGTGCAGTGGCAGCCAACGACCGGGCAGCAGCTCCCGGAAAGTCCGGTGGGAGTGCCGGTTCCGATGGCCTGATGCGCGCTGCGCTGAGCGCCGTGGCTCCAGGTACGGCCCTGCGCGACGGCCTGGAGCGGGTCCTGCGGGGCAACACCGGCGGGCTCATCGTGCTCGGCTCCGACAAGACGGTCGAGACGATGTGCACGGGCGGTTTCGTCCTGGACGTCGAGTTCACCGCCACCCGCCTGCGGGAGCTGTGCAAGCTGGACGGCGGCATCGTGGTGTCGTCGGACCTGTCGAAGATCCTGCGGGCCGGTGTGCAGCTGGTGCCGGACCCCACGATCCCGACGGAGGAGACGGGCACCCGGCACCGCACGGCGGACCGGGTCTCCAAGCAGGTCGGCTTCCCGGTGGTGTCGGTCTCCCAGTCGATGCGGCTGATCGCGCTGTACGTCGACGGGCAGCGGCGCGTCCTGGAGGACTCGGCGGCGATCCTGTCCCGCGCGAACCAGGCGCTGGCCACCCTGGAGCGCTACAAGCTCCGCCTGGACGAGGTCGCGGGCACGCTGTCCGCGCTGGAGATCGAGGACCTGGTCACGGTCCGGGACGTGTCGGCGGTCGCGCAGCGCCTGGAGATGGTCCGCCGCATTGCCACCGAAATCGCCGAATACGTGGTCGAACTGGGCACGGACGGTCGCCTTCTGGCCCTCCAGCTGGAGGAGTTGATCGCGGGCGTGGAGCCGGACCGCGAGCTGGTCGTGCGGGACTACGTCCCCGAGCCCACGGCCAAGCGGTCCCGCACGGTCGAGGAGGCGCTGTCCGAGCTGGACGCCCTCAGCCACGCGGAACTGCTGGAGCTCGGTACGGTGGCGCGGGCGCTGGGTTACACGGGCTCCCCCGAGACCCTCGACTCGGCGGTGTCCCCGCGGGGCTTCCGCCTTCTGGCCAAGGTGCCCCGGCTCCCCGGCGCCATCATCGACCGCCTGGTGGAACACTTCGGCGGCCTGCAGAAGCTGCTCGCTGCGAGCGTCGATGACCTTCAGACGGTGGACGGGGTCGGCGAGGCCCGGGCCAGGAGCGTCCGCGAGGGGCTGTCCCGGCTGGCCGAGTCGTCGATTCTCGAGCGGTACGTCTGAATTCGGCGCCGACTGTTCTGTCGCCGCTGTGGGGCGGTGGGGGCCGCCTGTTTCGACACCGGGTCGGTGGGCGCCGGTCGTTTCGTCGTCGGCTGCGAGGCGTGGAGCCGGCCGTTTCGTCGTCGGCTGCGGGGCGGTGGGGGGCTGTCGCGCAGTTCCCCGCGCCCCCAGGGGGTCGCAGGGCCGTCGACCGGATGGGAGGCGTAGG
>NZ_JBVKBH010000001.1:19403-345005 GCF_055657175.1 Streptomyces sp. NPDC107581
TGCGTCGTCGGCTGCGGGGCGGTGGGGGGCTGTCGCGCAGTTCCCCGCGCCCCCAGGGGGTCGCAGGGCCGTCGACCGGATGGGAGGCGTAGGCCGGGCCGCTCGTTTCGTCGTCGGCTGCGGGGCGGTGGGGGGCCGTCGCGCAGTTCCCCGCGCCCCCAGGGGGTTGCAGTGCCGTCGACCGGATGGGGGGGGCTCGTTTTGTTGGGGGTCAGTCCTCTGACAGTACGAACGATGTCTGGGTCTTGGTGAGGCCGGGGGCCTTCGCCTCCAGGAGGTATGTTCCCGGCTTCGCCGATCCTGCCGGCGGGGTCGCGCACTGCGGAGCGCTCGGCTTGCGGTCCCACTGCACGGTGTACGTGATGCTCTGCCCCGCAGGCACCCGGAACACCAGGCTCGCGGCGCCCTTCGGACAGTCGGCCGAGGACCAGTAGGCGTCGCTGCCGTCCGCCGGCGTGATGGTCAACACCGCACCCTTCGGCCCGAGATCGACCTTGCAGTCGCCGGACGCCGTGTTCTTCGCGGTGAGTTCGAAGGACGGCGTCTGGTCCGGCGAGTACGAGTTGTGCCGGCTGCGCACGGTCAACGAGACCGATCCGGCGCCGCAGTCGGGCAGCGGGGAGGACGCCGGCACCGTGTCGCCCGTACCGACCTCGCCGCCGCCGGACCCCGAACCCGAACCGCCGCCGGAGCCCGACGAGCCGGAGCCGCCCTTGCCGTCCGCACCGGAGCCGTCACCCGGCCCGGAACCGCTGCCACCGGTGTCGCCGCCGCCCGAATCGTCGCGCCCGCCCGGGTGTTGGCTGATCGCGGGCCCCGAGGAGGAGGGCCCCGGCGTGATCGTGGACACGGGGTTCTTGTCGCCGGACCCGTCGGCGTTCTTCTTGCCTCCCCCGCCGCCGGACGTGGCGATCCAGGCGATCAGCAGCGCCGCCAGGGCGACCACCGACAGCATGACGACCCTCCGTCGCCAGTAGATGGAGGAGGGAAGCGGCCCGACCGGATTGCGCAGAGATCCCACGGCGCAAACTGTACGAGAGATCGGCGCGCTTACTTGCGCCACCCGCCGCCCGGGCACCAACTTTTCCGGATCATCATCCCGGCAACTGCCGTCGGGAAGACCGCCCTTCACTCGTTGCCACGCTCCGTGTCCGCGCTGTCACCGACCTTGCCCGCCCGACCCGTGGCAGGATCGGAAGGCCATGACTGAGAAGCTCCACGCTCCCGTGATCACCTGGTTCGACACCCACGCCCGCGATCTCCCCTGGCGCCGCCCGGAGGCCGGCCCGTGGGGTGTGATGGTCAGCGAGTTCATGCTCCAGCAGACCCCGGTGAGCCGGGTGCTGCCCGTGTACGAGCAGTGGCTGGCCCGCTGGCCGCGCCCCGCCGACCTCGCCGGGGAGGCTCCCGGCGAGGCCGTGCGCGCCTGGGGCCGCCTCGGCTACCCGCGCCGCGCCCTGCGCCTGCACAGCGCCGCCCTCGCCATAACGGAACGGCACGGCGGGGACGTGCCGACGGATCATGCGCAGCTGCTGGCACTGCCCGGCATCGGCGAGTACACGGCGGCCGCAGTGGCGTCCTTCGCCTACGGGCAGCGGCACGCGGTGCTGGACACGAACGTCCGCCGGGTCTTCGCGCGGGCGGTGACGGGGGTGCAGTACCCGCCGAACGCCACCACGGCAGCCGAGCGGCGCCTGGCCCGTGAGCTGCTGCCCGAGGACGAGCGGACCGCCGCCCGCTGGGCCGCCGCGTCGATGGAACTGGGCGCACTGGTGTGCACCGCGAAGAACGAGGGCTGCCACCGGTGCCCGATCGCCGCACAGTGCGCCTGGCGGCTCGCGGGCAAGCCGGAGCACGAAGGCCCGCCGCGCCGCGGGCAGACATACGCGGGCACGGACCGCCAGGTGCGCGGCAAGCTGCTCGCCGTGCTGCGCGAGGCGCACGTGCCGGTGCCGCAGGCGGCGCTGGACCGGGTGTGGCACGAGCCGGTGCAGCGCGCCCGGGCGCTCGACGGACTGGTGACGGACGGTCTGGTGGAGCCGCTGCCGGGGAGCCTGTACCGGCTGCCGCTCACCTGACACACAGCCAAGTCACAGCGCACGGCCTCCTGTTACGGTCCACCAGCCCGACAAAGCACCATACAAAGGGACATAAGGAGCACCTCCCTTACCCCGCTCCCTCCTCCGTTACACAACCGACGGACAGCCGATTGCTAGCCGCTGGCTGCTCCGCACAGCCCCGTGACAACCACTCCGTAGTTTTTTTCTCGTGCCCGGCAGACCACGGGCCGGCGGAACAGCAGGGCTTCGGCGCAAGCCGGAGTACACGGGGAACGGAGGCGGTTGATCATGGCGCACGGCGAGGTGCTCGAGTTCGAGGAGTACGTCCGCACCCGGCAGGACGCGTTGCTGCGCAGCGCCCGCCGGCTGGTACCGGACCCGGTCGACGCCCAGGACCTGCTGCAGACCGCGCTGGTGCGGACGTACGGCCGCTGGGAGGGCATCGCGGACAAGCGGCTCGCGGACGCCTACCTGCGCCGGGTGATGATCAATACGCGGACCGAGTGGTGGCGGGCCCGCAAGCTGGAGGAGGTCCCGACCGAGCAGCTGCCGGACGCGTCCGTGGACGACTCCACCGAGCAGCACGCCGACCGGGCGCTCCTCATGGACATCATGAAGGTTCTCGCTCCGAAGCAGCGCAGCGTCGTGGTGCTGCGACACTGGGAGCAGATGTCCACGGAGGAGACGGCCGCCGCCCTCGGCATGTCGGCCGGTACGGTCAAGAGCACGCTGCACCGGGCGCTCGCCCGGCTCCGCGAGGAGCTGGAGGCCCGCGATCTGGACGCACGCGCGCTGGAGCGTGAGGAGCGGGAGCGTTGCGCGGCCTGACCGGGGCCGGGTCCGACAGGGCCCGTGGCAATACACAGGCGGTGATCGCGGCTGCGGCCGTGCTCGCCGCCCTCGCCCTTTTCGTCGCCGCGTGCGGCACCGGGGGCACGGGAGCACGGGACGAGGGCCCGGCACACGCCTCCGCGGTGGCGGGGGCCGCCGCCGCGTCGCCGACGGCCAGTCCTTCCGAGACCTACCGGCGCGTCGACGCCGTGGCGCTGCTCAAGAAGGACCCGGCGGTCTCCGCGGTGGTCAAGCGGCAGCTGAAGCCGTGCAGCGTGGTGGACACCACCTACGGCGACCTGACCGGCGGCGCCGTGGACGACGTCCTCATCAACGTCATGACCTGCAGCGACCAGGTCGGCATCGGCACGTACGTCTACCGGGACGACGGTGGCACGTACAAGAATGTGTTCAAGGCCGAAGAGTCCCCGGTCTACGCGGAGATCGACGGGGCCGACCTGACCGTGACCAAGCAGGTGTACGACACGGACGACTCGATGTCGAACCCGTCCAGCGAGACCGTGATCACCTACGACTGGAGCGCGGGCCGCTTCGTCCAGAGACACTTCCACCGCACGTACTACGGCAATACGGGGGACGCGCCGGCGCCCGCGTCGGACGACTGACCCCCCAACAGCACACCACGAGGACTGAGAGCACCGGGATGGCAGACCAGACCCACGTCCTGTTCGTCGAGGACGACGACGTCATCCGCGAGGCCACCCAGCTCGCCCTGGAGCGGGACGGCTTCGCGGTCACGGCCATGCCCGACGGCCTTTCCGGCCTGGAGGCGTTCCGGGCGGACCGGCCGGACATCGCGCTGCTGGACGTCATGGTCCCGGGCCTGGACGGCGTCAGCCTGTGCCGTCGCATCCGGGACGAGTCGACCGTACCGGTGATCATGCTCTCGGCGCGGGCCGACGCCATCGACGTCGTCCTCGGCCTGGAGGCGGGTGCCGACGACTATGTGACCAAGCCGTTCGACGGTGCCGTCCTGGTCGCCCGGATCCGCGCGGTGCTGCGCCGCTTCGGACACGCCGGCGGGGCCGCGGCGGCGGAGGGTGCCCTCGCAGAGGTGAACGGCGGCCCCCTGACCTTCGGTGATCTGGAGATCGACACCGAGGGCATGGAGGTGCGCCGGGCCGGGCAGCCGGTGGCGCTCACCCCGACCGAGATGCGGCTGCTGCTGGAGTTCTCCTCCGCGCCCGGCACCGTACTGTCCCGCGACAAACTGCTGGAGCGAGTGTGGGACTACGGCTGGGGCGGGGACACCCGGGTCGTCGACGTCCATGTGCAGCGGCTGCGCCAGAAGATCGGCCAGGACCGGATCGAGACGGTCCGCGGCTTCGGCTACAAGTTGAAGGCCTGAGCGGGGCGGACATGCGGGGGTTGACGGGGCGTCCGGTACGGCTCATGGAGCGCATGGGCCTGAGAACCGGGCTCAGATGGAAGCTCAGCGCGGCGATCGCACTGGTCGCGGGCCTGGTGGCGATCGCGCTGAGCCTGGTCGTGCACAACGCGGCCCGGGTGTCGATGCTGGACAACGCGCGCGATCTGGCCGACCAGCGCGTCCAGATCGCCCAGCGCAACTACCAGCTCTCCGGCCGGCCGAACTTCCCCAGCGTCAAGATCGACGATCCCGAGCTGCCACCCGCGCTGCGCGAGAAGGTCGAGGAGGGCCGCCGGGCCACCTATGTGTCGGACAACCCGGCCGGGAACCCGGACATCTGGGCGGCGGTGCCGGTCAAGGACGGGCATGTGCTGTCGTTGCACGGCCACTTCCCGGACCGCTCCACGGACGTGATGAAGGACCTCGACCAGGCGCTGGTCATCGGCTCCATCGCGGTCGTGCTCGGCGGCAGCGCGCTCGGCGTGCTCATCGGCGGGCAGCTGTCGGGCCGGCTGCGCAAGGCGGCGGCCGCGGCGGGGCAGGTCGCCAACGGCGAGACGGACGTACGGGTGCGGGAGGCCATCGGCGGGGTCGTACGGGACGAGACCGACGATCTCGCGCGCGCGGTGGACGCCATGGCGGACGCGCTGCGGCAGCGGCTGGAGGCCGAACGGCGGGTCACCGCCGACATCGCGCACGAGCTGCGCACCCCGGTGACGGGCCTGCTGACCGCTGCCGAACTGCTGCCGCCCGGGCGGCCGACCGAGCTGGTCCTGGACCGCGCGAAGGCGATGCGCACCCTGGTCGAGGACGTGCTGGAGGTGGCCAGGCTGGACAGCGCCTCCGAGCGGGCCGAGCTGCAGGACATCCTGCTGGGCGAGTTCGTGGCCCGGCGGGTGGCCGCCAAGGACCCGGGCGTCGCCGTACGGGTGGTGCACGAGTCGGAGGTCACCACCGACCCGCGCCGCCTGGAGCGGGTGCTGTTCAACCTGCTGGCCAACGCCGCGCGGCACGGCAAGCCGCCGATCGAGGTCAGTGTCGAGGGCCGGGTCATCCGGGTGCGCGACCACGGCCCCGGCTTCCCCGAGGCACTGCTCGCCGAGGGCCCGAGCCGCTTCCGCACCGGCACCATGGACCGCGCGGGGCAGGGCCACGGCCTGGGTCTGACCATCGCGGCCGGCCAGGCCCGGGTGCTGGGCGCCCGGCTGACCTTCCGCAACGTACGCCCGATCGGCGCCCCCGAGCACATCCCGGCCGAGGGTGCGGTGGCCGTCCTCTGGCTCCCCGAGCACGCCCCCACCAGCACGGGCAGCTATCCCATGCTCCCGCTGTCCGGCGGCACCCGCGGAACCGGGAGCACCGGCGGTATCGGAAGCACCGGCGGCATGGAAAGCACCGGACGTAATGGCAGCACCGGAGGCACTGGCAGCATCGGAGGTACTGGCGGCACAGGAAGCACCGGCGGCACCGGCGGCGTCCGCTGAGCGGAGGGCCGGCGAGCCGGTCGGCCGTGGCCGCGGCCGGCCGGGCGCGGCCGAAGGCGGCGCCGCCCCGGTGACCGGTCGCCGGGGCTCAGGTGCTCAGGCCCAGTCCTTCGAGAAGTCCAGCTCCTCATTGCGCTCGGTCAGCGAGAACCAGTTGCCGTTGTCGTCCCGGAAGATCGCCTCGATGCCGTACGGGCGCTCCTGCGGCTCCTGGAGGAACTCCACGCCCCGCGCCCGGAAGGTCTCGTAGTCCCCCCGGCAGTCGTCCGTGCGGAACGCTCCCGCTCCCAGCACCCCCTTGGCCACCAGCTTCTTCAGCGCCTCGGCGGACTCGGGGTCGAGGCCGGGGCCGTCCAGGCTCATCAGGGCGAGCTCCACCCCGGGCTGGTCCTTGGCGCCTACGGTGACCCAGCGCATGTCGCCCATGGCGACCTCGCTGCACACCTCGAAGTCCAGCTTCTCGGTGAAGAAGGCCTTCGTCCGCTGCTGGTCGAAGGTCCATACGGTCGTGATGCCCAGGCCCTTGATCATGGCTCTGCTCTCCCGTCGGGGGGCTGCTGCTGTTCCTGCCCGCCACCGTAGGCAGCGCCGGGACCGGGGCGCTTCTTCGATGTTGCGGTGTTGAAGCCGCCGGCCCAGAGCATGGCGTAGCAGCCGGGTATGAGGGAGGCGCCCCGGCCCACATGCTTCGTGCGGTACTCGCTCGGGGTGAGCCCGGTGCGGGCCTTGAAGCGGGCGGAGAAGGTGCCGAGGCTGCTGAAGCCGACCAGCGTGCAGATCTCGGTCACCGTGAGGTCGGCACCGCGCAGCATCTCCTCGGCCCGCTCGATCCGGCGGTGCGTCAGATACTGCCCGGGCGTCTCGCCGTACGCGTCCTTGAAGGCGCGCAGGAAGTGATAGCGCGAGTACCCGGCATGCGCGGCGACCGCGTCCAGATCGAGCTCGGGGTCGGCCCAGTCACGGTCCATGGCATCCTTGGCCAGACGCAACCGGCGCATCTTGTCCATGAGGCCGATGGTGGCACGGGGCACTGACAGCCGCCGGGCACGCCGAAGGCCCCCGGGGCGGACACCGACCGGGGGCCTTCGACTCAGGACATGCTCAGGACGTGCTCGGGAACGTGCTTCGGGAACCCGCTCAGACCGCGTCGGCCACCGGAGCCGGAGCCGCGCCCGCGCGGTCGTCGGCCTCGGACTTCTGCGGCCCGCCCTTCAGCGGCACTTCCTTCACGAACAGCGCCGCGATCAGCACCACCACCGCGATCACCGCGCCCAGCAGGAACGCCGAGTGCGTGCCGGAGGACACCGCGTGCTGGTACGCCTCCCGCGCCTGCGCCGGCAGCTTGGCGAGGCTCGCCGCGTCCAGCTGGGCGGACTTCTCGGTGATGTTCTTGCCCAGCGCACCGGCCCGCTCGGCCATGACGTCCTGGACCCGGTGGTTGAACAGCGCGCCCATGATGGCCACACCGAAGGAGGAGCCGAGCGTACGGAACAGGGTGGCGGACGAGGACGCCACGCCGATGTCCTTCATCTGCACGCTGTTCTGCGCGACCAGCATGGTGATCTGCATCAGGCAGCCCATGCCGGCGCCGACCACGGCCATGAAGATGCCGGACGTCAGCCGCGTGGTGCCGGTGTCCATCGTCGACAGCAGGTACAGGCCGACGATCATCAGCACACCGCCGACGATCGGGAAGACCTTGTAGCGGCCGCTGTTGGTGGTGACCCGTCCGGCGACCATCGAGGTCACCAGCATCGCGCCCAGCATCGGCAGCAGCAGCAGACCCGAGTTGGTCGCGGAGGCGCCCTGCACCGCCTGCTGGTACAGCGGCAGGAAGAGCGTGGCACCGAACATCACGAAGCCGGTGATGAAGCCGATGACCGACATCAGGGTGAAGTTGCGGCTCTTGAAGATGTGCAGCGGCAGCACCGGCTCTGCGGCCCTGGTCTGCCAGAACACGAACCCGACCAGCGCGGCCACGCCGATGCCGATCAGTTCCATGATCCGCGCGGACGTCCAGGAGTACTCGCTGCCGCCCCAGGTGGTGACCAGCACGATGGCGGTGATGCCGACGGTCAGCAGAACGACACCGAGGTAGTCGATGCCCGCCTTGGACCGCTTCTTCGGCAGGTGCAGCACCGCGGTGACCAGTGCCAGGGCCACGACGCCGAGCGGCAGGTTGATGTAGAAGGTCCAGCGCCAGCCCCAGTTGTCGGTGATGGTGCCGCCGACCAGCGGGCCGCCGATCATCGCCAGCGCCATGACGCCGGCCATCATGCCCTGGTACTTGCCGCGCTCCCGCGGCGGTATCAGGTCGCCGATGATCGCCATGACACCGACCATCAGACCGCCGGCGCCGAGTCCCTGGATCGCCCGGAAGCCGATCAGCTGGCCCATGTCCTGGGCCATACCGCTCAGCGCGGATCCGATCAGGAAGATCACGATCGAGCTGAGGAAGGCGCCCTTGCGCCCGAACATGTCGCCGATCTTGCCCCAGACCGGGGTCGAGGCCGCGGTCGCCAGGGTGTAGCCGGTCACCACCCAGGACAGGTGTTCGAGACCGCCCAGTTCACCCACGATCGTCGGCATCGCCGTACCCACGATCATGTTGTCGAGCATCGCGAGCATCATCGCGATCATGAGCGCGAGCAGGACCACCCGCACGCTCCTCGGCTGCTTCTCCGGCTTGCCCGCCGTCTCCGGGGCCCTTACGGCCGCCCGTGTGTCCGCCATCGCTCCTACTCCCCCTGACGACTTTGCTTACTTGCCGCCCGGCTAGTTATCACTACACTGGGAAAGTAGAGCTTTCACTTGCCGGTCGTCAAGTAAGTTTCCGCGAGAGCGCGAGGAGTACGAGGATGGGCGTCACCATGGACGGCACCAAGCAGCAGCGCCGCGGCAACACCCGCCAGCGCATCCAGGACGTCGCGCTCGAACTCTTCGCCGAGCAGGGCTACGAGAAGACCTCGCTGCGCGAGATCGCCGAGCGTCTCGACGTCACGAAGGCGGCCCTGTACTACCACTTCAAGACGAAGGAAGAGATCATCGTCAGCCTCTTCGAGGACCTGACGAAGCCGATCGAGGACCTGATCGAGTGGGGCAGGCGGCAGCCGCACACCCTGGAGACCAAGCACGAGATCGTGCGGCGCTACAGCCAGGCCCTGGCCGGCGCGGAACCGCTCTTCCGGTTCATGCACGAGAACCAGGCGACGGTACGGGAACTGCGCATCGGCGACACCTTCAAGGACCGCATGCGCGACCTGAGGGACATCTTCATCGACCCGGACGCACCGCTGGTCGAGCAGATCCGCTGCGTCAGCGCCATGTTCACGCTGCACGCCGCGATGTTCCTGATGCAGGACCTGGAAGGCGACTTCGAGACCCGACGCGAGGCCGTTCTCGAAGTCGCCATGGACCTCGTCACCCAGGCGCACGAGGGCGCCCGCAGGAAGGGCTGACTCAGACGGTCACACCGTGGGCACGCAGGAAGGTGACCGGGTTGATGGCCGAGCCGTAGTTCGGGGTCGTACGGATCTCGAAGTGCAGGTGCGGGCCGGTGGAGTTACCGGTGGAGCCCGACAGGGCTATGTGCTGGCCGGTCTTGACGACCTGGCCGACCTTCACGTCGATCCGGGACAGGTGGGCGTACTGCGAGTACGTGCCGTTGCCGTGGCTGATGACGATGGCGTTGCCGTAGGCGGGACCGTCACCGGCGCCGTTGCCGCCGGCCTTGACGACGGTGCCGCCGTGCGCGGCCATGACCTCGGTACCGGTCGGCACGGCGAAGTCCTGCCCACTGTGCTTGTGGGCCCAGTGGCTGCCGTCCTGCATGAAGCTGGCCGAGAGCGTGTACTTCTTCACCGGGTCGATCCAGGAGGAGGCGGACGGCGCTGCGGCGCTCGCGACCCCGGCACCCAGCACGGCCGTGGCGCCCACTCCGGCGGCCAGGACGGTCACGCGGTTGCGCAGCGAGGACGTACGGGAAGAACGGGACGTGACGCGCTTGAACATCGATACCTCGTGGTTTCGGGGGCAGATTCACCATCCGACGTACAGGCGTTCGTCGGCGGCCCGTCATTGGTAACCCGCCGCCCCATCCCGGCTCAATACCCCCCAGCTACGGCATGGCGTAGTAGATGGGTCCAAAACAACCCACTTCTTGACAGACCCCCCACCCTCCCGGCATCAGCCCTGTCGACGTCGGCATTTCATGGTGACTTACGGGCCTAAAGTCCCTTTTTGTCACGATTGGATTTCCCACTATCCAGGCTAGTATCGGACAAATCGCCTGTGCGCCATGTCACCGCTTTACGGCCGTTTCCCCGTATTGATGGGCAAAGAAATGTGACGCACACCTCTAGTCGCCTACCGTTCAGTAACCTTACGGTTCCTCACGCGCCACCCACGCAATGGATCATGCCCCTGACACCCACCGATTCAGGCCGTGCAGCGTACGGACGTGAGAGGACCCCCCACCGATGACCAGACGCCCCTGGGCCCGCCGGACAGCCGTCGCCGCCGTCTCCGTGGCCGCGCTCGCCGCACTCGCCACCCCGGCGCAGGCGGCGACCACCACCGCCACCAGCAGCGCCGCCGGCACCGCCGCCACCGCCGGCGCCTCCGCCAAGGTCGACTACGCGACCTGGCAGAAGGACTGCCAGACGGTGATGGGCCAGGCCCTGCCGTACCTGAAGGACCGCATCGCCGCCGCCCGGCCCGGCGAGAAGCAGGCGATCGTCTTCGACATCGACAACACCACGCTGGAGACCGACTTCGGCTTCAGCTACCCGCAGCCGGCCAACAAGCCCGTCCTGGACGTCGCCCGGTACGCCCAGGAGCACGGCGTCGCCCTCTTCTTCGTCACCGCTCGCCCGGGCATCATCTACTGGCCCACCGAGTACAACCTCGAGCACGACGGCTACGACGTCTCCGGCCTCTACGTCCGCGGCCTCTTCGACCTGTTCAAGGACGTCGCCGACTACAAGACCGCCCAGCGCGTCGACATCGAGAACCAGGGCTACAAGATCATCGCGAACATCGGCAACAGCGCCACCGACCTGTCGGGCGGCCACGCCGAGAAGACGTTCAAACTCCCGGACTACAACGGGCAGTTGTCCTGACGCGAGGCTGAAGTATCCGGTTAGGCTCCATCCCTGTCTCTGCCGTTGCGCGACCACGGGGGTGGTGGATGGAGCCGACCGTACTGGGCAGCAAGCTGGCGTCCGGCCTGATCGGACCGCTGGTGAAGAAGCTGTTCGTGGCGGACGGGCCCGGCGCGGGGCTGGTGGACAGGCCCGTGCGCCTGTCGGCGCTCGTGTCCTTCCGGGGCGAGAAGCGCACCCTGGCCGAGAAGGACGTCCACCGGCTGGCCGGGCGGCTGGTGGCGCAGGCGGTGGAATCACCGGGCGAGGTGCCCTTCCCCGCGGCGGAGCAGCCCGCCGTCGCCGCGGCCCTGGCCCGCCGGCTGCTCGCCCTCGGCGAGCTGGAGATGGACGACGTCCAGGCCGTACGCCTGGGCCATCGCGAGCTGGCCAAGAAGCTGCACCACGGCTCCACCGCCCCCGAAGGCCTGTCCCCGGACGCCCACCACTTCCTCGACTCCGCCACGGAGTGGGCCTGCCTGCAGATCCTGGAGTTCTTCACCCGGCGCTCCACCTTTGTGGCCCGCACCCTCGTCGAACAGAGCCGCGCGCAGACGGAACTCATCGCCAAGGTCGACGAACTGATCGCCCGCGTCCCGCGCCCCGACACCCGCGGCACGGCCTTCGAGCGCCGCTATCTGCCCTACGTCGCCCAGCAGCACGACCGCATCACCATCTACGGCATCGATCTGCGCGACTCCCCCGACCGCTGGCCCCTCGAAGTCGCCTATCTGAGCCTGGAGGCGACCGCGGTCGAGGAGCCCGTGCCGGATCCGGCGCCCGGCGGGCGTCCGCCCGCCACCGCGGGCCGGCTGCCGGCCGAGGAAGCGCTCCTGGCCCAGGCGCGCGTCCTGCTGCGCGGCGACGCCGGATCGGGCAAGACGACCCTGGTGCAGTGGCTGGCGGTCACGGCGGCCCGCAACGCCGACCGCATCCCCTACGTCCTCCCCCTGCGCACCCTGATCCGCACCGGCCCGCTCCCTGCGCCGGCCGACTTCCTCAAGGCGGTGAGCTGCCCGCTGACCCCGCCGGAGGGCTGGGCGGAACGCGTCCTGGCGGCGGGCCGCGGCCTGGTCCTGGTGGACGGCCTGGACGAGATCCCCGCCGCCGACCGCCACCGCACCCGCGACTGGCTGCGCTCCCTTCTCGCCGCCTACCCCGGCAACCACTGGCTCCTGACCTCCCGCCCGTCGGCCGTACGGCCCGACTGGCTGGCCCAGGAGGGCTTCCGTGAGCTGGCCATGGCCCCGATGCGCCGCACCGAACTGGCCACGTTCGTGCACCGCTGGCACGAGGCGGCGCAGGCACCCGAGTACAAGGCCCCGCTCCTCGACTCCCTGCACACCAAACGCGACCTGGCCCGGCTCGCCACCAACCCCCTCATGTGCGGTCTGATCTGCGCACTGCACCGGGAGCGCCGGGGCTATCTGCCCACCGGCCGCAAGGAGTTGTACGACGCCGCCCTCACCATGCTGCTCGCGCGCCGCGACCGGGAGCGCGGGATGGGTGCGGTGGACGGCGCCGAGCTGAGCGAGGAGGTGCAGCTGGAGCTGCTGCAGCGGCTGGCCTATGCGCTGGTCCTGAGCGGCCGTACGGAGATGGACCTGGAGACGGCCGAGGGAATCGTGGAGCGCTGCCTGCCCACGGTGGCGTCGGCGGCGGGCCAGGGCGACGCGGCCACGGTGCTGCGGGCGCTCCTGCTGCGGAGCGGCCTGCTGCGCCGGCCGGCCGAGGGCGTCGTGGACTTCGTCCACCGCACGTTCCAGGACTACCTGGCGGCGCGCTGCGCCGTGGCCGAGGGCCATCTCGACGTCCTCACCGCTCACGCCGCCGACAGCCAGTGGGAGGACGTCATCCGCATGGCGGTGGCCCACGCGAGGCCACGGGAACGGGCCGCGGTGCTACGGCAGTTGCTGGCACGGGATACGCCGCGGCTGACCGTGCTGGCACTGGCCTGTCTGGAGCACGCGGCGGCCCTGGAGCCGGGGGTACGGGCGGAGGTGGAGGCGCGTGCGGCGGCGCTCATCCCGCCGCGCACGGCCAAGGACGCACGGGTGCTGGCAGAGGCGGGGCCGCTGGTGCTGGAGCTGCTGCCGGGACCGGACGGGCTGAGGGACGAGGAGGCGCTGGGCGTCACGGTCACCGCCTCGCTGCTCGGGACGGAGGAGCCCGCCGGGGCCCTGGCGGTGCTGCGGCGGTTCCGGGACCACGCGGATCTCGACGTGCGGCGCCAGCTCGTGGGGACCTGGCACCGGTTCGGCACCGAGGAGTACACGGCCGAGGTGCTCGATCACCTGGACCGGACGGACCTCTACCTGTCCTGCGAGTCGGCCGAACAGCGCACGGCCCTGCCCCGGATGCGTCCCTGGTACCGCCTCCATCTGCAGGGCCCGCACCGCTTCGAGGACGTCCTGGCCGACCTCCCGGAGCCCGAGGCGGTGACCGCGCTCGATCTTCAGGACAACGCCCACCTCACCGATCTGGGCACGCTGTCGGCGTTCACTTCGCTCAGGGAGCTGTTCCTCGGCGACTGTCCGGCGGCAGAGGGGCTGAGTCACCTGTCCGCACTGCCGCTGGAGACTCTCGGGCTCGGCCGCATCGGCGATGTGACCGGGCTGCGGTCCCTGCAGTCGCTCGCCCGTCTCTCCGTCAGCCAGCGGCTGCCCGGCACCGACCTCGCGCAGGCCCTGCCGGTCGATGCGCCGCTGGAATTCCTCTTCCTGGGCCAGTACAGCATCGAGGCCACGGGCCTGCGCGGACTGGAGCAGTGGAGCACGCTGCGGACGCTGAGCCTGGGACCGTCGACCAAGGAACTGACGGACACCGACTGGCGGGCGGTCGCCGGACTGCCCGCGCTGACCCACCTGTATCTGAACGCGTGGCTGTTCCGGGACCTGCCGCACTTCATCCATGTCATGCCGGAACTTCCCGGCATCGAAGTGCTGCGGGTCCCCGGGATGTACGGCACCGAGGATCTGTCCGCCCTGGTGCCCCGGCTGCCGGGACTGCGGTCGCTCGTCCTGCAGAACTGGCCCGGTCACTCCGTCCCGCTGCCCCGTTTCGCCGGCCTCTTCCCGGAAGCGGAAGTCGTCCTGGACGAACGCTGAAAGGAAAGGGGCCGGTGCTCGAAAGCACCGGCCCCTTTCCTTCGGCCTCTCGGCCCTGACGCTTACGCGTCCTTGCTCAGGTTCGGCCCGGCCCCGCCGGCCGCCTGCTCGATCGGCGGAACGTCCGGCAGTGCCGACTTCTCCTCACCCCGGAAGGTGAAGGTGGCGGCGTCGCCCTCGCCCTCGGTGTCCACGACCACGATGTGACCGGGGCGCAGCTCGCCGAAGAGGATCTTCTCCGAGAGCGTGTCCTCGATCTCGCGCTGGATCGTGCGACGCAGCGGACGCGCGCCCAGCACCGGGTCGTAACCCTTCTTGGACAGCAGCTCCTTGGCGGACTGGGAGAGCTCGATGCCCATGTCCCGGTCCTTCAGGCGCTCGTCCACCTTGCCGACCATCAGGTCGACGATCCGCAGGATGTCCTCCTGCGTCAGCTGCGGGAAGACGACCACGTCGTCGACACGGTTGAGGAACTCGGGGCGGAAGTGCTGCTTCAGCTCGTCCGACACCTTGTTCTTCATGCGCTCGTAGTTGGTCTTCGTGTCACCCGAGGCCGCGAAGCCCAGGTTGAAGCCCTTGGAGATGTCCCGGGTGCCGAGGTTGGTCGTCATGATGATGACCGTGTTCTTGAAGTCCACGACCCGGCCCTGGGAGTCGGTCAGACGACCGTCCTCCAGGATCTGCAGCAGCGAGTTGAAGATGTCCGGGTGGGCCTTCTCGACCTCGTCGAAGAGGACGACGGAGAACGGCTTGCGGCGGACCTTCTCGGTCAGCTGGCCGCCCTCTTCGTAACCCACGTAGCCGGGGGGCGAACCGAAGAGACGCGACACCGTGTGCTTCTCGCTGAACTCCGACATGTCGAGGGAGATCAGGGCGTCCTCGTCACCGAAGAGGAACTCGGCGAGCGCCTTGGACAGCTCGGTCTTACCGACACCGGACGGGCCGGCGAAGATGAACGAACCACCCGGACGCTTGGGGTCCTTCAGGCCCGCGCGCGTACGGCGGATCGCCTTGGACAGCGCCTTGACGGCGTCGACCTGGCCGATGACCCGCTTGTGGAGCTCGTCCTCCATGCGCAGCAGGCGGCTGGACTCCTCCTCGGTCAGCTTGAAGACCGGGATGCCGGTGGCCGTGGCGAGGACCTCGGCGATCAGCTCGCCGTCGACCTCGGCGACGACGTCCATGTCGCCGGCCTTCCACTCCTTCTCCCGCTTGGCCTTGGCGGCCAGGAGCTGCTTCTCCTTGTCGCGCAGGGAGGCGGCCTTCTCGAAGTCCTGCGAGTCGATCGCGGACTCCTTGTCCCGGCGGACGGCGGCGATCTTCTCGTCGAACTCGCGCAGGTCCGGCGGCGCGGTCATCCGGCGGATGCGCATCCGGGAACCGGCCTCGTCGATCAGGTCGATCGCCTTGTCCGGCAGGAAGCGGTCCGAGATGTAGCGGTCGGCCAGGGTCGCGGCCTGGACCAGCGCCTCGTCCGTGATGGAGACCCGGTGGTGGGCCTCGTAACGGTCGCGCAGACCCTTGAGGATCTCGATCGTGTGCGGCAGGGACGGCTCGGCGACCTGGATGGGCTGGAAGCGGCGCTCCAGGGCCGCGTCCTTCTCCAGGTGCTTGCGGTACTCGTCCAGCGTGGTCGCACCGATGGTCTGCAGCTCACCACGGGCCAGCATCGGCTTCAGGATCGAGGCGGCGTCGATGGCGCCCTCGGCGGCACCCGCACCGACCAGCGTGTGCAGCTCGTCGATGAACAGGATGATGTCGCCGCGGGTGCGGATCTCCTTGAGGACCTTCTTCAGGCGCTCCTCGAAGTCACCGCGGTAGCGGGAACCGGCGACCAGGGCACCGAGGTCCAGGGTGTAGAGGTGCTTGTCCTTGAGGGTCTCGGGCACCTCGCCCTTGACGATGGCCTGGGCGAGGCCCTCGACGACGGCGGTCTTGCCGACGCCGGGCTCACCGATCAGCACCGGGTTGTTCTTGGTACGGCGGGACAGCACCTGCATGACCCGCTCGATCTCCTTCTCGCGCCCGATGACCGGGTCGAGCTTGGACTCACGAGCGGCCTGGGTGAGGTTCCGGCCGAACTGGTCGAGGACCAGGGACGTCGAGGGCGTGCCCTCGGCGGGACCGCCGGCGGTGGCGGCCTCCTTGCCCTGCTGGTAACCGGAGAGCAGCTGGATGACCTGCTGCCGCACCCGGTTGAGATCGGCGCCCAGCTTGACCAGGACCTGGGCTGCGACGCCCTCGCCCTCACGGATCAGGCCGAGCAGGATGTGCTCCGTGCCGATGTAGTTGTGGCCCAGCTGGAGGGCCTCGCGGAGCGACAGCTCCAGGACCTTCTTGGCACGGGGGGTGAAGGGGATGTGCCCGGACGGGGCCTGCTGGCCCTGACCGATGATCTCCTCCACCTGCTGGCGGACCGCCTCAAGCGAAATGCCGAGGCTCTCCAGGGCCTTAGCGGCGACACCTTCGCCCTCGTGGATGAGACCCAGGAGGATGTGCTCGGTGCCGATGTAGTTGTGGTTGAGCATCCGGGCTTCTTCCTGAGCCAGGACGACAACCCGCCGCGCGCGGTCGGTGAACCTCTCGAACATCGTTAATCGCTCCTCAGAGCGGTCAGGCAGTGGGGGGAACTTCCCCTCCCTGTCCTTCCGCAGCTTAGTCCCGCAAGCGGGGACCGCTCATTCCAACTGCCGACACCGTCCTTGGCCTCCTGACCCCGAACGCCGACATCTGCTCCAACCCGATGGTGCGAGACGATGTTCCCGCAGGCCAGGCTGTTACCCCACTCGCCACTACGCCGATGGCGAACGTGAGACGTCCCGTCCTGCGCGTCGCCCCCTCCCACTAGGCATGTCTTACCCGCAGGGACTGACACTCCATGCCGCGCGCACCGGTTCCCTCCGCTATGGGCGAACAACCTTGCGCCTCTCCGGGCCCCCGCACGCCCCCCACTTGGGCACTCTGTGCTATCGACAGAACACCCAGCGTAACCCTGGGGTCGCTCGGCCTGTTGCACTTGGCATGGCTGGCTCGGTCTCGACAACGTCCACACTCTCCACGGTCCCCCTTCCCCGCCGTCCCGTCGATCCGAACGCGCCCGGCCTCCCGGACGGCCCGGACGCCCGGGCCCTGCGCTGGTACGAGAACGATCTGGGCTGGCCGACCGTGCCCGGACGGCCGCTGCGGCTGGTCACGGGGGTGCGGTTCGATGTGCTGGACGTGCCGGCCGAGGCGGGCGCCGCGGCGCTCAGGCATCTCGCACCGGACTCTCCGGTGGCCCGGTGGGGCGACCGGATGCGGCTTCTGGTGGCCGCCGGCAGCGCGGAGGAGCTGCCACAGGTGCTGGAGTGGCTGGAGTGGGGCGCGCTGGCCCTCGATCTGCGCGCGCTCGGGGCGGGCGGCCTGATGGAGGCGCCACTGCTGCCCGGGCGGGGCCGCGCCGGGGACGGCGCCGACGACGTTCAGGGGGCCGCCGTATGGCTGCGGCCCCCTGCACCTGGGTACGAGGTCGAGGCCTCGCTGCCGGCACTGCCGGCCATGGGGAGCCTGGGGGGCACCCCCGATCTCGTACGACTGGTGGACACGGTGGCAGCGCAGTGCCACCGCGTCCGGCTGCGACGCGCGAGCGCCCCCTCGCTCGCCTGCCGGAGAAATCAGCCGTTGGCCTTCTCGTAGGCCTCGCGAATGGACGCGGGAACACGGCCGCGGTCGTTGACCTCGTATCCGTTCTCCTTCGCCCAGGCGCGGATCGCCGCGGTGTCCTGGCTGCCGCCGGAAGCGGCACGCGCCTTTCCACGCCCGCTCGAAGCACGGCCCCCGGTGCGACGACCGCCCTTCACATAGGGCTCGAGAAGGCCGCGCAGCTTGTCCGCATTGGCGGTCGTGAGATCGATCTCGTACGTCTTGCCGTCCAGCGCGAACGTCACGGTCTCGTCCGCCTCGCCGCCGTCGAGGTCGTCGACAAGAAGGACCTGAACCTTCTGTGCCACCGGATTTCCTTTCATCGATAACGTCAGGGCAGGGGGTGTGCGGCGTCCGCCGTTTCGCCGCCCCTGTTATATGCAGTACTGCAGTACGTCGGAAAGCAAACCGCTTTTGCCGGAAAAACACAAACCCCTGGGAGAGATCCGGGGACCCGCCCCGCCCCGGAAACATGCGCGTTTCGGACATAGGCCACCCGGGCAATGACGATCACAGATGCAGAAGCATCCGGCTGTTGCCCAAGGTGTTCGGTTTCACTCGTTCGAGACCGAGGAACTCGGCGACGCCCTCGTCATAGGAACGCAACAGCTCCGCGTAGACATCGGTGTCAACCGGTGTCTCACCGATCTCCACGAAGCCGTGCTTCCCGAAGAAGTCCACTTCGAAGGTCAGACAGAAAACGCGCCGAACGCCGAGCCAGCGTGCGGTCTCCACCAACTTCTCCAGCAACTGGTGACCGACACCGGCGCCCCTGAGGCCGGGCTTCACCGCGAGAGTGCGGACTTCCGCGAGGTCTTCCCACATGACGTGCAGCGCGCCGCAGCCGACCACCTCGGCGTTGTCGTCGCGTTCCGCGACCCAGAACTCCTGGATGTCCTCGTAAAGCGTGACCGTGGCTTTGTCGAGCAGGATGCGGTCACGGACGTAGGCGTCGAGGAGCCGGCGCACGGCCGGGACATCGCCGGTGCGGGCGCGCCGGACAGTGATGGCTTTTGCGCGGACTTCGGGGCGCTCTGCTGACATGAGCGGACGCTATCGCCCGTCGGCGTCCCCGACCGCGCCGGGGTTCTCCTCTTGCGAAGCCCGGGCGGCTTCCTGTTCCCGGGCTTGAACGGCTTCCTGTTGCGGCGCTTGAGCGGCTTCCTGCGTTTCCGGCCCCTGGACGATGCGCACGGCGTCGCTGAGGGCCTGGCGCTGTTCCTCGCTCATCATCCCGAAGAAGGCGACGAGAGCGGCTGCCGGGTTGTCACTCTGCGACCAGGCGTCGTTCATCAGGGCGGCGGCGTACGCGGCTCGTGTCGACACGGCCTCATATCGATAGGCCCGCCCTTCCGCCTCACGGCGTACCCAGCCCTTCTGATGGAGATTGTCCAAAACGGTCATCACGGTGGTGTACGCGATGGACCGTTCCTGCTGGAGGTCTTCCAGGACTTCTCGAACGGTCACCGGGCGGTTCCACTTCCACACCCGCGTCATGACCGCGTCTTCGAGTTCTCCCAATGGGCGAGGCACAGCTCAGAACAATAGTGGGAGATCACGACAATGGCGTGCCGGACGTGCGCTCAGGCTACAAACGCGAACAAAAAGGGCACGCAAACCCGGAGGGCACCAGGGTGCGGGAGACCGAGGGTGCGGGGAGACGGGGAGACCGGGGTACGGGGGTACGGGGGTACGGGGAGACCGGGAGCGCAGGAAGACCGGGAGCACGCGGGGGCGCCGGGCGCGGAGAGAGCGGGCTCGGAGAACCCGGAGCGCGGGGGAACCCCAGCAGGGAGAGACCGGGGGCGCGCGGAAACCCCGGCGCAGAGGCACGAGGAGCGCGGGGAACGCCGGGAGAGTCGTACGTCCTGCCGGGGCCGGCCGGTGACGGGCTCCGGCTCAGGCGTCGCCGCCGGCCGCGGCCTGCTGCGCGGACTCGTTGCGCGCGAAGGCGGCGTCCACCGCCGCGTCCTCCTTGGCCTTGGCGGCCCCGCCCTGGGTCTTCACGATCACCCTGACCAGACCGATGAAGAACACGGCCATGACGACCGGCGGCACGAGCGCGGAGACGTAGTCCATGGCTCCAGAGTAGCCACGCGGGTCCGGGCGAATGGGGCGGGGTGGGCGAACCGGGGCGGCGGGGACTCGGGGCGCGCCGGACCAGCGCAATGCCCGCCCGGCAGACAGCACCGCCCGCGCCGGCAGGGGCCCACCTCACCTGCGCCGCCCACGCCGAACACACCGACCCCGTGCCGAGCAGGCCGAACATGCCGACCACGTGCCGAGCACGCCGACCACGTCGAACGCGCCGACCACGCCGACCACGTGCCGAGCACGTCGGCCTCGCGCCGCCCGCGCCACCCGCGCCGGACTCGGCACCCACGCCGACCGCGCGGAGCTCGCGGACCTCACCGCCCACGCCGACGACTCGCCGCCCGCGCCGGGCGCGCCGCCCGGTCGACCGTCCCCGGGCGTCCCGGCCGTGGCGATCGGGTCAGCCGGCCGCCAGCTCCTGTGTCTCCGGTGGGCCGGCGGGCGGTCCGGGCCGTCTGCGGGGCGGGAAGACCTCGCCGGGAGTGGGGATCGGGCGCTTCGGAGCCGCCGGTTCCGTGCCGGGGCGGTCGGCGGGCCCGGACGGAGACCGGCCCGGCTTCGGGGCGGGCTTCCCGGCGGGGTCCTGTGCCGGCTTCTGGGCGGGTTTCTCCTCGCCCTCGGCCCGGGCGGCCGGGGCGTCGTCGGCGCCGCCCGGAAGGGCCAGCAGGCGCGTCCGGGAGGGGGGTACGACGGGGGCGGGGACCTTGCGTGCGCCCTGCGCGAAGCGTGCCCGTACGTCCCGCTCGGCGATCGCCCGGCAGCGGTCCAGCAGACGGGCCGCCGTGGGGTCCGGGCGCAGTGCCCGCAGCGCGGCGAGGTCGTCCGGTGCCGGCCGGTGCCCGGCGCCCAGCACCTCTTCCAGGAGCGCGAGGTAGTCGGCGGCGGTGCCCGGCAGGGCCGCGCGGTACCGGCCGAGATCGGCCACCAGGAAGGCGCGCAGCCGGGCCCCCTCGCGCATCGCCTCGTCGAGGGACTCGGCGAGGCGGAAGCAGTCCTTGACGTCCTCGGCGGACGCTCGGCCGGGGTGAAGGGCGAGGGCGAGGGCGCGGCGGAGCACACGCAGCTCCTCCGCGCCGAACGCCATGCCGCCGCGGGATCCGTATGGCGTGGGCATGCGGCGACGCTACCGCTAATCGGACAAAAGTGACGGATGGGATTGTTGTGTCGCCGCGTGTCGCTTCCCGGTTTCCCTCGACCGGGGCCACGCGCGCGGGGACGGCGAAGACCGGCGCCTTCCCGGGCGCCGGTCCCCTCACAGACGCGACACGTTCCGCTCGTACACCATGCGCAGCCCGATCAGCGTCAGCCACGGCTGGTGCTCGTCGATCACCGAGGACTCGCCCAGCACCATCGGAGCGAGGCCGCCCGTGGCGATCACGGTGACGTCGTCGGGATCGTCGGCCAGCTCCCGGGCCATCCGGCTCACCACTCCGTCGACCTGCCCGGCGAAGCCGTACACGATGCCCGCCTGCATGGCCTCCACCGTGTTCTTGCCGATCACGCTGCGCGGGCGGGCCACCTCGATCTTGCGCAGCTGCGCCCCCTTGACGCCGAGCGCCTCCACGGAGATCTCGATGCCGGGCGCGATGACCCCGCCGACGTACTCCCCGCGCGCGGAGACCGCGTCGAACGTCGTCGCCGTGCCGAAGTCGACGACGATCGCCGGGCCGCCGTACAGCTCGACGGCCGCCACCGCGTTGATGATCCGGTCCGCGCCGACCTCCTTGGGGTTGTCGGTGAGGATCGGCACGCCCGTCTTCACGCCCGGCTCCACCAGCACCGCGGGCACGTCGCCGTAGTACCTGCGGGTGACCTCGCGCAGCTCATGGAGGACCGACGGCACGGTGGCGCAGATCGCGATGCCGTCGATGCCGTCGCCCAGCTCCTCGCCGAGCAGCGGGTGCATGCCCATCAGTCCCTGCAGCAGCACCGCCAGCTCGTCGGCCGTGCGGCGCGCGTCCGTGGAGATGCGCCAGTGCTCGACGATGTCCTCGCCGTCGAACAGGCCGAGGACGGTGTGCGTGTTACCGACGTCGATCGTGAGCAGCATGGCTGTTACTCCGCCTCACGAAGGTCCAGGCCGATGTCGAGGATCGGCGAGGAGTGGGTGAGGGCGCCGACGGCCAGGAAGTCCACGCCGGTGTCGGCGTACGCGCGCGCGGTGTCGAGCGTGAGCCGGCCGGAAGCCTCCAGCAGTGCCCGCCCGCCGACGATCCCGACGGCCTCCGCGCACTCCCCGGGCGTGAAGTTGTCCAGCAGGATCAGGTCGGCGCCCGCGTCGACGACCTCGCGCAGCTGGTGCAGGGTGTCGACCTCGACCTCGATCGGCACGTCCGGGAACATCTCCCGTACGGCCTTGAAGGCCTGTCCGACGCCGCCGGCGGCGACCACGTGGTTGTCCTTCACCAGGGCCGCGTCGGAGAGCGACATGCGGTGGTTGACGCCCCCGCCGCAGCGCACCGCGAACTTCTCCAGCGAGCGCAGCCCCGGCGTGGTCTTGCGGGTGTCCCGCACGCGCGTCTTGGTGCCCTCCAGCACGTCCGACCACGCGCGCGTGGCGGTCGCGATGCCGGACAGCCGGCACAGGATGTTGAGGGCGCTGCGCTCGGCGGTGAGCAGGTCGCGCGTGCGCGTGGTGACCGACAGCAGCTTCTGCCCGGCCTCCACGCGGTCGCCGTCCTCGACGTGCCGCTCGACCTCGAACTCGTCCGTGCAGACCACGGAGAGCACGGCCTCGGCGACCCTGAGTCCGGCCGCCACGCCGGCCTCGCGCGCGGTGAAGTCACCGGTGGCGACGGCGTCCTCGGAAACGGTCGAGACGGTCGTCACGTCCACGCCGCCGTCCAGGTCCTCCTGGATGGCGACGTTGGCGATGTCCTCGACCTCGATGGGGTCGAGCCCGGCAGCGGCCAGCAGTTCGGCGAGCGCGGGGTCCAGGCCGCTCTCCAGGTATTCCTCGTCGCCCTCGGCGCCGCAGGCGCAGCCGTCACCGCAGCCGCCGGTCGGAACGAGGGGAAGGTCGTCGGTGCTCACTTGTTCACTGCTCCTGGGGGCGCTGGGTCTGCCGGGTCGGGGGGAAGTCTGCGGTCTCCGTGGTGCGTACGGCCAGGGACCGGTCGGGATTGAGCCGTACCACGATGTGGCGCCGCCAGTGCGTGTTGTCGCGCTCGGCCCGGTCCTCGCGCCAGTGGCAGCCGCGGGTCTCCTCGCGCAGCCGGGCGGCGGCGACCAGGACGCGGGCCACGCACAGGAGGTTGGTGGCCTCCCAGGTGTCGACGCCGGGCTCGGCGGTCTTGCCGTTCTCCTCCAGGGCGTCGCGGGCCTCGGTGTGCAGCCGCTGGAGCTGGTCCGCGGCCTTCTCCAGGGAGTCCGCAGAACGGAGCACGCCCGCGCCCTCGGTCATGATCCGCTGGATGGCGAAGCGGGCCTCGGGGGCGAGCAGCGGGTGGGCGGGCTTCTCGGGGTGCGGGACCGGCTCGGGCACGCGCGCGTGCAGGCCGTTCCGGGCATGGGCCGAGACGATGTAGGCGACGATGCGCTCGGCGTAGACGAGGCCTTCGAGGAGGGAGTTCGAGGCGAGCCGGTTCGCGCCGTGCACGCCGGTGCAGGCGACCTCGCCGCACGCGTACAGCCCGGGGACGGTCGTGCGCCCCTGGGCGTCGGTGCGCACGCCTCCGGAGGCGTAGTGGGCGGCGGGGGCGATCGGGATGGGCTCGGTGACCGGGTCGATGCCGTTGGCGCGGCAGGCGGCCAGGATGGTCGGGAAGCGGTGCTCCCACATGTCGGCGCCGAAGTGCCGGGCGTCGAGGAACATGTGCTCGGCGTCCAGCTCCTGCATCCGCCGCATGATGGCCTTGGCGACGATGTCCCGGGGCGCCAGTTCGGCCAGCTCGTGCTGACCGACCATGAAGCGCACGCCGTTCCCGTCGACCAGGTGGGCGCCCTCGCCGCGCACCGCCTCGGAGACGAGCGGCTGCTGGCCCTCGGCGTCGGCGCCCAGGAACAGCACGGTCGGGTGGAACTGAACGAACTCCAGGTCGCTGATCTCCGCACCCGCGCGCAGCGCCAGGGCCACACCGTCGCCGGTCGACACCGACGGATTGGTGGTCGCGGAGAACACCTGGCCCATGCCGCCGGTGGCGAGGACGACCGCGGGGGCGTGCACGGCACCCACGCCGTCGTGCTGGCCCTCGCCCATCACGTGCAGGGTGACGCCCGCCGTGCGGCCGTCGGCGTCGGTGAGCAGGTCCAGCACGAGCGCGTTCTCGATCGTGCGCAGCCCGCGCGCGCGTACGGCCTCGACGAGCGCCCGGGAGACCTCCGCTCCGGTCGCGTCCCCGCCGGCGTGCACGATACGGCGACGGTGGTGTCCGCCCTCGCGGGTGAGCTGGATGTCGCCCTCGTCGTCGGTGTCGAAGTGGGCGCCCGTGTTGATCAGCCGTCGCACGGCGTCGGGGCCCTCGGTGACGAGGATCCGTACGGCCTCCTCGTCGCACAGGTCCGCGCCCGCCACCAGGGTGTCCGCGAGGTGCTGCTCGGGGGTGTCGCCCTCGCCGAGGGCGGCGGCGATGCCGCCCTGGGCCCAGCGGGTGGAGCCGTCGTCCAGGCGCGCCTTGGTGACGACGACCGTCGTCAGCCCCGCTGCCTGGCAGCGCAGGGCCGCGGTCAGACCGGCCACCCCGGAGCCGACGACGACCACGTCCGCGGAGATGGACCACCCGGGGGCGGGCGCGTGCAGTCGTATGCCTGTGCTGGTCACGAGGCGGCTCCGAGGGATCCGAAGGTGAGGGGGAGGTTGTCGATCAGCCGGGTGGCGCCGACCCGGGCGGCGACCGCGAGGACGGCCTCGCCGGTGAAGCCGTCGCCGATCTCGGTGAAGTCGGAGGGGTCCACCAGGGCGAGGTAGTCCAGCCGCAGCGGCGGGTCGAGGCGGGCGGCCTCGTCCAGGACCTGGCGGGCGGCCGCGCGGACGGCCGCCGGGCCGCCGGGCGCGGCCGTGGCCACGGCGTGCGCGTCGGCCGCCGCGCGGGACTCCCCTATGGCGCTCAGCGCCTCGGCACGCGCGTGCGTGGCGGGCACTTCGCGGGCTCGCGCGCGCAGTGCCTCCTGCGCGGCGTGCCGGTCGCGGCCGGCGAACAGGGCGCGGGACAGGGCGAACGCGGTACGGCGCTCTTCGGGCGAGAGGTAGCGGTTGCGGCTGGACAGGGCGAGCCCGTCCTCCTCGCGCACCGTCGGTACGGCGACGATCTCGACGCCGAAGTTCAGGTCCCGCACCATGCGCCGGATCAGGGCCAGCTGCTGGGCGTCCTTCTGTCCGAACAGGGCCAGGTCGGGGCGGGTGAGGTGCAGCAGCTTGGCGACGACGGTGAGCATGCCGTCGAAGTGGCCGGGCCGCGAGGCGCCCTCGAGGCGCTCGCCCATGGGGCCCGCGGAGATGCGCACCTGGGGTTCGCCGCCCGGATAGACCTCGTCGGCGGAGGGCGCGAACACGGCGTCGGCGCCCGCCTGCTCGGCGAGCTTCAGATCGGCTTCGAGGGTGCGCGGGTAGCGGTCCAGGTCCTCGCCCGCGCCGAACTGCAGCGGGTTGACGAAGACGGTGACGACGACCTCGCCGTCCCGGCCGGCGATCTCACGAGCGGAGCGGATCAGCGTGGCGTGGCCCTCGTGCAGGGCGCCCATGGTCATCACGACGGCCCGGCGGCCGGTGCGCACGCGCGCGTGCAGCTCGTCGGCGGTGCTCAGCAGGGCGGTGGTCATCAGGCGTTCCCCTCGGTGCCATTGGTGCCGTCGGTGCCATCGGTGCCGTTCGAGGCGTCGGCCAGCACACCGAGCAGGTCCTCGGCGAGTTCCGGCTTCAGCAGGCCGTGGGCAAGGGCCCGGTCGGCGGTCGCGCGGGCCATCGCCAGGTAGCCCGCGACGGTCTGCGGGGCGTGTTCGCGCAGCTGTGCGACGTGTGCGGCGACCGTGCCGGCGTCCCCGCGCGCGACGGGGCCCGTGAGCGCCGCGTCGCCCGAGCGCAGGGCGTTGTCCAGGGCGGCGCCGAGCAGCGGGCCGAGCATCCGGTCGGGAGCCGAGACGCCGGCGGTGCGCAGCAGCTCCATGGACTGGGCGACCAGGGTCACCAGGTGGTTGGCACCGAGGGCGAGGGCCGCGTGGTACAGCGGGCGGTTCTGCTCGCTGATCCACTCGGGCTCGCCGCCCATCTCGATGACCAGGGCCTCGGCGGCCAGCCGCAGCTCCTCGGGCGCGGTGACGCCGAAGGAGCAGCCCGCCAGGCGCTGGACGTCCACGGCGGTGCCGGTGAAGGTCATCGCCGGGTGCAGGGCCAGCGGGAGTGCGCCCGCGCGCAGGGCGGGGTCGAGCACCTTCGCGCCGTACCGCCCCGAGGTGTGCACGAGCAGCTGCCCCGGCCGCACGGCGCCGGTCTCGGCGAGGCCGGTGACCAGGCCGGGCAGGGCGTCGTCCGGGACGGTGAGCAGGACGAGGTCGGCGCGCCGGAGGACCTCGGCCGGCGGCACCAGCGGCACATCGGGGAGCATCGTCTCGGCGCGCCTGCGGGAGGCGTCGGAGACTCCGGAGACGGCCACCGGGCGATGCCCGGCGAGCTGGAGGGACGCGGCCAGGGCGGGGCCCACGCGGCCGGCGCCGACGACACCGACGGTGAGCCGCGCGGGGCGGTCCTTGAGGTCTGGCTGGTGGACTGTACTCACGCGACGGCGGCCTTCCCGTTCCAGTCCGCTCCGGGTACCGGACGATGTACCGAAACCATTTCTCGTCATGTTAACGCTATCCGGTCGGACACCAATGGGTTGTCCACAGGCTGTGGGTTTCCACACACGCCGTCCCCGAAGGCCGAACCGGCCGCTCCGCACCCGGAAATCGGCTGCCCGCGCGCGGCCGACAGGGGATGATCCGCCGCATGAGCGATACAGGCCGCAGGAGCGATACGGACCGCGTGAGCGACACAGGCCGCGTAGGCGATAGGGACCGCGCGAACGACACCGGCCGCACAGGCGACACGGACCGCGCGAACGACATCGGCCGCACAGGCGACACGGACCGCGCGAGCGATTCAGCCGGACCGAGCGGAGAAGGGCCGGTCCCGAAGGAGTTGCCGGAGCGGCGCCTTGCCGCGCAGCGGTCGGCGCGCCGGGTCCTGTCGCGGGCAGGCTGGCGGGGCACCATCCGCGAACGGCTCGCCGGCCTGATGGAGGCCGCGCCCGAGGTCTACGACCTGGACGAGCCTGCGGACGTCTACGGCAACCGGGTCGTCGAGGCGCTGGAGGAGCGGGTCGCCGCCCTGCTCGGCACGGAGGCCGCCGCGTTCTTCCCGACGGGCACGATGGCCCAGCAGGTGGCCCTGCGCTGCTGGGCGGCCCGCACCGGCGACCCCACCGTGGCCCTGCACGCCATGGCCCACCCGGAGGTGCACGAACGGCATGCGTTCAGCCAGGTCAGCGGCCTGCGTCCGGTACGGGTGGGCAGCGCGCCCCGGCTGCCGACGGCGGACGAGATACGCGACTTCCCGGAACCCTTCGGGGCGCTGATGCTGGAGCTGCCCCTCAGGGACGCCGGTTTCGTCCTGCCCACCTGGGAGGAGCTGACCGAGGTCGTCGAGGCGGCACGGGAGCGTGACGCGGTGGTCCACTTCGACGGCGCCCGCCTGTGGGAGTCCACCGTCCACTTCGACCGCCCCCTGGACGAGATCGCGGGTCTGGCGGACACCGTCTACGTGTCGTTCTACAAGTCCCTCGACGGCTTCGGCGGCGCGGCCCTGGCCGGACCGAAGACGCTGGTCGAGGAGGCCAGGACCTGGCGGCACCGGTACGGCGGCATGATCTTCCAGCAGTTCCCGACCGCGCTGTCCGCCCTGATCGGCCTGGAGCGGGAGCTGCCCCGGCTGCCCGACTACGTGCGCCACGCGCGCGTGGTCGCCGCGGCGCTGCGCGAGGGGTTCGCCGAGGCGGGGCTGCCGTGGGCCCGCGTGCACCCCGAGGTGCCGTACACCCACGAGTTCCAGGTGTGGCTGCCGTACGACCCGGAGGTGGTGGCGGAGGCGGCAGTGCGCCAGGGCGAGGAGACCGGGGTGCTGCTGTTCGCCAACGGCTGGGACAGCGGCGCGCCCGGGGCGGCGTTCACCGAGGTCACGGTCCGCTCCGCGGGCCTGGAGTGGACCGCCGGCGACATCCGCGCGGCCGTGGCGGACTTCGCGGGCCGCCTGCCGGACAGGCCCTAGCCACGGCGCACGCACGGCGGCGGCAACGTGCGTGCGCCCCAGCCGCGACGCATACGGGACGTGGACCCGGCCCACGCCGGGCGTGAGCCGTGACCCTCGCGGGACGTGAACCCGACGCACGCCAGGCATGAGCCGGGACCCACACGGGACATGACCCCGACGCACGCCAGGCGCGAGCCGTGACCCTCGCGGCACGTGAACCCGACGCACGCCAGGCATGAACCGGCCGGGCCCAGCTTCGGCTAGAGCGCCCGCGGGCGCAGCCACCGGCTCAGGGCGGTGCGCAGGGCGGTGCGGAGGCGGCTCTGGGCCGGACGCCCGGCGACGACCGCGCGAAAGCGCCGGTAGTCGCGGAGTTCGCGGGCCAGGCCGAGGTCGTGACGGCCCGGCGCGGGCGGCTCGGGCTCGCCGTGCAGACGGGCGCGGTAGGCGTCGAGGAAGTACTGCTGGGTGATGCTCATGGCGAACTGCCTTCTCGGGACGTGGCTGACCGGTGACTGATCGGGCTCCGCGGCTGCCCCGGTGTCCTCAGATTGCTCCTGCTCAGAGCGGATGTCCCGTCGATTGACGGCTGCCGTCAATCGACGGCGGCGCTGTCAGTGGGCAGGTGCACCATGGGGGCATGAGCGTGACGATCGACATCACCGGGCTGCCGCCGGAGCGGATCTGCGTCGTGCCCTCTCCGCTGGCGGAGCTGGGGATGGCACTGCACGCGCTCAGCGAGCCCGGCCACCACCCGCAGCTGCAGGGCTGGGTCACCGCCGTGTCGACCCGGCTGGACCCGGGCCTGGCCGACCGGCTGTGCGAGGCGGACTTCCTGTGGCGTACGACCTTCTCCGACGTCTTCGCGCCGTTCGCCGGAATCCCCGGCGGGCGCGCACAGCCGGGCGCCACCCTCGCCGAGGAACTGGACCAGCTGGACAAGCTGACGGACGAGCAGTTCGTCCACGCGGCCCTGGAGTTCACCTGCCAGCTGCGCTACGACCTCCCGGAGCTCGGCCCGCTCCACAACCCGGAGCTGCGCCGCCGCTCCCTCGACCTGGCCGCCGCGCGCGGTGCCGTCACGGAGCGGTTCACCCGTCGGCTCCTGGACGATCCGCCGGCCATCCGCGCCTGGTTCCGGCAGCTGATGCTCGACTGCGACGAGGCCTTCTTCGCCGACACCTGGGCCCGGCTCCAGCCCCAGCTCGCCGCGGACGCCCGGCACAAGACCGAGCTGCTGCGCCGCAAGGGCCTCGGCGAGGCCCTCTCCTCGATCTCCGGCGCCGTCTCGCTGGACGAGAAGGCCGGTCTCATCACCGTCGACAAGCTCCTGGTGGGCCGGGCCGCGACCGGCGACGGCGGCCTGGCACTGGTGCCGACCAGTCTCGGCTGGCCCCATGTGATGGTCCTGCACCGGTACGGCTGGCAGCCCTCGATCACCTATCCGATCAGCGACTCCCGCCCGCAGACGCCGTCCGTCGAGCAGCTCACGCGCCGCCTGGAGGCGCTGGCCCACCCGGTACGCATCCAGCTGTGCCGCCATCTGGCCCGCGCCCCGCACACCACGGGCGAACTGGCGGACGCGCACGGCATGTCCGCCCCCGAGATATCCCGGCACCTGGCGGTGCTGAAGAAGGCGGGTCTGATCAGCAGCGGCCGCCGTGGCCGGTACGTCCGGCACCAGCTGGACCTGTCCGCGGTGGCCCGCCTGGGCAGCGACTTCATCGAGGGCGTCCTGCGCTGAGGCCCGCGGGCGCCCTGCCCACGCGCAATCGGCGGCCGGGCACCGGACGGTGCGACCCGTCGACCACCGATCAGCCGGACAGCAGCCACCGGGCACCGGGCACCGGACCAGGCGCCCTGCCCACCGCCGATCGGCCGGACAGCCGGCAAAGCGCCCTCCCCACCACTGATCGGCCGGAAACCCGACAAAGCGCCCTCCTCACCTCCGGCCGACCGGGCACCGGACGACGCGCCCTGCCCACCGCCGGCCGGCCGGACACCGGGCCAAGCACTCTGCCCACCTCCGGCCGGCCAGGCGTCAGCCGTGGCCGCCCGCCCGCACCAGACCCGTCTCGTAGGCCAGCACCACCACCTGCACCCGGTCCCTGAGGCCGAGCTTGGTCAGGATGCGGCCCACATGGGTCTTCACGGTGGCCTCGGACAACACCAGCCGGGCCGCGATCTCGCCGTTGGACAGGCCCTGCGCGACCAGCACCATCACCTCGCGCTCCCGGTCGGTGAGCCGCTCCAGCTCCTTGTGCTGGGGCTCCTTGGCGCTGGAGGGCAGCATCGGCGCGAACCGGTCCAGCAGCCGCCGGGTGGTGGACGGGGCCACGACCGCGTCGCCGCTGTGCACCGCGCGGATGGCCGCCAGCAGCTCGCCGGGCGGCACGTCCTTGAGCATGAAGCCGGACGCGCCGGCCTTCAGCCCGGAGAACGCGTACTCGTCCAGGTCGAAGGTGGTCAGGATCAGCACCTTCGGGGGGTTGGGATCCGAGCAGATCCGCCGGGTGGCCTCCACGCCGTCCAGCTTCGGCATGCGCACGTCCATCAGGACGACATCGACGGCGGTGGAGCGCACCGCCTGGATGGCCTCGACGCCGTCGCCCGCCTCCGCGACGACCTCCATGTCCGGCTGGGCGGCGAGCACCATCCGGAACCCGGTGCGCAGCAGCACCTGGTCGTCGACGAGCATCACGCGGATCGTCATCGGATCTCTTTCGTTCGAGCGGGCGGGGCCAGGGGTGTTACAGGTGTCAACGGAGGGCGCGCGACAGCGTCAGTGCGCCGGTTTGAGCGGCAGCAGCGCGCTGATGCGGAATCCTCCGCCCGGGCGCGGCCCGGCGTCCAGCGTGCCGCCGACCATGCCGACCCGCTCGCGCATGCCGATCAGGCCGTGCCCCAGGCCGTCGGCGCCGCCCTCCTCGTACAGCTCGTGCGGGGCGCCCTTGCCGTCGTCCTCGACGAGCAGGCCGAGCCCGTCGTCGAAGTAGACCAGCCGTACGCTCGCGCCCGCGTTGGGCCCGCCGTGCTTGCGGGTGTTGGTGAGCGCCTCCTGCACGATGCGGTACGCGGTCAGCTCGACCCCGCTGGGCAGCGGGCGCGGGGTGCCCTCGACCTTGAAGTCGACGGGCAGGCCGGAGCTGCGGCACTTCTCGATGAGGTCGTCGATCTGGTCGACGTCCGGCTGGGGGACGTACTCCCCGCTCTCCTGGTGCTCGCCGGTGCGCAGGACGCCGAGCAGGCGGCGCATCTCGGCGAGGGCCTGGCGGCCGGTGGAGGAGATCGTCTCCAGGGCCTTCTTCGCCTGGTCGGGGGCGGCGTCGAGGACGTAGGCGGCGCCGTCGGCCTGGACCACCATCACCGACACGTTGTGCGCGACGACGTCGTGCAGCTCGCGCGCGATCCGGGCGCGCTCGGCGGCGACCGCCACCTTGGCCTGTGCCTCGCGCTCCTTCTCCAGCCGGGCGGCGCGCTCCTCCAGCTGGGCGAAGTAGGCGCGGCGGGTGCGCATGGAGTCGCCGAGCACCCAGGCCAGGGCGAAGGGCACCGTCTGGAACACCACGAGCGCCATGTGGCCCAGGAAGCTCGTCTGCGGTTCCGGCCAGCGCAACTGCGACAGGGTCGCCGCGCCCAGGCTCACCGCGAGCGCCAGCCGCGAGGCCCAGCGCGCGCCGATCATGGCGACCGTGTAGGTGATCACCAGCATGGCGAAGTCGGCGGCGGTGGTCTCGATGTCCAGGACGAGCTGGAGCAGACCGGTCGCGAGCGCCAGCAGCAGCATCGGCTCCGGGTAGCGGCGGCGCAGCGCGACGACGACACACAGGACGGCGGACACGGCCAGCCCCCCGGCGAGCGGCATGTGGCGGCCGGGCGCCCTGTGGAGACTCACCACGCTCACGCCGGAGAGCCCGAAGAGGACGACGGCCCAGAAGGTGTCGACCCACGTCGGGTGCCTGCGGAGGAAGTCATAGAGGCGCTGCACGTAACCCAGAGTAGGGAAATGAGATGTGTGCAGGGGTCAACCGGAGGGCCGATCCCTGCCCCGGGCGCGTACTCCGCAAGGTGGAGGAAGTGATCACCTGTGCGCCTAGTCTGTCCGGGTGACGGATGGTGCGACGGGGACGAGCGGCGGCGAGCGGCGGGGCTGGCGGGCGGCGACCGAGGAGGCGCTGTACGGGCCGGGCGGCTTCTACCGGCGGCCCGAGGGTCCGGCCGGGCACTTCCGTACGTCCGTGCACGCGTCCCCGCTGTTCGCGCAGGCCGTCGCCCGGCTGCTGTGCCGGGTCGACGAGGCGCTGGGGCGGCCGCCGGAGCTGGACTTCGTGGACCTGGGCGCCGGGCGCGGCGAACTGGTCACCGGCGTGCTCGCCGCCCTGCCGGCCGATGTGGCCGCCCGCGCGCGCGGGTACGCCGTCGAGCTCGCCGGCCGTCCGGCGGGCCTGGACGACCGGATCACCTGGCTGAGCCGGCCTCCGGAGGCGGTCACCGGGCTGCTGTTCGCCAACGAGTGGCTGGACAACGTGCCGGTGGACGTCGCCGAGGTGGACGCGGCGGGTGTGCCCCGGCTGGTGCTCGTCGCGGCGGACGGCACCGAGCGGCTCGGGGAGCCCGTGCCGGGCGCGGCGGCGGACTGGCTGGCGCGGTGGTGGCCGCTGCCCGCCGAGGAGGGGCTGCGCGCGGAGATCGGGCTGCCCAGGGACCTGGCGTGGGCGGCGGCGGTGGACCGCGTGGCGCGGGGGCTGGCGGTGGCCGTGGATTACGCGCACACCGTGGACACGCGCCCCCCGTTCGGGACGCTCACCGGGTTCCGGGAGGGGCGCGAGACGGTACCCGTGCCGGACGGATCGTGCGACATCACGGCACATGTCGCGCTGGATGCGTGCGCGGCCGCACACAGCGCCCCGGACAGGACCCCGGAGCGAGCACACACGGCCCCGGAGCGAGCACACACGGGCCCCGACCCAGCACGCACGGCGCCCGACCCAGGGCGCACGGCCCAGACGACCCACACGGCGCCCGACCCGGCTCGCACGGCCCCCACGGCGCCCGGCCCGGCTCGTACGCTCCCCGCCGCGCGCCTGCTCACGCAGCGCGCCGCGCTGCGCGCCCTGGACCTCACCGGCGCACGCCCTCCGCTCGCGCTGGCCGCCACGGACCCCTCGGCCTACGTGCGCGCCCTCGCGAGCGCCGGTGAGGGCGCCGAGCTGACCGCCCCCGGCGGCCTGGGCGACTTCGGCTGGCTGATCCAGCCGGTCGGAATTCCGGACCCGTTCCCGGGGGACGCCTAGAGCCGCCCGCAACCGCCGCCCTACTTGTCGATGTCCCCGACCACGAAGAACATCGAGCCCAGGATCGCCACCATGTCCGCCACCAGCGTCCCCGGCAGCAGCTCGGTCAGCACCTGGATGTTGTTGTACGACGCCGAGCGCAGCTTCAGCCGGTAGGGCGTCTTCTCGCCCTTGCTGACCAGGTAGTAGCCGTTGATGCCGAGCGGGTTCTCGGTCCAGGCGTACGTGTGTCCCTCGGGCGCCTTGAGCACCTTGGGCAGCCGCTGGTTGATCGGCCCCGGCGCCAGCTCGGCGAGCCGGTCCAGACAGGCGTCGGCGAGGTCCAGAGCGATGTGGGTCTGCTCCAGCAGGCATTCGAAGCGGGCCAGGCAGTCGCCCTCCCCGCGGGTGACGACCTTCAGCGTGTCCTGGAGGTCGCCGTAGGCCAGGTACGGCTCGTCGCGGCGCAGGTCGAAGTCGACGCCCGAGGCGCGCGCGATGGGCCCGCTCGCCCCGTAGGCGTGCACGGTCTCGGGCGGGAGCGTCCCCACGCCCCGCGTCCGCCCCCGGAAGATCTCGTTGCCGAGCACCAGGTCGTCGAAGACGTCCATGCGGGAGCGCACCGCGGCGACGGCGGCACGCGCGCGTGCGCTCCACCCGGCCGGCAGGTCCTCCTTGAGGCCGCCCACGCGGTTGAACATGTAGTGCATGCGCCCGCCGGAGACCTCCTCCATGACGTTCTGGAGCACCTCGCGCTCCCGGAACGCGTAGAAGACCGGCGTGATCCCGCCCAGCTCCAGGGGGTAGGACCCCAGGAACATCAGGTGGTTCAGCACCCGGTTCAGCTCGGCGAGCAGGGTGCGCGTCCACACCGCGCGCTCGGGGACCTCCATGCCGAGCATCCGCTCCACCGCGAGGACCACGCCCAGCTCGTTCGAGAACGCCGACAGCCAGTCGTGGCGGTTGGCGAGCATGATGATCTGCCGGTAGTCGCGCGCCTCGAAGAGCTTCTCCGCGCCCCGGTGCATGTAGCCGATCACCGGCTCCGCGTGCAGGATGCGCTCCCCGTCCAGCACCAGCTTGAGCCGCAGCACGCCGTGCGTGGACGGATGCTGGGGCCCGATGTTGAGCACCATGTCGGTGCTCTCGGCGGCGCCGCCGATGCCGACCGTGGTCTGCGTCGCAGTCATGGACCCAGTTTCCCCTACGTACGCTGGCCCCATGGAAACGGGGAGCCCGGAAAAGACCGGGGCGGCGGGGGACGAGCCGGTGTGGCGGGGCCTGCCGCCCGGCCTGCTGCGCATGCGCAGGCTGCTGCTGATGGTGTGGACGCTCGTGCTCACCCTGGCGGCGGGGCTGCTGCCCGGCGTGTTCGCGGGGCCGGCCTGGGCGGCGTGCGCGCTGCTCCCCCTGGCCCTCGGGGCCTGGGCCTGGCGGCTGCTGGGCCGCAACTGGCGCTCCTGGCGGTACGCCGAGCGCGCCGACGACCTGCTGATCACCCGGGGTGTCCTGTGGCGTCAGGAGACCGTGGTGCCGTACGGGCGGATGCAGCTGGTGGAGGTCGCCTCGGGGCCCGTCGAGCGGTACTTCGGGCTGGCCGGCGTGCAGCTGCACACCGCGGCCGCGGCGACCGACGCGACCATCCCGGGGCTGGAACCGGCCGAGGCGGAGAGGCTGCGCGACCGGCTCACGGAGCTGGGCGAGGCCCGATCGGCGGGCCTGTGACGACGGGGGACCCCGACGGCGTACCGGCGCGCCCGCCCGTCGCCGAGCGGCGACTGCACCCCGTCACGCCCTTCCGACGGGCCTGGGCGCCGGTCACCGTATGCGCCGGATGGGCCGTGCACGACCCGAGCGGGGCGCAGGAGCAGCTGCAGCGGCTGACCTCCGCCATGCTCCTGGCCGGGCTCGCCGTGCTGGTCCCGGCGGCCGGGCTCTACGGCTTCCTGTCCTGGTGGTTCACGCACTTCGCGGTCACCGACACCGAACTGCGCATACGCACCGGACTGCTGTTCCGGCGCACCGCGCACATCCGGCTGGAACGCATCCAGGCGGTCGACGTCACCCGTCCGCTCCTCGCGCGCGTGGCGGGTGTCGCCAAGCTGCGGATCGACGTCGTCGGAGCGGACAAGAAGGACGAACTGGCCTTTCTGGGCGAACGGGAGGCGCGTGCCCTGCGCGCGGAGCTGCTCGCGCGCGCGGCGGGTTTCGCGCCCGAGACGGCGCATGAGATGGGCGAGGCGCCGGCCCACGAGCTGCTGCACGTGCCCCCGCGCGAGCTGGCGGTCTCCCTGGTACTGACGGGGGCCACCTGGGGCTCCCTGACCGCCGCCCTCGTCGTACCGCCGGTGCTGTGGCTCGCCACCCACAGCGTGTGGACGGTCCTCGCCGCCGGGCTGCCCCTGCTCGGCGCGGCGGGCGCGAGCAGCGCGGGGCGGTTCGTCGCCGAGTACGACTGGACCGTCGGCGCGTCCCCGGACGGGCTGCGCATCGACCACGGGCTGCTCGACCGCGCCCACGAGACGGTGCCGCCGGGCCGGGTGCAGACCGTGCGGATCGTGGAGCCGTTGCTGTGGCGGCGGCGCGGCTGGGTGCGGGTGGAGCTGGACGTGGCCGGGTCCGACAATTCGGTGCTGGTGCCGGTCGCCCCGCGCGCGGTCGCCGAGTCGGTCATAGCGCGGGTGCTGCCCGGCGTGACCGTACCGGCGTCGCCGTCGCGCCCGCCGCGTCGGGCCGGGTGGTGCGTACCGCTGTGGTGGCGCGGGCACGGCCTCGCGGTCACCGACACGGTGTTCGCCGTCCGGCACGGCCTGCTGCGCCGCCGCCTCGCCCTGGTCCCGCACGCCAAGGTCCAGAGCATCCGGCTCACCCAGGGGCCCTGGGAGCGTCTGTGGCGGCTCGCCGACGTCCATGTGGACACCGGCGCCGACAAGACCGTCACAGCCCGTCTGCGGGACGCCGAGGAGGCCGCGCGGCTGCTGCACGCGCAGGCGGAGCGGTCCCGCACCGGCCGCCGGGACGCCCGCCCGGACCGCTGGATGGCCTGAGCCCGGTCCACCCCGCAGGGGTGAACCGGGCCCTGTGCCTGGCGACGCCTCAGGAAGCCGCGCTGCGCAGCCCCTGGAGGTCGATCTGCTCGGTCTCGTCGTGCGCCGTCAGGTCGATGACCTGGCCGATGCCGCGCGACTCCGCGTCGGCGGGCTTGAACTCGGCCTCGGCCTCGGCCTTGTGCACTGCGAGGGCCTCCTGGCCGACGACGTCCGCGAGATCCTCGTTCTGCACGGAGTCCAGCGCGGCGGACGACGTCTCCTTCTGGGTGCCGAAGAAGTCGAACCCGCCCTCGACCACCGGGCGCACGGGCGCGGCCGGTACGACGGCGACCGCGGTCGGGACCGTGAAGTGCCCGGTGCCCTGCTGCCCCACGGGCTCGGCCGGTGCCGTCGGGACGGCGGCCGCGCGCGCGTGCGAGTCGGCCGCCTCGGACTGCCCCTGCGCCTCACCCTGCTGGGACACGGCTTCGCTCCGGGCCCCGTCCTCACTCCGGGCCGCGTCCTCGCTCCGGACCGCGTCCTCGCTCCGGGGGGCGTCGGCCGCCTCCCTCACGCCTTGCGCTGCCGCAGCGCCTGCTCCTTTGGCAACGGCGTCCTCCGGCCGCGTGGCCGCGGACTCCGCCGCCCCGGCCCCGGCAGCGGGCCTCACCGTCTCGGATCCGGCGGACGGCCCGGATCCGGCGGACGGCCGCGCGGACTCGGTCTCGTCGGAGGGCTTCAGCGACTCGGTCGCGACGGACGGCTGCACTGGCTCCGACCCCGCGGAAGCCTCGGAGTCTTCAGCGGAGGCATCGGAGCCTTCGGCAGCGGCCTCGGAACCCTCGACGGGCGCCCCGTCGGGAGCTCCGGCGGTGGTCTCCGCGGCAGCCTCGGCAGTGGTCTCGGCGGTGGCCTCGGAACCGAACCGGATCAGCGCCGCTGCGGCCCGCAGGTACAGCCGCGAACCCTCGGGCGAGAAGACCGCGCCGGGCTCCGGCCTGTCCTCGGCCGGCTTCTGCGCCGCCTCCGGCACCTCCGGTTCGGCGCTCCGCGCGGGCGGCAGCGCCAGGGAACCGGACGGCTCGGCCGCCTCGATCTCCAGCCGGCGGCGCCCTTCGAGGGCGCTGGCCCGCTCGGTCTCCGCCGTGGCGTAGCGGCGCAGCAGAGCCGCGTGCTCGTTGCGCAGCCCGGCCAGCTCCGCGCGCTTGGCACGCAGCCGCTGCTCCAGCTTGGTGCGCAGCTCGCGCGACTCCTCCAGGTCGGTCTCCAGTTCGGCGACCCGCTCCTCGAAGCGCCACTCGTCGCTGGCACGCGCGCGGGAGAGGTCGGCGACCTGCTTGCCCGCCGAGGTGTCCCAGCGGCGCATCACGAACGCGCCGGCGACCGCGGTCGCCGCGGCGGCCGCGGCCAGCGTGCGCAGCACCGTGGCCTCGGAGAACGCCCAGGGACCCAGCGCGCAGACGACGGAGACTCCGGCGATCGCCGAGGGAGGCAACAGCCGGTGCAGAGGCGGGGAATGGCGGTGGCGTCCACGTGGCATGGCCAGAAACTTACCGCGCGTAGGCGAATCGTGGGCCCCCGCCCCGTAAAAAACACCACCGCACCGCAGGCTTCACGGGGCGTCAGGGGCCACGGCCGTTCAGCGGTCGGTCAGGCGCCCGCTGATCCACTGCAGGGTCGCCGGGATCTCCCGCCGCCAGGTGTTGAAGTTGTGCCCGCCGCTGTCCAGGATGATCGACGAGATCCGGGTCCGGTTCGTGGCCTGCACCTGCTCTATGAACCTGAGCGTGTCCTTGTAGTTGTGCTCGCCGATCTTGCTGCTGGTGACGAGCAGCGAAGTGTCCGGCGCATGCTCGTGCTTGAGGAGCCACCACAGGTCGGCACGATTCTTCAGGTTCCTGTCACCCTGGAAGAGATCACCGGTCGTGGGGTCGATCGGCGCCCTGTAGTACGGCGACAGACCCGCCCCGGCCGCGTAGACGTCCGGGTGGCGCATGGCGAGCTTCAGAGCGCAGTAGCCGCCGGTGGAGTCCCCTATGACACCCCAGCTGCCGGGCCGCTTGCCCACCCTGTAGTGCGCGAGGACGGCCTCCGGCAGGTCCTTCGCGAAGAATGTCTCCGTCTGCGGCCCGCGCGGGACGTCCACGCACTCCGTGTCGCGCGGCGGGGCCACGGTCGGCCGCATCATCACCAGGATCATCGGCTGCATCCGCCCGTTCTTGGCCAGTCCCTGTGCCGTACGCGGATAGTGCAGTTTGTCCACCAGTGCCTGCGCCGTACCGGGGTATCCGGTCAGCACCACGGCCGCCGGGAACGTACGCGTGCGGTACTGCGGCTGGAAGTACTCCGGCGGCAGATAGACGTACGCCGGTGTGGCGATGTGGGTCTTGCGGCCCACTATGTCCACCTTCTGGATCTGGCCGCCCATCTGAGGCCGCGAACTGCTCGCGCCCTTCACGGCCGCCGTGGACAGCACCTGGAGCGGGCCGCCCGTCCCGCCGCCCGCGGTGTGGTCGACGACGACACCCTGGTCGGTCTCCTTGCCGAAGAGGTCCGCCCAGCTGGCGTAGAAACCGAAGGCCTGGTTGGCGGCGATCCCCAGGGAGGAGAACAGGGCCAGCTGCGTGGCGAGCAGAACACCGACCCGTCCGCTGACGGCCCGCCAGTTCCGCCGGGCGAGGCGTGGCCACAGCCACACCGTACCGACGAACAGCACCGCAGCGATCATGATCGCCAGTACCAGCACCTTGTTGCTCGTGAGACCCATGAGCTGTTTCCGCCTGCGCTTTCCGCCCGCCTCCCGCCCGCATTTCGTTGCAGGGGCTTGCCCGGGGCTTTCCTTGGCCTTTGACCCGACTTTCCGGTGGGGAGTGAACCTCTCTCCCCGAGACACCGTCCTAGAGGGCGCAATGTCGCCGGATGCCCGATCGGCACCGGGTTCAAGGTCTCTCGCAGAACTACGGGATGCGATGTCTGTCAGGATAGATGGGGAATTGTCGGGCGGGGTTCCGGGCCGATCAAGCCGGGCGCGGCGCATACTGCGCGGCCCGCGTCCCGAGGCCGTCCCGACTCTGGTTGCCAGGGCGTGCGCTCTCGTGGGCGTTCTGGACATTGCCGCGGGGGTGTTCCCGCGCTTCCGGCACAGCCGTATGCACGCCATAGCCGAGGTACTGCCCGGCTCCTTCGGGCCGTTCGCCGCGGCGCTCTCGATCGGCGCGGGCGTGCTGCTGCTGCTGCTCGCGCACGGACTCAAGCGGCGCAAGCGCCGGGCGTGGCGCGCCGCGGTCGCGCTGCTGCCGGCCGGCGCCGTCGCCCAGTTCGTCTACCGGCACTCGCTCATCGGGGTGCTCATCTCGGTGGCGCTCCTCGTGCCGCTGCTGCTGCACCGCAATGAGTTCAAGGCCCTGCCCGACCCGCGCAGCCGCTGGCGCGCGCTCGCCAACTTCGTCCTCATGGGGGCCGGTTCCCTCATCCTCGGACTGGTCATCGTCAGCGTCCATCCGAACCGGATGGTCGGCGACCCGAGCCTGGCCGACCGGCTCACGCACGTCGTCTACGGCCTGTTCGGCTTCGAAGGCCCCCTGGACTACGACGGCAGCACCTCCTGGACGGTCGCCTTCTCCCTCGGCGCCCTCGGCTGGATCACCGCGGTCACCACGATCTACCTCGCCTTCCGCCCCGAACACCCCGCGGCGCGTCTCACCGAGGAGGACGAGGCACACCTGCGCGCCCTGCTGGACAAGCACGGCAGGCGTGACTCCCTCGGCCACTTCGCGCTGCGCCGGGACAAGGCCGTCGTCTTCTCGCCCAGCGGCAAAGCGGCCGTCACCTACCGGGTCATCTCCGGCGTGATGCTCGCCAGCGGCGACCCGATCGGCGACGTCGAGGCCTGGCCCGGCGCCATCGAGCGCTTCATGGACGAGGCCAAGGCCCACTCCTGGACGCCCGCGGTCGTGGGCTGCTCGGAGACGGGCGGCGAGGTGTGGACCCGCGAGACGGGCCTGGACGCGCTGGAGCTGGGCGACGAGGCGGTGGTCGACGTGGCGGATTTCTCGCTCGCCGGCCGCGCGATGCGCAATGTGCGCCAGATGGTCAAGCGCATCGAACGGGCCGGCTACGAAACCCGGGTACGGCGTATCCGTGACCTCGGCGAGGCCGAGCTGGAGCGCATCCGCCGGGCGGCGGAGGACTGGCGCGGAACCGACACCGAGCGCGGCTTCTCCATGGCGCTCGGCCGCATCGGCGACGTGGCCGACGGCGACTGTCTGATCGCCACCGCCCACAAGACCGACGACGAGCCCGGTGAGTACGGCGACCTGAAGGCGATCCTGCACTTCGTGCCCTGGGGCGAGGACGGCGTCTCGCTGGAGCTGATGCGCCGCGACCGCACCGCCGACCCGGGCATGAACGAACTGCTGATCGTGGCCGCTCTCCAGGCCGCACCCAAGTTCGGCATCACCCGGATCTCCCTCAACTTCGCGATGTTCCGCTCGGCCCTCGCGCGCGGGGAGAAGATCGGCGCGGGCCCGGTGCTGCGCGCCTGGCGCGGACTGCTGGTGTTCCTCTCGCGCTGGTTCCAGATCGAGTCGCTGTACAAGTTCAACGCCAAGTTCCAGCCGCGCTGGGAACCGCGCTTCATGGTCTACCGGGCCTCCGCCGACCTGCCCCGCATCGGCTTCGCCACCATGCAGGCGGAGGGCTTCGTCGACCTCGCGCTCCCGCTGCCGCGCTTCCTGCGCCGGCGCAGGGCGTCCGCCGGGCGCCCCTGCGCGCACACCGTGGCCGAGCACGACGTCCGAGCCGCCTGACCCCGGCCGGACCCCGCACACGCCCCTGCCCGCCACCTGACCCACCTGACAGGCCCGGACGGAAGCCCCGCCCCCCTCCAGCACGGGGCTTCCGCCCGGGCCGCGGCCGTTCCCGGTACTGCCCTGGGCCTACGCTGAACGTATGAACAACCTCAGCGGGCGCGGCCGAGTGGCAGGCCTTCCGGCATGGGACCGGTGCGCGGTCATGGGCGTCGTGAACGTGACCCCCGACTCCTTCTCCGACGGCGGCCGCTGGTTCGACACCACCGCCGCCGTCAAGCACGGCCTGGACCTGGTCGCCGAGGGCGCGGACCTGGTCGACGTCGGCGGCGAGTCCACCCGCCCCGGCGCCTCCCGCGTCGACGAGGCCGAGGAACTCCGGCGCGTCATCCCCGTCGTCCGCGGGCTCGCCTCCGAAGGCGCCGTCGTCTCCGTCGACACCATGCGCGCAGCCGTCGCCGAACAGGCCCTCGCCGCCGGTGCCTCCCTCGTCAACGACGTCAGCGGCGGTCTCGCCGACCCCGCGATGATCCCCGTGGTCGCCGCCACCGGTGCGCCCTTCGTCGTCATGCACTGGCGCGGTTTCCTCCAGGGCGGCAACGTCAAGGGCAGGTACGAGGACGTCGTCGCCGAGGTCGTGGACGAACTGCACGCGCGCGTGGAGGCCGTCCTGGCGGGCGGCATCGCCCCGGACCGGGTCGTCGTCGACCCCGGCCTCGGCTTCTCCAAGGAGGCCGACCACGACCTCACCCTCCTCGCCCACCTCGACCGCCTGCACGCCCTCGGGCACCCCGTGCTCGTCGCCGCCTCCCGCAAGCGGTTCCTCGGGCGCGTCCTCGCCGGCCCGGAGGGCGCACCCCCGCCGGCCCGCGAGCGCGACGCCGCCACCGCCGCCGTCTCCGCGCTGGCGGCCGAGGCCGGTGCCTGGGCGGTGCGGGTGCACGAGGTGCGCGCCACAGCGGACGCGGTACGGGTCGCCCGGGCCGTGGAAGGAGCGCGGTGAGCGCCCCCCACACCGATGTCGAACAGGTGGAGGCCGCCAACACCGCCTTCTACGAGGCGATGGAGCGCGGAGACTTCGAAGAGGTGTCCTCGCTCTGGCTCACACCCTCCGACCTGGGCGTCGACGAGGAGTACCACGACCCGGCGGACACCGGCGTGGTCTCCTGCGTGCACCCGGGCTGGCCGGTGCTCACCGGCCGTGGCGAGGTCCTGAGGTCGTACGCGCTGATCATGGCCAGTACCGACTACATCCAGTTCTTCCTCACCGACGTGCACGTCTCCGTCACCGGCAACACGGCCCTGGTGACCTGCACCGAGAACATTCTCAGCGGCGGCCCGGCCCCCGAGGACGGCGCGGAGCTGGGTCCCCTCGTCGGACAGCTCGTGGTCGCCACCAATGTGTTCCGGCGCACCCCCGCCGGCTGGAAGATCTGGTCGCACCACGCCTCGCCCGTCCTGACCGAGACCGGCGAGGAAGAAGAAAGCGACCAAAGCGGAGCGAACGGGCCCAACCCGGACGACGGCCCCCGTGCGTGAAGGCGTCCGCACCCCGCAGGGACCAAGAAGTGGTTGGAATCACGAACCCCGGGGTAGGTGCGGCTACCAGCCCATGATGCGACCGGGTTCCCCGGGGGAAACACCCGGTGAACCCTCCGGGTCCAGGTCCCGCCCCGCGGCCCCGTGCCCCGGCCGTGTCAGCGCCCGCAGGTAGATTCGTCAGAGACCGGTGTGCCGCCCGCACGCGACACCGGCCGGTCGTTCCCGACGATTGCAGGAGTGATTCGCGTGGATCGTGTCGCGCTGCGCGGCCTGAAGGCCCGCGGGCACCACGGCGTGTTCCCCAAGGAGCGCGAGGAGGGCCAGACCTTCATCGTGGACCTCGTCCTCGGCCTGGACACCCGGGCGGCCGCCGCCGACGACGACCTGGCGAAGACCGTGCACTACGGCATCGTGGCCGAGGAGGTCGTGGCCGTGGTCGAAGGCGAGCCGGTGAACCTCATCGAGACGCTTGCCGAGCGGATCGCCCAGGCCTGCCTCAAGCACGATGGAGTCCAGGAGGTCGAGGTCTGCGTCCACAAGCCGGACGCACCGATCACGGTCCCCTTCGACGACGTGACCGTCACCATCACCCGGAGCCGAGTATGACCCGATCCCTCGCCCAGGGTCACAGCGACCCGACCGTCCAGCCGGTCCCCGCCTCCGTCGTCGAGCAGGTCGACGCCGCCGACACGACACTCAGCAACCCGAAACGGGCCGTGATCTCCATCGGCTCCAACCTCGGCAACCGCCTGGAGACCCTCCAGGGAGCCGTCGACGCCCTCGAGGACACCCCCGGCGTCCGCGTGAAGGCGGTCTCCCCGGTGTACGAGACCGAGCCGTGGGGCGTCGAGCCGGGCACCCAGCCCTCCTACTACAACGCCATCGTGGTCCTGAAGACCACGCTGCCCCCGTCCTCCCTCCTGGAGCGGGCCCACGCCGTCGAGGAGGCCTTCAACCGGGTCCGCGACGAGCGCTGGGGACCGCGCACCCTGGACGTCGACATCGTCGCCTACGCGGACGTGACCTCCGACGACCCGCAGCTGACCCTCCCCCACCCCCGCGCCCACGAACGCGCCTTCGTGCTCGCGCCCTGGCACGACATCGACCCCGAGGCACACCTGCCCGGCCTGGGCATGGTGGCCGAACTGCTGTCGGCCGTCACCCGCCACGGCATCGAACCCCGCGCGGACCTGGAACTCCGACTGCCCGAGTAGTCGTTAAGGTCTAGACGACCACAGTCCGGGATCGGTCCGGGGGAGCTGAAGGGACACCGTGAAACAGCTGCGCATCAGGGTGCTGGCCGGCGTGTTCGTCGTGGCCGGAGTCCTTTCCTGGGCGGGTGCCCGTCTGTGGAACTCGATCGGGACACTCCCCAGCGTCCCCCTGGCCGCCCCCATCGTCCTCGCCCTGATCGCGGTGGTCCTGCTCGCCACGGCGCTCTCGCTGCGGGCCCGCCTGAAGGCCCAGCGCGAGCGCCGCCCGGGCGCCAAGGGGGTCGACCCCCTGATGGCCGCCCGAGCGGTCGTCTTCGGCCAGGCCAGCGCCCTGGTGGCCGCCCTCGTCTCCGGTATGTACGGCGGCACGGGCGTCTTCCTCCTGGAGCTCCTCGACATCCCCGCCCGCCGCGACCAGGCCCTCTACGCCGGCTTCTCGGTCCTGGCCGGCATCGCCGTGATAGCGGCGGCCATGTTCCTGGAGCGCGTCTGCAAACTCCCGGAGGACGAGGACCAGAACCACTCGGGCGCGGAGCCGGTGGCCTGACCACCGGCTCCACGGACCCACACGTCCGGTCGGCAGCGGAGCCCGGTCAGCGCGCCATGATGAGGCTCATCGCCTCGTTGCGCGTCGCCGCGTCGCGCAGCTGACCGCGCACCGCCGAGGTGATGGTCTTCGCGCCCGGCTTGCGGATGCCCCGCATCGACATGCACATGTGCTCGCACTCCACGACCACGATGACGCCCCTCGGCTCCAGGATCTCCATCAGCGAGTCCGCTATCTGCGTGGTGAGCCGTTCCTGCACCTGCGGGCGCCGGGCATAGACGTCCACGAGCCGGGCCAGCTTGGACAGCCCGGTGATCTTGCCGGTCACGGACGGGATGTAGCCGACGTGGGCGACGCCCCTGAAGGGCACCAGATGGTGTTCACAGGTGCTGTACACCTCGATGTCCTTCACCAGCACCATCTCGTCGTGGCCCAGGTCGAACGTCGTCGTCAGGACGTCCTCGGGCTTCTGCCACAGCCCCGCGAAGATCTCCTGGTACGCCCGTGCCACCCGGGCAGGCGTCTCCCTGAGGCCCTCACGGTCCGGATCCTCGCCGACCGCGATCAGCAGTTCCCGTACGGCGTTCTCGGCGCGCTTCTCGTCGAACTCGCCGATGGTGCCTTCTCCGTCCAGGGTCACGGGGTCGGTCATCTGGTTCCTCGTTCCTGTGCCGTCACGCGTGCGGCCCACGCGCGCTCTGTGCGGACATGCGGAAATGCCGCGCCCCCCAGGCTAGAACCCGAGGGGCGCGGCATTCATTCCGGGCCGGTTTGGCCGAAATCGGTCAGCTCTCGGAGCGGTCCTCCGGGGACTCCGCCGCCGGGGCGGACTCGGCCGCCGTGGACTTCACCGTGCTGATCGCCGCCGCCGAGCCGTTCGCACCGTTGGTCAGTGCCAGCTCCTTCGGGGAGAGCACCGGCGGGCGGGTGGAGGGCGTACGGCGCGAGGAGCCGGTCCAGGCGGGCCGCGGCGGGCGCTTGACGATCGGGGCGAAGATCTCGGCGATCTCCTCCTTGCCCAGGGTCTCCTTCTCCAGCAGGTGAAGGACGAGCTGGTCGAGGACGTCGCGGTTCTCGACCAGGATCTCCCAGGCCTCGTTGTGCGCGTTCTCGATGAGCTTCTTGACCTCTTCGTCGACCAGCGCGGCGACCTCTTCCGAGTAGTCACGCTGGTGAGCCATCTCACGGCCGAGGAAGGGCTCGCTGTTGTCGCCGCCGAACTTGATGGCGCCGAGCCGCTCGGTCATGCCGTACTGCGTGACCATCGCGCGGGCCAGGTTGGTGGCCTTCTCGATGTCGTTCGCGGCGCCGGTGGTCGGGTCGTGGAAGACCAGTTCCTCGGCCGCGCGGCCGCCCAGCATGTAGCCGAGCTGGTCGAGCATCTCGTTGCGCGTGGTCGAGTACTTGTCCTCGTCGGGCAGGACCATCGTGTAGCCGAGGGCGCGGCCCCGGGACAGGATCGTGATCTTGTGGACCGGGTCGGAGTTCGGCGAGGCCGCCGCGACCAGGGCGTGACCGCCCTCGTGGTACGCGGTGATCTTCTTCTCCTTGTCCGACATGATCCGGGTCCGCTTCTGCGGGCCCGCGACCACGCGGTCGATCGCCTCGTCCAGCGCCTTGTTGTCGACCAGCTTCTGGTCGCTGCGGGCGGTGAGCAGCGCGGCCTCGTTCAGCACGTTGGCGAGGTCGGCGCCGGTCATGCCGGGAGTGCGGCGGGCGACGGCGGCCAGGTCGACGTCGGGCGCGACCGGCTTGCCCTTCTGGTGGACCTTGAGGATCTCCAGACGGCCCTGCAGGTCCGGCGGGTCGACCGCGATCTGGCGGTCGAAGCGGCCGGGCCGCAGCAGCGCCGGGTCGAGGATGTCGGGCCGGTTCGTGGCGGCGATCAGGATGACGCCGCCCTTCACGTCGAAGCCGTCCATCTCGACGAGCAGTTGGTTCAGGGTCTGCTCGCGCTCGTCGTGACCACCGCCGAGGCCGGCGCCGCGGTGGCGGCCGACCGCGTCGATCTCGTCGACGAAGACGATCGCCGGGGCGTTCGCCTTCGCCTGCTCGAACAGGTCACGGACACGGGAGGCACCGACGCCGACGAACATCTCGACGAAGTCGGAACCGGAGATCGAGTAGAACGGGACACCCGCTTCGCCTGCGACCGCGCGGGCGAGGAGGGTCTTGCCCGTACCGGGGCGGCCGTAGAGCAGCACGCCCTTGGGGATCTTGGCGCCGACGGCCTGGAACTTGGCCGGCTCCTGGAGGAACTCCTTGATCTCGTGGAGTTCCTCGACGGCCTCGTCGCAGCCCGCTACGTCGGAGAAGGTCGTCTTCGGGGTGTCCTTGGTGATGAGCTTGGCCTTGGACTTCCCGAAGTTCATGACCCTGGAGCCGCCGCCCTGCATCTGATTCATCAGGAACAGGAAGACGACCACGATCAGGACGAAGGGCAGCAGGGAGAGCAGGACGCCGACGAACGGGTTCTGCTTGGACGGCGAAACCGTGTAGCCGTCCGGAATCTGCTTGTCCTGGTATTTGGTCTGCAGCGTGGCGGCAATGGTCACGCCCTGGTCGCCGATGTAGCTCGCCTGGATCTTCGAGCTGCCGTCGACCTTCTGACCGTCCTTGAGCGTGACCTTGACGGTCTGCTCGTCACCGGTGGTGAGCTTGGCCGACTGGACCTTGTTCTCGTTGATCGCCGCCACGACCTGGCCGGTGTCCACCGTCTTGTAGCCGCCGGACGAGCCGACGACCTGCATCAACACGACCACGGCAAGGACGGCCAGCACGATCCACATGACCGGCCCACGGAAGTATCGCTTCACGTCCATCCATACGGAGCGGTGTCGCCCCGTCCCTCCTGCCATAGTGAGTTTGATAAGACAGTTCTTCTGACGGTACCCCAGCATTGTTGCCCGAAGCCGCACGGAGTGGCTTGGACGGCCGTCGTTCCCGTCTCTGCATGCTCCAACGGCGCGAAACCCGCTGGGGTTCCCGATCGTCCTACGAGAGCTGGCCCGGTTGGCTCAGCCGCCCGGTCAGCCGCCGTAGACGTGAGGCGCGAGCGTACCGACGAACGGCAGGTTGCGGTACTTCTCGGCGTAGTCGAGGCCGTAGCCGACGACGAACTCGTTCGGGATGTCGAAGCCGACCCATTCCACGTCGATGGCGACCTTGGCGGCGTCCGGCTTGCGCAGCAGCGTGCACACCTTCAGGGAGGCGGGCTCGCGGGAGCCGAGGTTGTTGATCAGCCAGGACAGGGTGAGGCCCGAGTCGATGATGTCCTCGACGATCAGGACGTGCCTGCCCTTGATGTCGGTGTCGAGGTCCTTGAGGATCCGCACGACACCGGAGGACTGGGTGCCCGCGCCGTAGGAGGACACGGCCATCCAGTCCATGGTGAGGGGGGTGGACAGCGCCCGGGCGAGGTCGGCCATGACCATCACGGCGCCCTTGAGCACGCCGACGATGAGCAGGTCCTTGCCCGCGTACTCCGCGTCGATCTTCGCGGCCAGCTCGGCCAGCTTCGCGTCGATCTCTTCCTTGGTGATGAGCACCTGCTGGAGGTCGGCACCCATGTCTTTCGCGTCCACCCGCATCACTTTCGGTCGTCCCGCACTTACGGCCGCACTTACGGCGACCGGCTGCCCGGCCGCCACCGGAGCTCGCTCCGGGAGGTCGGGATTCAGCCTTGCCGAATCACCAGTCTGCCACCCTGGCGCTGCGCGACGACTTTGCCGGGGAGATTGATGGCCCCCTGGCCGCGCCAGCCGGTGATCAGCCGGTCGACTTCCTCGATGTGGCGGGCGAAGAGGGACCCGGCGGGGGCACCGGCCTCGATGGCCGCGCGGCGCAGGATGCGGCGGCGTACGGCGGGCGGGAGGGCGTAGAGCTTGGCGCACTCCAGCAGGCCGGTGGCGTCGCGTACCGAGGCCTCGGCCTGGCTGGCCCAGGTGTCGAGGGCGTCGGCGTCGTCACGGGAGAGCTGGGCGGTGCGGGCGAGGGCCTCCACGACGCCTTTGCCGAGGGCCTTTTCGAGGGCGGGCAGACCCTCGTGCCGAAGCCGGGAGCGGGTGTAGGCGGGGTCGGCGTTGTGCGGGTCGTCCCAGACGGGCAGGGACTGGACCATGCAGGCCTTGCGGGCGGTCTGCCGGTCGAGGTGCAGGAAGGGGCGCCGGTAACGGCCGCCGGCCCCCGAGACCGCGGCCATGCCGGACAGGGAGCGGATCCCGGAGCCGCGGGCGAGGCCGAGCAGGACGGTTTCGGCCTGGTCGTCGCGCGTGTGGCCGAGCAGGATCGCGGTGGCGCCGTGGCGTTCGGCAGCGTCGTCGAGGGCGGCGTAGCGGGCGTCCCGGGCGGCGGCCTCGGGGCCGCCGTCGCGGCCGACGGTCACGGCGATGGACTCGACGGGCTGGAGGCCGAGTTCGCGCAGCCTGAGGACGACTTCGTCGGCCCGGAGGTCGGAGCCGGGCTGGAGGCCGTGGTCCACGGTGATGCCGCCGGCGCGGATGCCGAGTTTGGGGGCCTCGAAGGCGAGGGCCGAGGCGAGCGCCATGGAGTCGGCGCCGCCGGAGCACGCGACGAGCACGAGGGGGGACGGCGGGCGCTCGTGGCGGCGGGGTTCGCGGGCCGCTCCGGCGGCTGCCGCGACTGCTGTCGCCGCCTCGGGGCTGCGGCTGTGGTCGGTGAGGATGTCGTGGAGGACGCGGCGGACCGCCAGGCGTATCGCCGCGACCGCAGGATGGGGACCCATGTCCGGTTCCCTTCATGAAGTTTTCGGGGGGTGAGCCCGACGTCGGTCACTCAGAGTGTGTAGATGGTGACAGAAGCGGGCCGTTCCCCGAGCATTGCACGCCTACCCATGGCTCACGGTCCCTCGGACGGGTGATTGGAGGGGCGTTCGCCTGCCGTCGGCCGGATTCGTTTCACGACTTCCCCACGGGGTTCACGACTCGGGCTTGCGATGCACCCGTGCGACCCAGTCCGCCGGTTTGGCGATCTCGGCCTTGGTGGGCAGGGTGTTGGGGGACGTCCACACGCGGTTGAAGCCGTCCATGCCGACCTCGTCGACGACGGCGCGCACGAAGCGTTCGCCGTCCCGGTACTGCCTGAGCTTGGCGTCCAGGCCGAGCAGTTTGCGCAGGGCGATGTCGAGCCGGGAGGCGCCCTTGGCCCGACGCTGCTGGAACTTCTCGCGGATCTCGGCGACGCTCGGCACGACGTCCGGGCCGACTCCGTCCATGACGAAGTCGGCGTGCCCCTCCAGCAGGGACATGACCGCGGTGAGGCGGCCGAGGATCTCGCGCTGGACCGGGGTCTGGACGAGTTCCACGAAGGAGCGTCCGCCGTCGTCCTCCTCGCCCTCGGGGCGGCCGCCGGCGAGGGACTGGGCGGCTTCGCGGACCCGTTCGAGCACGGTCATGGGGTCGACGTCGGTCTCCGCCAAGAACGACTGGATTTCGCCCTCGAGATGGGCACGGAGCCAGGGCACGGCGGTGAACTGCGTGCGGTGGGTCTCCTCGTGCAGGCACACCCAGAGCCTGAAGTCGTGGGGCTCGACGTCGAGTTCGCGCTCCACGTGGACGATGTTGGGCGCGACGAGCAGGAGGCGGCCGCCGCCGTTGGGCGAGCCCGGGGGGCCGCCTGCCGGGAGGTCGCGGGTGGCGGGGGCGAAGGTCTCGTACTGGCCGAGGACGCGGGAGGAGAGGAAGGACAGCAGCATGCCGAGTTCGACGCCGGTGACCTTGCCGCCGACGGCGCCGAGGACGGCGTTGCCGGGGCCGCTGCCGCGTCGTTCCTGCATCTTGTCGAGGAGGGGCTTGAGGATCTCCCGGAAGCCGGCGACGTTCGCCCTGACCCAGCCGGGGCGGTCGACGACGAGGACGGGGGTGTCATGGGCGTCCTCCGTGCCCATACGAGTGAAGCCCCGGACGTGCTCCTCCGAGGACTTCGCGTGCCGGCGCAGCTCCGCGACGACGGCTCTGGCCTCGTCGCGGCTGACGTCGGGGCCCGGTCGTACGAGCCGTGTCGCGGTTGCCACCGCGAGGTTCCAGTCGACCATCCCGGAAGATGCGGTGCCACCGAAGCTCGTCATGCGTCAACCGTACGTGAGCGCTCCCGCTCCGGGCAGGCCGTGGCGTTCGGGCGGTGCCACGAAGCGGCTCCCCGCGCCGGGAGGACCGGAGGGGCAAGGAGCACCGGAAGGACCAGAAGAGCCAGGAGAACCAGGAGAACCGGGAGGACTGGCAGGACTGGCAGGACCGGCAGGACCGGCACGACCGGGAGGACCGGCCGGGGAGGTCCTGTACAGGTCCTACCGGCATCCGCAGCCCGCCAGTGCCGTCGCCGTCCGGTCCAACGCCGCCTGGGCCTCAAGGGCGTTGGTCGTGCCGGAGGCCAGGAACGCGAAGACCAGGAGGTGGCCGTCCTGGTCCACGACCGTGCCGGCCAGGGTGTTCACGCCCGTGAGCGTGCCCGTCTTCGCTCGTACGACTCCTGCCGCGCCGTCGGTGTAGCGCCTGGTCAGGGTGCCGGTGAAGCCTGCGACGGGAAGGCCCGTGAGGACCGGGCGCAGGCCGGGGCGGGCCGGGTCGCCGGCCTTGACCAGCAGCGCGCTCAGGAGGTCGGCGGTGAGCCGGTCCTCGCGGTCGAGGCCGCTGCCGTCGTGGAAGGAGGCGCCGGACATCGGCAGGCCGAGCTTTCCGAGCTGCAGGGCGATGGCCTTGGCGCCGCCGCCGAAGTCGGCCGGTTCGCCGCTCGCGAGGGCGGTGTGGCGGGCCAGGGCCTCCGCGATGTCGTTGTCGCTGTTGGTCAGCATCCGCTCGACCAGGCTGGACAGCGGGGGCGAGGCGACAGTGGCGAGGGTCGTGGCGCGGCCGGTCGCCTTGGAGAGGCCCGGAGAGGTGGTCCGGATTCCGGCGTCCCGCAGGAAGCCGGCGAACTTGCCGGCCGCGTCCGCCGCCGGGTCGGACACCCGGAGCACCGGCCCGCTGACGGAGGCGTCGGTGCGGCCCTCGTCGACGGTGAGGGCGCTGACGGGGGCGAGGTTCTCGTTGACGCCGATGCGGTGCAGTGCGGGGCCGGAGTAGAGCGTGGTGTCGTAGGAGAGCGTGACCTTGTCGATGTTGCGCTTCCTGAGCGCGGCGGCGGTGTCGGCCGCCAGGGTGCGCAGGCTCGCCCAGCCTCCCGGGTCCGCGTGGGCGGTGAGGGTCGGGTCGCCGCCGCCGACCACGACCAGTTCCCCGGTGTCGGCGTCGAGGGCGGTGCGGGTGGTGAAGCGGTGGTCGGGGCCGAGGGCGGACAGCGCGGCGACGGCGGTGGCGATCTTGGTGGTGGAAGCGGGCGTGAGGCCTTTGCCGGCGCCGCTGCCGTAGAGCCGCCGGCCGGTGGTGACGTCCACCACGGCGGCGGTGTGGCTGCCGCCGAGCGCGGGGACGCCCAGGAGCGGCCCCAGGACGTCCGTGACGGCCTTTGCGGTGGGCGGGGCCTTCTTGGTGCTGACGGTGCCCGCGGTGCCGCCCAGGCCGGCCAGGACGGGCGCGGCGCTCGGCGCCGGGACCGGGTCACCCGCCGACGCCCCCGGGGCGCCGTGATCTGCGCCACCTGACCGCTCCAGAGCGGCGGCCCGGTCCCGCTCGGCCGTACGCTGACCGTTGGCGTCCCAGGGGCCGGCAGCGGTCACCACACCGGCGGCCAGTGCCAGCCCCGCGGTGGCGGCGCCCGCGGTGTACCGCCAGGACTTGACGGCCCGCGGACGGGGGAGGTGCGCAATCCGGACGAGACCGGGCCGAACCACCCGCGTCAGCCGCACGACCCGCGGTTTCGCGGCCGTCGCGGCGCGTGCCAGACGCGGTCGTACGGCGTTCGCGATCCGCTCCACCTGCGGTCCCGCGGCTCGCCAAGGCCTCAGCTCTGGCACGACCACCAGCCCCTTTCGCGATCACACACCTGCGTGAGGGACACTTAATCACCAGAACTATGTGCTGATCATGGAGGAGCCACCGGTGGAGTTCGACGTCACGATCGAGATCCCGAAGGGTTCGCGGAACAAGTACGAGGTGGACCACGAGACCGGTCGGATCCGGCTGGACCGTCGCCTCTTCACCTCGACCGCCTACCCGGCCGACTACGGCTTCGTCGAGAACACTCTCGGCGAGGACGGCGACCCGCTGGACGCGCTGGTCATCCTGGACGAGCCGACCTTCCCGGGCTGCCTGATCAAGTGCCGTGCGATCGGCATGTTCCGGATGACGGACGAGGCGGGCGGCGACGACAAGCTGCTGTGCGTTCCGTCCACCGACCCGCGTGTGGAGCACCTGCGCGACATCCACCACGTGTCGGAGTTCGACCGCCTGGAGATCCAGCACTTCTTCGAGGTCTACAAGGACCTGGAGCCCGGCAAGTCGGTCGAGGGTGCCAACTGGGTGGGCCGCACGGACGCCGAGCTGGAGATCGAGCGGTCCTACAAGCGCTTCAAGGAGCAGGGCGGTCACTGACCTCCCCGGTTCCACGGGCCGCACGCGCACGCGTGCGGCCCGTTTGCGTGCCCATGCGCATACTGAGGCTTACGGAAGGTGTCGTTCAGGGAGCGGTGCGAGGTGACGGAGGCGGAGGACCGCAAGCCCCGGTCGGACGAGGCGCGGTACGACCCGGAGATCACGTCCGAGTTCGCGATTCCGAAGGGCCTCGAGGTCCCCAAGGGCAGCGGTGAGCCGGAGACCACGTCCGAGTTCGCCGTGCCGAAGGGCCTGGAGGCGCTGCATCCGCCGGGTGCGGAGCCGGAGGGGTCGGCGTTCAGCCTGCCGAGCACCTACAGCACCGAGGACGCCCCGCCCGCGTTCACCCCGGCGGCCGGCATGCCGGTGGTCAGCCTGATCAAGGACGCGCCCTGGCAGGACCGGATGCGCACGATGCTGCGCATGCCGGTGACCGATCGGCCGGCGCCCGAGCTCGTGCAGCGGGCCGAGGAGGAGGGCCCGGCGGTCCCGCGCGTGCTCGACCTGACCCTGCGTATCGGCGAGCTGCTGCTGGCCGGCGGCGAGGGGGCCGAGGACGTGGAGGCCGCGATGTTCGCGGTGTGCCGGTCCTACGGCCTGGACCGCTGCGAGCCCAACGTCACCTTCACCCTGCTGTCGATCTCCCACCAGCCGTCCCTGGTGGAGGACCCGGTGACGGCCTCGCGCACGGTACGGCGGCGGGGCACGGACTACACGCGCCTGGCGGCCGTGTTCCGGCTGGTCGACGACCTGACCGACCCGGAGACGCATGTCTCCCTGGAGGAGGCCTACCGGCGCCTGGCGGAGATCCGCCGCAACCGGCACCCCTACCCCGGCTGGGCGCTGACCCTGGCGAGCGGGCTGCTCGCGGGCGCGGCCTCCATGCTGGTCGGCGGTGACCTGATCGTGTTCGTCGCGGCGGCGCTGGGCGCGATGCTCGGCGACCGGCTGGCGTGGCTGTGCGCGGGGCGCGGGCTGCCGGAGTTCTACCAGTTCACGATCGCCGCGATGCCGCCCGCGGCGATCGGTGTGGCGTTCGCGCTGGCCCATGTCGACGTGGCGGCGTCCGCGGTCGTCACCGGTGGTCTGTTCGCACTGCTGCCCGGGCGGGCGCTGGTGGCGGGGGTGCAGGACGGGCTGACCGGCTTCTACATCACCGCCGCCGCGCGCCTGCTGGAAGTCATGTACTTCTTCGTCGGCATCGTCATCGGGGTGCTGGTCGTCCTGTACTTCGGCGTGAAGGTCGGCGGCAAGCTGAACCCGGACGCGGCACTGACCCTCTCCGAGCGGCCGCTGATCCAGATCGCCGCGTCCATGCTGCTGTCGCTGACGTTCGCCGTGCTGCTCCAGCAGGAACGGTCCACCGTGCTGGCGGTGACCCTCAACGGGGGTGTCGCGTGGTGCGTGTACGGCGCGATGCACTACGCGGGCGGCATCTCACCGGTGGCCTCCACGGCCGCGGCGGCGGGGCTGGTGGGGCTGTTCGGGCAGCTGCTGTCGCGCTACCGGTTCGCGTCGGCGCTGCCGTACACGACGGCCGCGATCGGGCCGTTGCTGCCCGGTTCGGCGACGTACTTCGGGCTGCTGTCCATGGCCCAGAACGAGGTGGACAAGGGGCTGGTGTCCCTGGCGAAGGCCGCGTCCCTGGCCATGGCGATCGCCATCGGGGTCAACCTCGGGTCGGAGATCTCCAGGCTGACCCTGCGGGTCGGCTCCGCCGGCAAGCGGCGGGCCGCCAAGCGGACCCGGGGGTTCTAGGCGCCTGGGAACCCCTGAGAACCCTGGGATCCCGGGAGGCCTCCGCCACCGGCGGGTGCGGGTGCGGGTGACTTCGCGCCCACGCGGCGGAGCCGCATACCGATACGGCCCCGCGCCCCTTCAGTGGTTGCGGGAGTCGTACGGGTACTGGTTCTGGTTCTGGTTCTGGTGGTCGTACTGCGACTGCGGGTACTGGTTCTGGCCGTACTGATGCTGGTCGTACTGCTGCTGGTCGTACTGCTGCTGCGGGTACGGCTGCGGGTACTGCTGCTGGTCGTAGTACTGGTCGTCGTAACCCTGGTTGCCCTGGCCGCCCTGGCCGCCCCGGTTCCAGTGCTGCTGATCCTGCGGCTGGGGCTGCTGCTGGTACTGCTGCTCAAAGGGCTGCTCGTAGGGCTGCTCGTAGGGCTGCTCCGGCTCGATGCGGCGCAGGCGGGTCGTCGCGTCGTCCATGGCCGGCTGCTGCTGGTACCCGCCGAGGTGCTGGGCGGCGGGCTGCTGGACGGCGGGCCGCGGCTCGGGCTGCGCGGCGGCCGCCTGCTTGTCCTTGCCGCGCGCGCGGAGGAACTCGATCGCGATCGGGACCACGGACACGAGGACGATCAGGATGAGGATCGCCTCGATGTTGTTCTTGACGAAGCCGATGTTGCCGAGCCAGGAGCCGAGCAGGGTGACGCCCGCCCCCCACAGGACGCCGCCGATGACGTTGAAGGTCACGAACGAGCGGTACTTCATGCCGCTGACGCCGGCGATGATCGGCGTGAACGTCCGCACGATGGGCACGAAGCGGGCCAGGACCAGGGACTTCGGGCCGTACTTCTCGAAGAACTCGTGCGCCTTGGTGACGTTCTCCTGCTTGAACAGGCGCGAGTCCGGGCGGTTGAACAGGGACGGTCCGACCTTCTTGCCGAACATGTAGCCCGCCTGGTCGCCGAGGACCGCGGCGAGGCAGATCAGGGCGATCGCACCCCACAGCGGGAAGTCGAGCTGGTGCGACGTGATCAGCAGACCGCAGGTGAACAGCAGCGAGTCGCCCGGCAGGAAGAAGCCTATGAGCAGACCGGACTCCGCGAAGACGATGAGCAGCAGGCCCCAGATGCTGTAGGTGTCGAGCAGATAGTTGGGATCCAGCCAGCTCGGGCCGAGGGCGAGTGTCATCACGGGTCCGGGCTCCTGAGGGGATGAAGGCGGCTACGGCGTCCTTGTGCGGCGCACAAAGCTATCAACGCGACGTGACCGTCCCAGGTTCCACCGGTGACTCCAGGATGCACTGTGGGGCAACCGGGGCAAAGCTGTGAGCCATGGGACTCGATGACTACGGCGGCGGCCAGGGGCCCCGGCCGGACGTACTGGTCGTGACGACGAACGACGTGCCCGGCCACCGGGTGCAGGAGGTGATCGGTGAGGTGTTCGGCCTCACCGTCCGTTCACGGCACCTCGGCAGTCAGATCGGGGCCGGGCTGAAGTCGATGATCGGCGGCGAGCTGAAGGGACTCACCAAGACCCTCGTGCAGACCCGCAACCAGGCCATGGAGCGGCTGGTGGAGCAGGCACGCGCGCGTGGGGCCAATGGAGTGCTGGCGTTCCGGTTCGACGTGACGGAGGCCGCGGACGTGGGCACCGAGGTGTGCGCGTACGGCACGGCCGTGGTCCTGGCCCGGGAGTAGGGCTGCTCCCGGGCCGGGGGATCACGCCTCGCGCCGGTCGGCGTTCGCGGCGATCGCCTCGGCCAGGTGACCGGCGAGCCCGGGCCGCACGGAGTCGTAGAACGCCTTGAAGCGCTCGTCGGCGACATACATCGCGCCCAGGCAGCGGTGCATGACGTGCGGGCACTCGTAGAACCACTTGCCGATGTGCAGCCGGTGCTCCTCGGCCAGGTCCATGGCCGCCTCTCCGGTGGGCGGCTCCCCGGCGGCCATCACGGCCTTGTAGCGCTCGTTCCAGGCGTTGCTCTCGGCCTGCATGCGCTTCCAGTCGTCCTTGGTGTAGCGGGCGGCGCGGCGCTGCGACTCCGCGTAGGCCTCGGTGCCGCCCCAGCGCTGCTCGGTCTCCTCGGCGTACTCCTCGGGGTCGTTGTCCCCGAAGACCTCGAACCGCTCCTCGGGCGTGAGGTTGATTCCCATCGTGCGTGCCTCCATGGCGTGCTCCACGGCCACGGCCATCTTCTGCAGCTTGTCGATCCGGGCGGTCAGCAGTTCGTGCTGGCGGCGCAGGTGGACGCGCGGGTCCGCCTCCGGGTCGTCGAGCAGGGCCGCGACCTCGTCGAGCGGGAAACCGAGCTCCCGGTAGAACAGGATCTGCTGGAGCCGGTCGAGGTCGGCGTCCCCGTAGCGCCGGTGGCCGGCGTGGGTGCGCTCGCTGGGCACGAGCAGGCCGATCTCGTCGTAGTGGTGCAGGGTGCGCACCGTGACCCCGGCGAACCCCGCGACCTGTCCCACGGAGTAGCTCACTCTTCCGCTCCTTGTGGTCGGTGTGGTCGGTACTTCCTCCACGCTGGGGCCTCACGCCACGTGAGGTGCAAGCCGATTCACTTCGGGATGTTCGACATCTTTTGTCCGCTTATGGTGAGCCCGTGGCCCAGGACAGCGCGCAGCAGGCTCCCAGGACCGGTCCGGCGACCCCGGCCCGGGCCCTGCTGCCGTTCATCCTGCCCGCCGCTCTCGTGGGGGTCGCCTCCAGCCTGCTCTTCGTCGGGGTGAGCACGGCGGCGGAGCAGCTCCAGCACGTGCTGTGGGGGCCGCTGCCGGACGCGCTGGGCGTGGGCCGCTACTCCGTGCTGTGGATGTTCGTGATGCTGATCGCGACGGGTTTCGCGGTCGGGCTGGTGGTGTGGAAGGCACCCGGACATGCCGGGCCCGACCCGGCCACCCTGAGTCTGAACGCGCCCGTCATGGCGCCGTTCGTGCTGCCGGGTCTGGTGCTGGCCACCGGGCTGATGCTGGCCGGCGGCCCGAGCCTCGGCCCGGAGAACCCGATCATCGCCGTGAACATCTCCCTGGCGGCCTGGCTCGGCGGGCGCTTCCTGCCCCGCACGCCCGGCAGCCTGTGGCCGGTGCTGGCCGAGTCGGCGACGCTCGGGGCGCTGTTCGGCACACCGGTGGCGGCGGCGCTGGTCATCTCCGAGGCGATGGCCGGCCGGCCGATGCAGGGGCTGCTGTGGGACAACCTGTTCGCGCCGCTGACCGCCGCCGCGTGCGGGGCGATGACGACCAGCCTGGTGTCCCATCCGACCTTCGACCTGGACCTGCCGCCCCTCGGCCACCCCCACGGGAAGGATCTCCTGGCCGCCCTGACGATCGCCTCGGGGGCCGCGGTGCTCGGCCTGTGCGCCGTGTACGCCTTCCCGTACGTCCACGCGGCTTTCGCGCGGCTGCGGCACCCGATGCTGATGCTTCCGGCCGGCGGGGTCGTCCTGGGGGCCCTGGCGGCCCTGGGCGGCCAGCTGACGCTCTTCAAGGGGCTGTCGGAGGTCGGGGAGCTGGCACGCGATCCGGAGGGCTGGTCGGCGGGACAGTTCGCCACGATGACGGTGGTGAAGCTGGCCGCCCTGGTGGTCGCCGCGTCCTGCGGCTTCCGCGGCGGGCGCATCTTCCCGGCCGTGTTCGTGGGCACTGCCCTGGGTCTGTGCGCCCATGCGCTCGTTCCGGCCGTGCAGCCTGCGCTGGGCGTGGCCACGGGCGTGCTGGGCATGCTCCTGGCCATCACCCGGCAGGGCTGGGTGAGCCTGTTCACCGCCGCCGTCCTGGTCGCCTCGCCCGCCATCCTCGCGCTGCTGTGCATCGCCTCGCTGCCGGCCTGGCTGCTGGTGACGGGGCGCCCGCAGATGCAGCTGCAAAGGGACGGCACCCCGGTCCGCTGACCCTCGCTCCCCCGTCTGGAGGTACATGCGCATGGCTCTGCACAAAGGTCCCGACAAACGCGATGAACGGCCGATGTCGGTCAACCCCTTCTTCGGGGAGGCGAACCCGGTCGTCGAGATGACCGAGGCCCCGCCCACCCACCGGCTCCCGGACGCTCCGCTGCCCCCGACCACGGCGTACCAGCTGGTGCACGACGAGCTGATGCTGGACGGCAACTCCCGGCTGAACCTGGCGACCTTCGTCACCACCTGGATGGAGCCGCAGGCCGGGGTGCTGATGGCGGAGTGCCGCGACAAGAACATGATCGACAAGGACGAGTACCCGCGCACGGCCGAGCTGGAACGGCGCTGTGTGGCGATGCTCGCCGACCTGTGGAACGCGCCGGACCCGTCGGCCGCCGTGGGCTGTTCGACGACGGGGTCCAGCGAGGCGTGCATGCTCGCCGGGATGGCCCTGAAGCGGCGCTGGGCGCAGCGCAACGCCGACCGTTACCCGGGGGCGCGGCCCAATCTGGTCATGGGCGTCAACGTCCAGGTCTGCTGGGAGAAGTTCTGCAACTTCTGGGAGGTGGAGGCCCGGCTGGTGCCCATGGAGGGCGACCGGTACCACCTGGATCCGCAGGCGGCGGCCGAGCTGTGCGACGAGAACACCATCGGGGTCGTCGGCATCCTCGGCTCGACCTTCGACGGGTCCTACGAGCCGGTCGCGCAGCTGTGCGCGGCCCTGGACGCCGTCCAGGAACGCACCGGTCTCGACATCCCCGTGCACGTGGACGGCGCCTCCGGAGGCATGGTGGCGCCCTTCCTGGACGAGGACCTGGTGTGGGACTTCCGGCTGCCGCGCGTGGTCTCGATCAACACCTCGGGACACAAGTACGGCCTGGTCTACCCGGGTGTGGGCTGGGCACTGTGGCGGGACAAGGAGGCGCTGCCCGAGGAGCTGGTCTTCCGGGTCAACTACCTGGGCGGTGACATGCCGACCTTCGCGCTCAACTTCTCCCGCCCGGGCGCCCAAGTGGTCGCGCAGTACTACACGTTCCTGCGGCTGGGCCGCGAGGGCTACCGCGCGGTGCAGCAGTCGACACGGGACGTGGCGACCGCGCTCGCCGAGCGGATCGAGGCGCTCGGCGACTTCCGGCTGCTGACCCAAGGCGACCAGCTGCCGGTCTTCGCCTTCACCACCGCCCCGGACGTGACGTCGTACGACGTCTTCGACATCTCCCGGCGGCTGCGCGAGAGCGGCTGGCTGGTGCCCGCGTACACCTTCCCGCCGAACCGCGAGGACCTGTCCGTGGTGCGGGTGGTCTGCCGCAACGGCTTCTCGCACGACCTGGCCGACCTCTTCGTCGAGGACCTGACCCGGCTGCTGCCCGACCTGCGCCGGCAGCCGCATCCGCTGACCCGGGACAAGCAGGCGGCCACCGGCTTCCATCACTAGGGCCTGCCGGATCCTGCCCGGTCCGCCGGCGGACCTGGGCCGCGCGCTTTCGGCCCAGGTCCGCCGGGCGTTCTCAACCGTCCGGGCGCGCTCAGCGGTCTCCGCCGGGAGGGGATCGGCGGAGCGCCCACCGCGTCAGCGGTCGTCCTGCGGGTGCCGCTCCCCCGTCGCGTACGGGTTCTCCTGGCCCTCCCCGAGGACGCCGACGAACGGTTCGCCCTCGCCGGCGAACGTGTAGGCGCCGGCCTCCAGGCGGGCGATCAGCCCCCGGGTCCAGGCCGCGTCGGAGTCGGCCGTGTGGACCCAGAGGTTCATGATCTCGCCGATGTGGCCGAGCCGTTCGGGGCCGTCCTCGGGGAGGTAGTGCCCGGTGACGGAGGCCCGCCACTCCTCGATCCGCCGGATCCGTTCCCTGAGCAGGTCCAGCGCCTCGGCCCGCTCCAGCTCGACCAGGAAGCCGATGGCCGCCGACTGGATGTCCATCTTCTGGTCGTAGGAGACCAGCGACCGGCGCAGCAGCCGGAAGAACTCCTCCTCGCCCCGGTCCGTGATCTCGTACTCGGTGCGCGGCGGCCCCCCGGCGGTGGACGGCGCGATCTCGTGCGCGTGCAGCAGCTCCTGCTTCTCCATCTGCTTCAGGGCGTGGTAGATGGAGCCCGGCTTGGCGTTGGACCACTCGTGCGCGCCCCAGTACTCCAGGTCGTTGCGCACCTGGTAGCCGTGGGCCCGCCCGTGCTGGCGGACCGCGCCCAGCACGAGAAGACGGATCGCTGACATACGGTCCAGGTTATGGCCGGGCGCCGGCCCGCCCGCTCCAGGGCCACCGGCCCGCAGCGGCGACGACGGCGCGAGCACGCACGGTCGGCCTCCGTCCGCGGCGGAGGGCGACTCAGAAGGGGAACTCGCTGCGCCGGTGCTGCACCGAGATCCACTTCAGCGTGGTGAAGGCGTCCAGGGTGGTCTCGCCGTTCAGCCGGCCGATCCCGGAGTTCTTCTCGCCGCCGAACGGGACCAGCGGCTCGTCGTGGACGGTGCCGTCGTTCACATGGAACATGCCCGTGTCGATCCGCTTGGCGAAGGCCACTCCGCGCTCGACGTCCGCCGTGTGCACGGCGCCGCTGAGGCCGTAGGGGGTGTCGTTGACGATGCGGACCGCGTCCTCCTCGCCGTCGAACGGCACGAGCAGGGCGACCGGGCCGAAGATCTCCTTGTGCAGGAGGGAGGAGCCGGACGGCACGTCGGTGAGGACGGAGGGCTCCACCAGGTTGTCGTTCGTCCCACCCCGGACGAGCACGGTGGCGCCCTCGGCGACCGCCTGGTCGATCGCCGCCGAGATGGCGTTCGCCTGGAGGGAGTTGATGACCGGACCGATCGCCGTCTGCGGGTCCCTCGGGTCGCCCGTCTTCAGCGTCCTGACCTTGGCGACGAACTTCTTGGTGAACTCCTCGGTCACCGACCGGTCCACGAGGACCCGGTTGGCGGCCATGCAGACCTGGCCCTGGTCGACGTAACGGCTGAAGACGGCCGCGTCGACCGCGTAGTCGATGTCGGCGTCGTCCAGGACCACCAGCGCGCTGTTGCCGCCCAGTTCCAGCACCGAGCGCTTGAGCTGCGCGGCGCACACGGTCGCGATGTGCCGGCCGACCTTGTCGGAACCGGTGAAGGAGATGACCTTCGGGACCGGGTGCTCGATGAACGCGTCGCCTATCTCGGCTATGTCGGTCAGTACGACGTTGAGCAGGCCGGGCGCCAGGCCCGCGTCCTCGAAGAGCTTGGCGATCAGCGTGCCGCCGGTGATCGGGGTGTCCTGGTGGGGCTTGAGGACGACGGCGTTGCCCAGGGCGAGGGCGGCGGCGACCGGCTTGATCGACAGAAGGAAAGGGAAGTTGAAGGGGCTGATGACACCGACCACGCCCACCGGGAGCCGGTAGAGGCGGTTCTCCTTGCCGTCGATCGGCGAGGGCAGGAAACGGCCCTCGCAGCGCAGCGCCAACTGGGCCGCCTCGCGCAGGAACTCCTTGGCGAGATGGATCTCGAAGCGGGCCTTCATGAGCGTGCCGCCCAGCTCCGCGATGATCATCTCGGTGATCTCTTGCTCGCGTTCCTCGACCAGGCGCAGGACCCTCTCGAAGAACACACGGCGGGTGTACGGGTTGGTCTCGGCCCAGTCGGGCTGGGCACGGGCGGCCGCTCTGTAGGCGTCATCGACCTCGTCGACGGTGGCTATGGTGATCGAGGCCAGCTTCTCGCCGTCGTACGGGTTGAAGTCGATGATGTCCCAGGAACCGGTCCCCTGGCGCCACTCGCCGTCGATGTACTGCTGGGCCAGGTCGGTGAAGCAGGACGGCATGTGTTCCCTCGATCCCCCGCTGCTGGGTAGCAGCCAGACAGACACCCGGTCGACTACACGGTCTGATCACACGTCATCGTACTTGTGTTTCCCGTGAGTTGTGAGGTCAAGACAGCTGCAGGAGCCCGCGCAGCAGGTCCCGGCTCTCGTCCGGACCGGGGCTGTCCTGCTGGAGCTCCTTGAGCGCCTGCTCGTACTGGGTGACGTCCTCGCGCTTGTCCAGATAGAGCGCGCTGGTCAGCTGCTCCAGGTAGACGACGTCGGACAGGTCCGACTCGGGGAAGCTGAGGATGGTGAAGGCGCCGCTCTCACCGGAGTGCCCGCCGAAGCCGAACGGCATGATCTGCAGGCGCACGTTGGGGCGCTGGGAGACCCCGATCAGATGCTGGAGCTGGCCGCGCATCACGTCACGGTCGCCATAGGGGCGGCGCAGGGCCGCCTCGTCGAGGACGATGTGGAACTCGGGCCCGTTCTCGTCGAGCAGGTGCTTCTGCCGCTCCAGGCGCAGCGCGACCCGTCGCTCCACGTCGGCCGCGCTCGCGCCCTTCATGCCGCGCCGCACCACCGCGCGGGCGTACTCCTCGGTCTGCAGCAGGCCGTGCACGAACTGCACCTCGTACACCCGGATCAGGGAGGCCGCGCCCTCCAGGCCCACATAGGTGGGGAACCAGCTGGGCAGCACGTCGGTGTAACTGTGCCACCAGCCCGCGACGTTCGCCTCCCGGGCCAGGGAGAGCAGCGACTCGCGCTCCGCCTCGTCCGAGATGCCGTACAGCGTCAGCAGGTCCTCCACGTCCCTGGTCTTGAAGCTCACCCGGCCCAGCTCCATCCGGCTGATCTTCGACTCGGAGGCGCGGATCGAGTACCCGGCCGCCTCCCGCGTGATCCCCCGCGTTTCACGCAGTCGCCTGAGTTGCGAGCCGAGCAGCATGCGCCGCACCACCGATCCGGGCTCTCCCGCGCTCACGTTCGCCAGCCTCCCCAACCGTCTTCAGGGGCCGAAGTCTGCCACTAAAACACTTCGAGCAGTACTCGTCCGGTTACGGAAACGGAAAGAGGTCAGCCGTTTTGGGCAGCAAGAGGTCAGGACCTGTGACAGCAACCGCTTCAACTTGGCGGAAAAAATGGCCAAGAAGCGGGGCGGGCAGGTTCAATTCGGTCGCGTGCACGTGCATCTGCCCTTGCATCTGCCCTTCGCATCCGAAAGCATGGTGCCGCGCCACCGCTGCATCGCAACGACCGCGAATTCCCGGGAGTGCCTCGCATGGGAACGAATGGATCGACCATGCTCAAGCCGTTACGGCAGGGCCTTCCGCCGCTGGATCCCGCCGCCGTGTCCGATGCCGCCTCCTGCGCCCTGCCCGCCCGCTACGAAGCCGTGCGCGAGGCGCGGCACTTCACCCGCCACACGCTGGACCGATGGGACGCGAGTGACCGTTTCGACGACATATGTCTCGTCGTCTCCGAACTCGTCACCAACGCCCTGCGGCATGCACTGCCGGCCGACACGGGGTGCGCCGGACATCAGTCCTCGGTGCGGCTGCATCTGATGCGCTGGACCGAGAGACTCGTGTGCGCGGTGCGCGACCCCAGCCACGAGACGCCCGTCCCGCGCGAGTCGGACGACTTCTCGGCCGAGTCGGGCCGCGGCCTGTTCCTGGTCGACTCCTTCGCCGACAGCTGGGGCTGGCACCCGCTCGCGGGCTCCCTCAACGGCAAGGTCGTCTGGGCGCTGTTCCGGCTCCAGCCGGCCGGCTGACCGGGCACCCCACCGACGGACGCCTCGTTTCTACGCGCGTACACCCCGGTCTACGCGCGCCTCTTCCGATCTACGCGCGTACACCGAGGCTCCGCCCGGCCGCCACCGGCCCGCCGCGACAGGTGCGTCGCGCCAGAGCCGGTGAGTCGTTTCAGCCGACCACCAGGTGATCGAACTCGCCGTCCTTGACCCCGAGCAGCATGGCCTCGATCTCCGCGCGCGTGTAGACCAGCGCGGGACCGTCGGGAAAGCGCGAGTTGCGCACGGCCACGTCCCCGCCGGGCAGTCGCGCGAACTCCACGCAGGATCCCTGCGAGTTGCTGTGCCTGCTCTTCTGCCAGGCCACTCCGTCCAGCTGCGTGGCAGCCATGCCGTTGTACACGTCGTACCCCCCGTACACGCCGTCAACGTCGCGGTCCACAGGTCGCTCCCCGGTGGTGCACTGGCTGGTGAGGCCATAGATGCTGTAGTCAACTGACCCGGATCATAACCCCGTTCATGTGCGGATGCATGAGCAGATGCACGTGCACGGGGGGTGTTCCTGCGGTTACCGCTTTGACGTCCGCTTTACCGAAGCCGGTCCAGCGTCTGCCCCAGAGCCGGCAGTACATGCCCCCTCCAGCCCCCGCCCATGATCTTCCGCGCCATCGACTGCGCCGGGTCGTCCGGGTCGAACCCTTCGTGCACTAGGAAGAGACGCGTACCGCGCCCTTCCTGTTCCAGGGTCCAGGTAATGGTCCAGTCCGCGAGATTGGCGGGATCGGCATCCGCCCACCGGAGGGACAGCATCCGCTCGGTGTCGTAGGCGAGAACCTGCACTTCTACGACGCCGGAGAAGCCGGAGTTGGGACGCGGGACCGAGGTCATCCGGTACCGGTGGCCGACCTCCAGCCGGAAGTCCTCGGCGCCGGGCATCTGCCAGCGGGCGAGCAGTCCGGGCTCGGTCAGGGCCCGCCAGACCTTGGCGGGCGGATGGGGGAAGAACTGGTCGACGCGGATCGTGGTGAGGTCGTCGTCGGCGTCGCCGGGCGGTGCGGTGCTCATGGGTGGTCATCGTCGGGCATGCGGTCGAGCAGATCGCCGAGACCCTTCAGCCGGTCCCGCCAGAACCGCTCGTACGGATGGAGCCAGTCCTGGACCTCGGCGAGCGGGGCCGCCTCCAGGCGGTAGATGCGCTGCCGGCCGGAGCGCCGCTCGGAGACGAGGCCGGCCTCCCGGAGCACCTTGAGGTGTTCCGAGAGGCTCGGGCGGCGCATGTCGAAGTGGTCGGCCAGGCCCTGCACGGACTGCGGTCCGCTCTCGCGCAGCAGCCGCAGCACTTCCCTGCGCGTGGCGTTGGCGAGCGCGGCGAAGACGCGGTCCTCGGCGGCGGTACCCGTCCCGTTCATGGAGCGCTCAGAAGCCTTCCTTCTCCGTCAGCAGCATCAGACCGTTGCCGTCGGGGTCCGCGAAGGAGGCCATCCGCCCCCAGGGGAGCTCGTCCGGCCCCTGCACGGGGATCCCGGCCGCGGCGAGCCGGGCGCAGTCCGCGTCGACGTCGGTCGTGACCAACATGATCCCCCGCGCGGAGCCGGGCTCGAAACTCCCCATGCCCGGCCCCGAGAGGGTGAAGACGGTCTGGGCGCCGGCGGGGGCCACCTGGAGCCAGCGGCCCTGGGGCATGTCCCGGTCGGCGGTGACCTCCAGGCCCAGAACCCCGGTGTAGAAGCGCAGCGCGCGGTCCTGGTCGGAGACGGGAAGCGTGACGAATGAGGCGTGCGTGATGGTCATGCCCGCAGAATAGGTAGGCGATCCCCTACGGGTCAACCGTAGGGGATCGCCTACCCATGGCCGCTCACCTGCTCGCGTACGGCAGCAGGGCCATCTCCCGTGCGTTCTTGACCGCCCGCGCCAGCAGCCGCTGCTGCTGCGCGGTGACCCGGGTGACCCGGCGGCTGCGGATCTTGCCGCGGTCGGAAAGGAACGTCCGCAGCAGGCCGGTGTCCTTGTAGTCGACGTAGGTGATCCCGGCCCGGTCCAGCGGGTTGGGGCGGTTCCCGGCGGGCTTGCGGTCGCTCTTGCGGTCGCTCTTGCGAGGCATCAGACCTCCAGCAGGGTGTCGAAGGCGGGCGGCAGCTTCTTCCAGGCGTCGCGCCCGGCCGCGTACTCGGCGTCGGTGAGCAGACAGGACTCCAGGAGATGTTCGAGTCCGGAGCGGTCGAGGCCGGGCGAGGTGAACACGAGGTGGTTGCAGCAGTCGCCGTGTTCGGGGTGCCAGTCCAGCGCGGCGGCGGCCCGGCGCACCGGCGGGACCATCTCCCAGGCCGCGTCGGGCAGCGCGGCGAGCCACGGGCCGGCGCTCTCGACGCACAGCGCACCGCCGGCCGCGTCCCAGTGCAGCAGCACATCGGGCTTGTCGGCGAGCCAGAACCGGCCCCGGCTGCGGGCCGCGCCGCAGGTCAGGTCCTCCAGCGCCGCGTACAGCCGCTCGGGGTGGAAAGGGCGGCGCCGGTTCCAGACCAGGGTGGAGACGCCGTGACCGTCGGCCTCGGCGGGCAGCAGGGCGCAGGCCGGGTGCTGGGCGGCCGCGGCGGCCTCCGCATCGAAGCCCGCCAGGGCCGCCCGGGCCAGCGGGGAGGCCGCTGCGGATGCACGTGCGGACGCGGGTGCGCCCGGTGCGGACGCGGGTGGGCCGGGTGGGGGCGCGGACGCGGGCGCGCCCGCCGGGCCGCCGTGGCCGATCGGAACCCGGCGGGCCGTCGGATGGAGCTGCGCGAGCAGCTCGCGGTCCTCGTCGTCGGCCCGAGGGGAGTCGGCGACGGCGAGGACGGGGGCGTACTCCAGCTGCCGGGCGAAGGTGTCGGCGACGGTGCGCTGATCGGCGGCGGCCGCGGCGAGCCCGGCTTCGGCGAGGTCGTCGCCGTTGGCCAGGTACGGCAGCACCAGTGCCGGGTCCACGGCGGTGATCACGCCGGTGACGGTGAGGCCGCCGGCCGTGATCACCTCGGCCATCGCCCTGGGCTCGACCGAGTCCCACAGCTCGACGATCGCGAGCCGGGTCGTGCCGTCGTCGGCGAGGCGGCGCAGCTCCGGCACCAGGTCCTCGCGCAGGGCGCAGCACGCACAGTCGTTGACCAGGGGCGTCTCGCCGGCGAAGAGGATGCCGGTGCGGTCCCGGACGGTCCGTACCACCGTGCCGGCCATGGCCGTCGCCAGGTCGTGGTGGAGGACGACGCTGCCGGGCACGTCGGCGAGGAGCCGGTCCACGGCCGCCTTGCGGGCCTCGGTGTGCAGCCCGCCGACGACGGCCACGGACAGGCTCACGCCCCGTCTCCCGGACCGGTGCGCACCGCGCTCGCCCCCGTGCCCCGTTTCCCGTACCGGCGCTCGAAGCGCTCCACGCGGCCGGCCGTGTCCAGGACGCGGGCGGTGCCGGTGCAGAAGGGGTGGCTGACGTCGGAGATCTCGACGTCCACGACCGGGTAGGTCCGGCCGTCCTCCCATTCGACGGTCTTCTCGCTCGTCATGGTCGAGCGGGTGAGGAAGGCGTGGTTCGCGGCCCGGTCCCGGAACACGACGGGCCCGTAGCCGGGGTGGATTGCCTTGCGCATGGCGTTGGCTCAGCGCTCCTCTCGGAAGTCGACGTGGCGGCCGGCGACCGGGTCGTACTTGCGCAGGGTCATGCGGTCCGGGTCGTTACGGCGGTTCTTGCGGGTCACGTAGGTGTAGCCGGTCCCGGCGGTGGACCGGAGCCTGGTGACCGGGCGGAGTTCGTTGCGTGCCATGCTGCTATGGTACTGAAAATGAAATCCATTACCAAACACTGTCGAGGAGAGGTACGTCACCCGTGTCCGCCCACTGCATGCTGACCGGCACCCGGCCGGGTTTCGGCAACCGCATCTCCCGCTCCCACCGGCGCACCTCCCGCCGCTTCGACCCGAACATCCAGACCAGGCGTTACTGGCTGCCCGGCGAAGGCCGGCACGTCCGGCTGCGGCTGAGCGCGAGGGCGCTCAGGACCGTGGACACCATCGGCGTCGAGGCGGCCGTGGCCCGGATCCGCGCCAGGGGGGTGAAGGTCTGATGGCGAAGAAGAGCAGGATCGCGAAGAACGAGCGGCGCAAGGAGACCGTCGCCCGCTACGCACAGCGCCGCGCCGGACTGAAGGAGATCATCCGGCGTCCCTCCACGACCGAGGCCGAACGGCTGGACGCTCAGCGGGAGTTGCGCAGGCAGCCGCGGGACGCCTGTGCCGCGCGCGTCCGCAACCGCGACCAGACGGACGGCCGGCCGCGCGGGTATCTGCGTACCTTCGGGCTGTCCCGGGTGAACCTGCGCGAGCAGGCTCACAAGGGATTCCTGCCCGGCGTCCGGAAGTCCTCCTGGTAACGGCTGATAGCTTGCTGCGGTCCCTCCGGCCACGGGCGGCCGGCCACCGAGGCTTGGGAGCTTGACGTGACGACGGCGACGGCAAGGGTGCGGACGGCGGCCGCGGCCGCGGGACTGGCGGGCGCGCTCGCCCTGACCGCGTGCAGCGGGGGCGGCTCCAAGGACGGCTCCCCGTCCGCACCGAGCGCGACCCCGACGTCCGCCGGCAGCGCCACGGGCGCGGTGACGGGCGCCTCGGACACGCTGCAGGGCAGCTGGATCACCACCAGCAAGGGCACGATCGTGGCCCTGGTGATCACCGGGAAGAAGGCCGGGCTCTTCGCGACCGGCGGATCCGTGTGCAGCGGCACCGCGGGCACCGAGGCGGGCATGCAGATGATCCATCTGACCTGCACCGACGGCAGCAAGGACCGGGTCACCGGCATGGTCGACTCGATGAGCAAGGACGGCATGAAGGTCACCTGGTCCGGCAAGCTCGGCGAGGAGACCTACACCAGGGCCGAGGGCGGCAAGCTGCCCTCCGGGCTGCCGACGGCACCCGCCAAGCACTGACGGCGCGCCGGGAGCGGCGCCCTCCCGGCCCGTTTGCGCCCCGTTCCCTCCCCGGCGTCAAACACCGGTCGCTCCTCCCCGGAATCAGGTGAATTCGACCCGGCCGCGTGATCGGGCCCAGGGCATATGGGCCATGATGCGGGAATACCGTCACGACCTCGATGGGACCTGCTCATGCGCGCCATTCCGCTCACCGTCACCGCCCTCGCCGCCGCCCTCCTGCTGACCGCCTGCAACGACGGCGGGGGCGGCAAGAACGGCAAGAGCAGCTCCGCCTGCGAGATCGGCGGAGTGTCGGTGCAGATCGGATCGGCGAGCGTGGCCCCGGCCGCCGGTGACACGGGCGAGGTGCCCGTCAGCATCACCAACCAGAGCACCCCCTGCACCCTGGACCACTTCCCGAACGCCTCGCTGAACGTGGGCGGCGCCGAGGTGGCCGTGCCCGTGCAGCAGGGCGCGAAGGCCCAGAAGCTGAAGCTCGCCAAGGGCGACTCGGCGACCTTCACCATCACCTACGTGCGGGGCAAGGCGGCCGCCGGGTCCGGCCTGGCGGCGAAGACCGTGAAGATCGCCCTGCCCGGCTCCGACTCCGCCCGGAGCTTCCCGTGGTCGTACGGCCCCATCGCCACCAAGGGCGGCCCGAAGACCCCGGACGCTTCCGTCAGCGCCTTCCAGCAGGTCGGCGACTGAGCGTCCTCACGGCAGCCGGGGGCGGGCCCTGACCTGGGCCCGGTCGGCGGCTCGTGCGCCCTCCGTCCAGCCCGCCGCGTCGCTCACGCCGCGCAGCCGGGTCGTGGTGGTCTCGGGGAACATGCGCTCCAGCCGGTCGGTGACGGCCAGGTCCCGGCCGGCGAGGACCGGCAGCAGGTCCTGGGTCACCTGGGTCTCGGCCGCCGCCGCGAGGCGGTCGCCGACGCGGTGGGCGTAGGCCGCGAGGAACGACTGCCGGAAGGTCTTGGTCCGCTTGCGGCCGCCGGCTCTCTGGGCCGCCTCCGCCTTGGTCATCGCGTGCGTGGCCTGCACCAGCAGCGAGGTGTAGAGCAGCTCGACCGCCTCCAGGTCCGCCTCGAAGCCGACGACCGTGGAGAAGGCCACCGGTTCGTTCCACACCGCGCGGCAGTGGTTGGCGGTGGCGACCGCGTCGAGGAGGACCGCCTTGGCCTGCTCGTACGGCGGCTCGACGCCGATGCGGCAGGCACCGGGCGCGTCCGGTGCGGGGGCGGCGGCGGCCAGCAGCGCCTCGTCGACGCTGTGCCGGGCCATCAGCTCCTGCGCCTTGGCGCTCAGCGCCTCCGCCTCCTCCGGATACCCGGTCGCCTCGGCCTTGGCGAGCAGGGCACGGATCCGGGTGAGCATGCGGGAGGCGGCGGGCCCGTGCTCACGGCGGGGCTCCTCGAGGGGCTCCAGGGCGGGCAGCCGCAGCAGCAGGCGGTACAGCCGGAGGACGGCGGTGGCGTACGAGAAGCGGTCGCTCTCGCGTGCGGGGTCCGGCGGCAGGGCCTCCAGCTGCCCGGCCCACCGGTGGCCGCGCGGCCGGTCCCGCCCGGCCTGCGCCCGGATCAGCCCTGCGGCCAGGCGTATGTGGAGATCGTCCAGCTCCCGCCGCACCAGCCGTACGACGTCGGCGGGCTGCCAGCCGCGCTGCCAGGCGGCGGCGACGAACTCCTCGCCCCGCCGTGCGAGTTCGGCGTCCGCGGCGGGGTCGGCGGCGAGCAGGGAGGCGCCCGTGTCGAGTCCGGTGTCGGTGTCGTCGTACAGGGCGGCCCGGAAGGCCCGCTCGACGGTGCTGGCAGTGCTGGTCACACCGTCGATCGTGCCATGCGCCGCCGACAGCGGGCCGGGACTGTCCACACCCTGTGGACAGTCTCAGGCGCGGGCGGCCAGTTCCAGGGCGCGACCCAGGGCGCCGGCGTCCGGACAGGGGACGTCGGGGCGGACGCCGGTGCCCTCCCAGTTGGTGCCGGAGACCGGGTTGACCGCGCGGCCGACCGGGACGGTGGCCTCCAGGTGCGGGTGGACCGCCCAGCCGTCGCGCGGGTGCGCCCCGCCCCGGGTGACCTCCCCCACGATCACGGCGCGGCCCAGTTGCTGGAGGTCGTAGGCGAGTTCCTCGGCGGCGGAGAAGGTACGGCCGCTGGTCAGGACGTACACCGGCTTGGTGCCGCCGAAGCGGGGGCCCGGGACGTGGGGCAGGGTCCAGTACTGCTCGTAGCGGTCGCCCGCCCGCCAGTACTGGGTGTTCAGGTGGGTCCGCTCGTCCACGAGGTGGCTGCACACGAACGCCACCGCGTCCGGGTCGCCGCCGACGCACTCCCGGAGGTCGAGGATCAGCGCGTCCGCGCGGGCGACGAGGGTGAGCGCGGCGGACAGCGGCTCGGCCGACCAGTCGAGCGGGAACAGGAGCGGGCCGAGTTCGAGCAGCGCGGCCCCGCCGTCCAGGAGCTGCACGCGCGGAACTCCGCCGAGGGAGGCGCCGAACTCGCGGCGGCGCACGGCGCGGTCGGCCTCGCCCTCCTCCTGGAGCGGCTCGGGGTGGTACTTCAGGCGCAGGTGGGGATCGCCGTTGGCCGACTGCAGGTCGGCGGTGACCCGGGCGCCGAGTTCCGCCGGGTCGGCGGTGTCGTACGCCCCCTCGGCCAGCCGGTGGCGCAGCAGGGCGGCGAGCCGGTCCGCCACCTCGGGGAAGACGTAGTGCCCGGCGAGCAGCCGCGCGGTCTCCTCCACGACTGCGGGAACGTCGGTGACGGGGAGCGGAGTTGGGGATGTCAGCGTGGTCATGACGGGAGTACAGCAGCGGACTTGCAAAAGCGTCAAGAGAATTGGACGCTTACCGTATGACCCGACAGGACCCGCCCGGCTCCGGCGACGACGGCGTACTGGACATCTCGACCCCCGAGCAGTTCGCCGCGCTCGCGCACCCCCTGCGACAGCGACTGCTCTTCGCGCTGACCCACGAGAGCGCCACGATCAGCCGGCTGGCCGCGCGGCTCAGGGTCGCCAAGGGCAGCGTGGCGCACCATCTGAAGGTGCTGCACGCCGCGGAACTCGTGCACATCACGGAGACCCGGCAGGTGCGGGGCGGCACCGAGCACCACTACCGGCGGACCGGCCGGCGCCTGCGGGTCGCCGAGCCGCAGCCGGCCGGCACGGCGGCTCTGCTGGGCGCGGTCGCCCAGGAGCTGGAGCGCTCCCCCGAGGACCACCTGCTCGGCCTGCGCCACCTGCGACTGACCCCGGAGCGGGCCCGGCAGCTGCAGGACACGCTGGCGGAGCTGCTCGACGGGACGGAGGAGGACGGCCCGGACCAGGCGGTGCACGGCGTACTGGTGGTGATGTACGAGCACGGGCAGCCGTAGCCGCGCGGGGGTCGGCCGGCGAACGAACCGGTCAGAGGGACCACACTGTCAACCACCGGTTGACAGTGTCGGGGTGACAACCTACGGTTGACACATGGCGAGCAATCCGCACATCACGGCATCCGTGCGCCTCGACGACCTCATCGAGGCCATCAAGAAGGTTCACCCCGAACCCCTCGACCAGCTCCAGGACGCGGTCATCGCCGCCGATCACCTCGGTGACGTGGCCGACCACCTGATCGGTCACTTCGTCGACCAGGCCCGCCGCTCGGGGGCGTCCTGGACCGACATCGGCAAGAGCATGGGCGTGACCCGGCAGGCGGCGCAGAAGCGGTTCGTGCCGAAGGAGTCGGCCGATTCCGACCTCAGCCAGGGCTTCAGCCGCTACACCCCGCGCGCGCGGAACGTGGTCATGGCCGCCCACAGCGAGGCGGTGGCGGCGCGCAACCCCGAGGGCCGCCCCGCACACCTGGTCCTGGGCCTGCTGGCCGAGCCCGAGGGCCTGGCGGCGAAGACGATCACCGCGCAGGGCGTCGAGCCGGACGCCGTACGCCGGGCCGCGACCGCCGCGCTCCCACCCGCCGCGGAGAAGGTTCCCGACCTCATCCCCTACGGCCCGGAGGCCAAGAAGGTCCTGGAACTCACCTTCCGCGAGGCGCTCCGGCTCGGCCACAACTACATCGGCACCGAGCACCTCCTGCTGGCCCTTCTGGAGCACGAGAACGGCGAGGGCGTGCTCAGCGGGCTCGGAATCGACAAGGCCGCGACCGAGCAGTACCTGGGCAGGACACTGGCGCCACTGCTGGACAAGGAGGGGAAGGAAACCACACAGGAAGACTGAAAGCGCAGGTCACGGCCATTGTCAGAGCCGCCTGCCACACTCACGGACATGACCGACCGGTGGGCACTCGCACCGGCCGAGGACGGTGGCGTGGACGTCGCCCCCCTCGGCCAGGACGGGCTGCCCGCCGGTCCGGTCCGGCGGGAGAGCGATCTCGCCGGGGCGGTGCGGAGCCGCTCGGAGGTGACGCGCTGGGTGTGGCGGTCGACCGCCGACGTCTACCCGCGTCTGCTCGCCACGGGGGTGCGAGTGGAGCGGTGCTACGACATCGAGGACGCCGAGACACTCCTGCTGGGCCACGAGGGCCGGCACGGCGAGCCGCACTCGGCCGCCGCCGCCCTGGCCCGCCTCCGCGGCGGCCCCGTACCGCCCGACCCGCCCCAGCGCTCGGCCGAACCGGGCGCCCAGCCCCTGCTGTTCGAGCCGGCCGGCACCCGCATGCCCCTCACCGACCTGCTCGCGGTCTACGCCGAGCAGCAGCGGCGGCACGGGAAGACCACCCATCCCGACCGGATGCGGCTGCTGACCGCCTCCGAGTCGGCGGGAATGCTGGTGGCCGCCGAGATGAACCGGGCCGGCCTGCCCTGGAGCACCGAGGTCCACCGCGAGCTGCTGCACGACCTGCTCGGCGAGCGGTACGCGGGCGGCGGCGAGCCGCGCCGCCTGGCCGAGCTGGCCGACGCGGTGTCCGCGGCCTTCGGCCGCCGGGTGCGGCCCGACCTGCCCGCCGACGTGATCAAGGCCTTCGCCCAGGCCGGGATCAAGGTGAAGTCCACCCGCCGCTGGGAGATCCGGTCCGTCGACCACCCGGCCGTCGAGCCGCTCCTGGAGTACAAGAAGCTGTACCGCATCTGGGTCGCACACGGCTGGTCCTGGCTGCAGGACTGGGTGCGCGACGGGCGCTTCCGGCCGGAGTTCCTCGCCGGCGGCACCGTCACCGGACGCTGGGTGACCAACGGCGGGGGCGCGCTGCAGATCCCCAAGGTGATCCGGCGGGCCGTGGTCGCCGATCCCGGCTGGCGGCTGGTCGTGGCCGACGCCGACCAGATGGAGCCGCGCGTGCTCGCCGCGATCTCCCGCGACCCCGGCCTCATGGAGGTAGCCGGCCGCGCGAGCGACCTCTACCAGTCCGTCTCCGACCGCGCCTTCTCCGGCGACCGGGAACAGGCCAAGCTCGCCGTGCTCGGCGCGGTCTACGGCCAGACCTCCGGCGACGGCCTGAAGAACCTCGCCGCGCTGCGCCGCCGCTTCCCCACGGCGGTGGCCTATGTGGACGAGGCCGCGCGAGCCGGCGAGGAGGGCCGGCTCGTGCGCACCTGGCTGGGCCGCACCTGCCCGCCCGCCGCCCGGACGAGCGAGGACGCGGCGGAGGAGGCGGGCATCCCGGTCGGCGAGGACGGCTCCGACGGCCAGTCCTGGGTCCCCGGCCACGCCTCCGCCGACTCCCGCGCGCGCGGCCGCTTCGCACGGAACTTCGTCGTACAGGGCAGCGCCGCCGACTGGGCCCTGCTGCTGCTCGCCGCGCTGCGCCGGGCCTGCGCGGGCCTCGCGGCCGAGCTGGTCTTCTTCCAGCACGACGAGGTGATCGTGCACTGCCCCGCCGAGGAGACCGACACGGTCGTCCGGGCCATCCGGGACGCCGCCGACCTCGCCGGACGGCTGACCTTCGGCGACACCCCGGTGCGCTTCCCGTTCACGACGGCGGTGGTGGAGTGCTATGCCGACGCCAAGTGAGCGCCTCTTACGGCGCCGGGCTGTCGGCCAGCAGCTCGCGCAGCTCCTCCAGCACCGTCTGCTCGTCCGTGCCGTCCAACGCCGCAAGGGCCGCGCGCCAGGTGTCGTGCGCCTCCGACCGCCGCCCCTGCTCGCGCAGCAGCAGGCCGTGCTGGTGGCGGGCGAGGCCGCCGATGTAGCGGTCGGCCCGGGCGTCGGCCCGGTGCAGCAGCTCGGCGCACTCGTGGGCGGCCCGGTCGGACTCGCCCAGCCGGCGCAGCGCGCGGACCAGACCGAGCCGGGTCTGCGACTCGCCGTGCCAGTCGCCGTGGCCGCCGAGGATACGCAGGCTCTCCTCGAAGTGGCGGGCCGCGGCGGCCGGTTCGCCGAGGGTGAGCTGGGCGTAGCCGATGTTGCAGTGTGCCGAGTGCTGGACGATGACCGCGCCGATCGCGTCCCCGATCGCCAGCGAGCGCCGGTGCTGCTCGATGGCGGCCCGCGGATCGCTGTTCTCGTAGAGGTTGCCGAGATGGCTGTGGGTGACGGCCTCGCCGTAGGGGTCGTTCAGCTGCCGGGAGTAGCCGAGGCTCTGCCGCAGCGCCTCCCCGGACTCCACGAACCGTCCGAGCCCCTCCAGCAGCAGCCCGCGGTTGTTCAGGCTGCGCCGGATCCAGGAGACCCTGCCGAGCCGCCGCCAGATCACGAGGGCCTGGTCGGTGAGGGCGAGGGCGTCGTTCTGCCGGCCGGTCAGGAAGTGCAGGCCCGCGAGGTCGCCCAGGGCGTACGCCTCCGCCGGCGCGTCCCCGAGCCGCCGCGCCGTACCGAGTGCGGCCCGCCCCAGCACCTCCATCTCGGCGACCCGGCCGCTGCGCTGCACATAGGGGAACAACAGCCTGACGAGCACGGAGAGATGAGCGGCGCGCTGCCCGTCGGCCGTGTCCGCGTTGCGTTCCACCAGCGCGACGATGTTCTCCAGCTCCACATCGCCCCAGGCGAAGGCCATGTCGGCGGACTCGAAGGGCATCAGGCCCGCCACGTCCGCCGCGTGCTGCGGCGGCTGGAGGGCCGTGGGCCGCCGCCGGTCGTCCTGGTCCAGCCCGGGCTCCACGATGGCCATGAGGGAGAGCTCGGCGACGGCGGCGTACCAGCGCAGGGCGGTGAGGTCGGTGTCACCGGGCGGCTCGGGGCTCTTGCCGGCCAGTTCGCGGGCGAAGTCGCGCACCAGGCCGTGCGGGGCGTAGCGGCCGTACGCCGTCTCGTCCAGCAGGGCCACGTCGACCAGCCGGTCCAGGGCGGCCTCGGCACGGCGCTCGTCGATGCCGGTGAGGCGGGCGACCAGCGGGGCACCGTAGGCCGAGAGGTCGAGGGCACCGATGTGGCGCAGGACGAGCGCCGCGTCCCGGTCGGCCTCACGGTCGGCGGCGGCGAGCGCGTCGTGGGCAACGGCCAGGGAGCGGCGGACGCTCAGGTCGTCGTACTCCAGATGGTGCAACCGCCCCTCGGTGGCGGCCAGTTGACCGGCCAGCACCTCCGGAGTCAGGGCCCGGCGGGCGGCCAGCCGGGCGGCGACGACCCGCAGCGCGAGCGGGAGCCTGCCGGTCAGCTCGACCAGGGCGTGCCCGGCGTCGAGCCCCTCGCGTCCGCTCACCGCGCGGAGCAGTGCCGCGCTGTCCTCCGCGCTGAGCGGGCCGAGCGGGAAGCGCCGGGCGCCGTCCAGGGCGGTCAGCGGCGAGCGGCTGGTGACGATCACCGCGCAGCCGGGGCCGGCCGGCAGCAGGGGGCGCACCTGGGCCGCGCTCGCCGCGTCGTCCAGCACCAGGAGGATGCGCGCCGGGGCGAGGAGGGAGCGGAGCAGGGCGGCGGCCGCGTCCGGGTGTTCGGGGATGTTGCGGGGCTCGGCGCCGAGGTCGCGCAGGAGTGCGGTGAGGGCCTGCGCGGTGGTGAGCGGGGGCATGCCGGGGGTGGCGCCGTGCAGGTTGATGTACAGCTGGCCGTCGGGGAAGTGTTCCCGCAGGGCGTGGGAGACGTGCAGGGCGAGGGCGCTCTTGCCCACACCGGCCATGCCGCTGATGACGGCGAGGCGGCTGCGCCGGGTGGCGAGGGTGTCCTGCAGCTCGCGCAGCTCGGCGGCCCGGCCGGCGAAGATGACGGGGGCGGGGGGAAGTTGTGCCGGTGCCGGTGGGCGCGGGGTGTGGGGCGGGGCGTGGGGCGGAGTGTGGGGCGGCACCCGGCCGTCGACCGGGCCCGTTTTCCCGCCCACAGCACCTGTGCGGGCTTCGCCGTGGGGGGCGGGTGGTCCCTGCGGGGCGGATGCGGCGTCGGCGGGTGTGGGGGCGGGGGCGCTGTGGGGGGCTGATTCGCCGTCGAAGGATGCGGGGCCCCTGCGGAGAGGCGATGCGCCATCGACCAGTGGCGGTGTGCCGTGGAGGAGCGGCTCGGCGTGGGTGGGGGTCTGGGCGTTACCGAAGGCCGGCCCGGCGTCGGCCGCAGTCGGGGCATTGCCGAAAACCGGCCCGGCGTCGCCAGGGGGCCGGGGGGCCGGGGAGAGCGGCTTGCCGTCGGCTCGTGCGGGTGTACGGGAGGGCAGAGGCGTGGCGCCGGTGGTCGGGTTTCCGCGCGGTGCGGGTGAGAAGGCGCGCAGCACCTCCATATGGGCCTCGCGGACCGCATGGCCGGGCTCGATGCCGAGTTCCTCGATCAGGCGGGCGCGCAGATCACGGTGGACGGCCAGGGCCTCCGCCTGGCGGCCGGTGCGGTGCAGGGCGAGCATCAACTGGCGGTGGTACGCCTCGCGCAGCGGATGCTCGGCGACCAGCGCCGCGAGTTCCGGGACGAGCCCGGCCACCCGGGCGCCCCCGAGGGCGAGTTCGGCGTCGTACCGCCACTCCAGCAGGAACAGCCGCGCCTCCTCCAGTCGCTGCACGAAGGCGTAGCCGCCGAGATCGGCGGGGAGTCCGCTGAGCGGTGTGCCGCGCCAGAGCGCGAGCCCGGACGTACAGGCGCGTACGACGGCCGCCCAGTCCCCCCGGGCGTGCGCCGTGCGCGCCTCGGCGACCCGGGCGTCGAACACGTGCACGTCCAACTCACCGTCGTCGACGCGCAGCAGATAGCCGGGCGGTACGGCCCTGAGCCGTTCGGGGTCGTCCAGGAGCCGGCGCAGCCGGGTGACGTGGTTGTGCAGCGAGGCCTGTGCCGAGACGGGGGGCGCGCCGCCCCACAGGGCGTCCTTCAGCGACTCCACCGACACCACCCGGCCGGCCTCCAGCAGCAGCGCGGCGAGCAGAGCACGCACCTTGGGGCTGCCGATGGAGTGGATCAGTTGGTCGGGGGCAGCCCCGTACTCCGGAAATCCGCTGTCCGGAGCGCCCGGGGAGGCGTCGTACGAAATATCGCACGGCTGTCGGTCGTAGAAGACAGGCGGCCCCAGGAGTCCGAAACGCAGCTTGCACCGCCGCATCACGTCGCTCCACTGCCTTCCCGCGGTCCTGTCCGACCGTGCTGTGCGGCGAGCACGCGCCCACCGCTCCCTGGCGGAATTCCGCCCCGTCCACAACGAATTCCCGCCACCTCACGCCTGCCGGTCGGGGCCGGAATCCGTTAGGGTTCCGGCTTGCTGCCGCCGCCTTGAGAAGACTTCCGGCCAACCGGTTCGCGGCCCAGGAAGGAACCGTTGGCCACATGTTAGCGATCTGTTGGTGAGCCCTGATGTGATCATTCCATCGGATCCGGCTCCACGGCGCGCGCGTCATGTCGCGTAACTCGGGGGAGTGTCGCCGCAGGCCTGGTCCGGGGACGTCAGAGGACCCCGGTCGGCGGAGGTGAACGACCGGGGTCCTGTCCCGCCCCCGCGCACCCTGCCTGGTGTTCTCACGGATCCCCCGTGCCCACAACGCCTCTCGCGCGCCCTCGCACCCGACCGTGCCCTCCGGCCTCTCGCGCCTGGTCCACGCCCTCGCGCCTGGCACGGCCCCTGTCCCGGACGGCCGACTCCTTGGATGACCCACGCTTGGGACGACTGGCGCCTCGGACGACTCACGCTTTGGACGACCGGCGCTTCAGACCGCCCGCGCCTTGGACGACCTGCGCCTCAGACGACCCACGCTCTGGACGACCGGCACCCCGGACGACCCGCGCCCCAGACGACCGGCACCCCCGGACGACCCGCGCCTTGGCTGATCGGCATCTCGACTGATCGACATCTCGGATGATGGGCATCTCGGACGACTCGCGTCTTGACTGATCGGCATCTCGGATGACCCGCCTCTCAGATGACCGGCGGGCGCCCCAGCCGGGTGAGCCGCCACACCGTCCGCCAGCGCATGGGCCGGCGCTCGCCGGCCGGTTCCCGCAGCCCTTCCACGAACCCGCCGAACCAGGCCCGCAGCCCGGCGACGGACCGGGTACGGGCCAGGGTGAGCAGCGTCCACACCCCCAGGTGCACCGGAATGAGCGGCAGGGGCAGCCGGCGCCGGACGAGCCAGACCCGGTTGCGGGCGTTGACGCGGTAGTAGATGGCGTGCCGGGCCGGCGAGGTCTTGGGGTGCTGGAGGAGCAGCTCGGGGACGTAGCGGATCCTCCAGCCGGCGTCGGCGGCCCGCCAGGCCAGGTCGGTCTCCTCGTGTGCGAAGAAGAACTCGGCGGGCCAGTCGCCGGTCTGGGCCAGCATCTCCATGCGCAGGGCGTGCCCGCCGCCGAGGAATCCGGTGACGTCGCCGCCGCGCATCGGATCGGACTTGCCCACCCGTGGCACGTGCCGCTGCTGGGTCTCACCGTGCTCGTCGGCGATGCGGAAGCCGACGATGCCGAGGCGAGGATCGGCCGCGTACAGCTCGCGCACCCGGCGCAGCACGTCCGCGTCCACGAGCAGCCCGTCGTCGTCCAGCTCCACGACGACGTCGATGTCGCCGTATTCACGCAGCCGGTCGAGGGCGACGTTCCGCCCGCCCGGGCAGCCGAGGTTCTCCTCGACGTCGATGGTGGTGACCTGGCCCGGCAGGGCCAGCCGTTCGGCGAACTCGGGGAGCCGGCAGCCGTTGCCGACGATCACGACACGGGCGGGCTCGATGTCCTGCTTGGCCACGGACTCCAGCAGGGCGTCGACTTCGGCGGGCCGGTTGCCCATCGTCACCACGGCGACCGCGATCCTCGGCTCCACCACGTCCCTCACCCCATCCGGCCGACGACAGCGCCGACGTCCTGACCACGCGGCGCTCGCTGTTCACCAAGATGTTGCCTCAGGTGTGCTGGTTCATCTGAGGCCGATTCACTTTGCCGCTCCTTTGGTGGGCTTTTGTCCGCACCTTTCTTTGCACACACCGAAGGGACACCACCGCGCCACCCCGGTCGCCCTCACCCGGAACCACCGCATCCGGCGCTACGACCCGGAAACCGGCCGCTACACCCCTCCGGACCCCTTCGGCCTCGCTCCCGCGCCGAACCCCGTCGGCGACGTGGACAACCCGAACACCGCGTCAGATCCGATGGGCCTGAAGCCCAAGTGCACGAAGGAGGAGAGGGCACAGAAGCGGATCGACAAGATCCTTGACGATATCCGCGAGGACAACGACATCGTCGTGGTCCATGGGCCCGGCTCCCAGCAGGGCCAGGCCATCACGGCGTACGGGGAGTCGGGCATCAAGGGCGACTCCGGTGCGGAAGCGCTCGGTGGCGGTCCGACGGATACCGGCAGGCCGGTGCCCCCTGAGGACATCATGCAGGGGGCGATTCCCACCGACGGCGGCTGCTGGGCCCCAGCAAGGCAGATCGGATGAGGCGGGAATGACCATGAAACTGTCGTTCGGCGGAGACTGGCGTGCAACGGTGACGGACGACCCTCTGCACTTCATCCCCCGCTTCACAGGCGACTCCGTGGATGTGGCGCAGTACGTGGACGTGAAGGCGCGTGAGCGGTTCCTCTCGAACACCTTCGGCAGCCAGGACCGGCTGTGGCCGACGAGCGATGAGACTTGTGCTCGACGGCGACTGGAACGCAACGGTGACGGGCGATCCACTGCGCCCGATCTGCCGAGATTCCAAGGTGACCCGAAACAAAAACCCCAGGTCAAATGCTTGACCTGGGGTTCACTATGGAGCCGCTTTCGGGATTCGAACCCGAGACCTACGCATTACGAGTGCGTTGCTCTGGCCATCTGAGCTAAAGCGGCGCGCTGGCCGCACCTATGGTGCGATCAGCAACGTCGGTAAGTCTACACAGTTTCCGGGGGTGCTTCGTACACGCCCCGGAGCGTGGGGTCCGGGGCGGGCGCGAGGGGCTATGAGCAGCGTTTTCCGTGGGCCGGCGGGGTGCCGTGGAGCAGGTAGGTGTCGATCGCCGAGTCGATGCAGGTGCTGCCGCGGCCGTAGGCGGTGTGGCCGTCGCCGACGTAGGTCAGCAGGCGGCCCGAGGAGAGCTGGCGGGCGAGGGACTCGGCCCAGCGGTAGGGGGTCGCCGGGTCGCGGGTGGTGCCGACGACCACGATGGGAGCCGCGCCCTTCGCCTCGATGCGATGCGGCTCACCCATGGCCTTCACCGGCCAGTACGCGCAGTTCAGCGCGGCCCAGGCCAGACCGGCGCCGAAGACCGGGGACGCCTTCTCGAACTCGGGCAGGGCCTTCTCCACCTGCTCGGGGCCGGTGAAGGCGGGCGGCAGGTCGAGGCAGTTCACGGCGGCGTTGGCCATCATCAGGTTGCTGTAGTGGCCGTTCGCGTCGCGTTCGTAGTAGCTGTCGGAGAGGGCGAGCAGGCCCGCGCCGTCGTTCTTCTTCATCGCCGAGGCCAGCGCCTCGCGCAGCTGACCCCAGGTCGTCTGGTCGTACATCGCCGCGATCACCCCGGTGGTGGCCAGCGGCTCACCGAGCTTGCGGTGGTCGCCCGCGGGGATGGGATGGGCGTCCAGCTTGCGGAAGAAGGCCGTGAGGTGGTCGCCGACCTGCGCGGGTGTCGTGCCCTTGCCGCCGAGCGGGCAGTCGGACTGCCGTACGCAGTCCTTCGCGAAGGCCTGGAACGCCGTCTCGAAGCCGGCCGTCTGCTCCAGGTTCAGCTCGCGGGCGTCGAGGTCCGGGTTCATCGCACCGTCCAGCACCACGCGGCCCACCCGGTGCGGGAACAGGCCGGCGTACGTCGCTCCGAGGAAGGTGCCGTATGACGCGCCGACGTAGTTCAGCTTCGGGTCGCCCAGCACCGCCCGCAGGATGTCCATGTCCCGGGCCGCCTCGACGGTGGACACGTGCCGCAGCAGCCGCGCCGAATGCGCCCCGCAGCTCTCGGCGAAGTGCTGGTACTCCCCGACCAGCGTGTTCGTCTCCGCCCGGTCGTCGGGGGTGTTGTCCGTCTGTGTGTAGGTGTCCATCTGGCGGCCGCCCAGGCATTCGACCGGCTCGCTGCGGGCGACACCCCGCGGGTCCATCGCGACCATGTCGTAACGGGCGCGGACCCCGGCGGGATACCCGATGCCCGCGTACTGCTGGAGGTAGTCGATCGCCGAGCCGCCCGGGCCGCCCGGGTTGACCAGCAGCGAGCCGAGCGGCTTGCCCTTGCCGGTGGCCTTCTTGCGGGCGACGGCGAGCCGGATGTCACCCGCGCCGGGCTTGGCGTAGTCCAGCGGGGCCTTCATCGTGGCGCACTGGAAGCCCGGGGCACCACAGCTGCGCCAGCGCAGGTGCTGCTCGTAGTACGGCGACAGCGCCGACGGCGTGGCATGCGGCAGCGCGGCAAGCGCCGCCTCCGCCGCGCCACTGGACGACGTGGTCGAGCTCCCGGAGGAACAGGCGGACACGAGCAGCGCGACGGCCGCGAGCAGGGTGCCCGTGACACGCGCGGTCGCCCGGGTTCGGGTGCGGGTCCGAGGTCCGGTTCCGGTCCGGCGGTTCCGGCGGGGGGATGGCCAGGTCTGCATCAGGCGAGCGTAACGCTGTGCGATGAAGCGGGTGCGATGTGTGCGGGTGGTGGCCTCGTACGGGGGACGCGGCGCGTCAACCACCGTACGCCCGGTTCACCCCGCCCGCAGGGCCATCGTCATCGCCTCCACCGCCAGCAGCGGGGCCACATTGCGGTCCAGCGCCTCCCGGCAGGCGGCGATCGCCTCGATGCGCCGGAGTGTGGACTCCGGGCTGCTGCCGCGCGCCAGCCGGTCCAGGGCGTCCCCGGCGTCCCCGTTGGCGATCGCGACCCGGGAACCGAGCTGGAGTGCGAGGACATCGCGGTAGAAGCCGGTCAGGTCACCGAGGGCGACATCCAGGCTGTCGCGCTGCGTGCGGGTTCTGCGGCGCTTCTGCATGTCCTCCAGGTCCTTCATGACGCCCGCCGTGCCGCGCGGCAGCCGACCGCCCTGGGTCGCGCCCAGCGCCGCCTTCAGCTCCTCGGTCTCCTTGCCGTCCATCTCCTCCGCGAGCTGTTTGGCGTCCTCGGCGGCCGCGTCGACCAGTTCCTGGGCCGCTCTGAGGCAGGCGCCCACCTCGTCCAGGCGCAGCGGGAGCTTGAGCACGGCGGCGCGGCGCTCGCGGGCGGCCGGATCGGTGGCCAGACGGCGGGCCCGGTCGACATGGCCCTGGGTGGCGCGGGCGGTGGCCGCGGCGATCTCCGGTTCGATCCCGTCACGGCGTACGAGCGTGTCGGCGACCGCGTCGACCGAGGGCGTACGCAGGATCAGGTGGCGGCAGCGGGAGCGGATCGTGGGCAGGACGTCCTCGACGGAGGGGGCGCACAGCAGCCAGACCGTGCGGGGGGCGGGCTCCTCGACCGCCTTGAGGACGGCGTTGGCCGACTTCTCGTTCAGCCGCTCGGCGTCCTCGACCAGGATGATCTGCCAGCGGCCGTTCGCCGGGGCGGTGAACGACTTGCGGACCGTGTCCCGCATGTCCCTCACCAGGATCTCGGAGCCGACGGCGGCGACGGTGGTGACGTCCGCGTGCGTGCCGAGCAGCGCGGTGTGGCAGCCGTCGCAGAAGCCGCAGCCGGGGGTCCCGCCGAGGGCGCGGTCGGGGCTCACGCACTGCAGGGCCGCGGCGAAGGCCCGTGCCGCCTGGTTCCGCCCCGCGCCGGGCGGGCCCGTGAACAGCCAGGCATGGGTCATCTTCGACGACTCCGGCAGCGGCTCGGCCGCCGCGGCGGCCGTGACGAGGGCGTCGGCGTCCCGCGCGGCGGCGTCGAGCACCGCGCTCACCTTCTCCTGCCCGACGAGGTCGTCCCACACGGTCATGGGTCACGCCGCCCTTCCGTCACACTCCGCGTTCCGGAATCCATTGTGCGGGTCGGGACTGACAACGCCGACAGCGCGGGGCGGCGTCCCTCGGTGCACAGAGCTTGGGGCAGCGTCCCTTATTGCACAGTGCGAGGCGGCGTCCCTCGGTGCACAGAGCTTGGGGCAGCGTCCCTCATTGCACAGAGCGGGGCGGCGTCCCCCGGTGCTCCGACGGGCGCCGCCCCCTGCTGTCTTCTCGTTCGGCCGCGGTGACCGCGGCCCGGGAGCCGTTCGGCTCCGGCGGCCTCAGCCGCGGCGACCGCGGTTGCGGCCCTGCCGGCCCTGGTCCTCACCGGCGTCCCCGCGCTCCTGCTCGTCGTACGTGCCGAGCAGCTCGTCCGCCAGCGTCGGCAGATCGTCCAGGGGGGTCTCCTCGGCCCAGTCGGGCCGCGGCCGGCGGCGGGGCGTGCCCTCGGCGTCGACCTGGGGCATCTCGCGCGTACGTCCCTCGGAGCCGTCGGGGCCCGCCGCGGGCCGCTCGTCCCGGAAGAAGCCGGACGGGAGCCGGTCCGCCGGGTCGTCACCCCGTCCCCGTACGGGCGGCAGTACGGCGGTCTCCTCGGCGGACACGGCAGGCAGCACCGCGGTCTCGTCGGCCGCGCCCGGAGCCACCGGCGGCAGCACCGCCGTCTCGTCCGCCGCGCCGGGGGCGGAAGGCGGCTGCGGCAGCTCGGCCGTCACCTCGGAGTCGGAGCCGGAGCGGGAGCCCGAGCCGGCCGGGCGGGCGTTTCCGGCGCGCTCCTCGCGCACCGGCCGCAGCACCGTCGTCTCCTCCACGCCCGGAGAGACGACCGGTGTCGGAACCGTCTCCTCGGCACCGCGCGGCGGCGTCCCGCCCGCACCCGGCGACACCACCGGCGTCGGCACGGTCATCGCGTCCGCCGTCACGCCCGGCGCCGTCGGCCGCGGAGTACTGGGCCGACGGGCCGCCGCGTCGGCCGCCACCGCGGCCTCGGCCGCCTGACGGCGGGCCTCCTCGGCGCGCAGCAGGGCCTCCTCGGCCTTGCGCTGCTTCTCCAGGCGCTGTGCCTCGGCCTCGGCGCGCAGCCGGGCCTGCCGCGCCTCCTCCTCGGCGCGCACCCGGGCCTCTTCCTCGGCCTGCCTGCGCCGCTGCTCCTCCTCGGCCCTGCGACGGGCCTCCTCCTCGGCGCGGGCCTTCTCCTCCGCGAGCAGCCGGAGCCGCTCCTCCTCCGCGCGCCGGGCGGCTTCCTCGGCCCGCAGCCGGGCCTCCTCCGCCTGTCGCTCGGCCTCGCGGCGCTGCGCCTCCTCCAGCTCGCGGCGCTTGCGCTCCTCCTCCTCGGCGCGCAGCTTGGCGAGCTGCTCCTGGCGCTCGCGCTCCAGGCGCTCCTCCTCGGCCTTGCGCGCGGCCTCTTCCTCGGCCTTGCGGCGGGCCTCCTCCTCGGCCTTCTTCCGCGCCTCCTCCTGGGCCTTGACCTCGGCCTCGGACAGCGGCAGCACGGTGTCGAGCCGATGCCGGATCACGGTGGTGACGGCCTCCGGCTCCTGCCCGGCGTCCACGACCAGGTAGCGGCCGGGGTCGGAGGCGGCGAGCGTGAGGAAACCGGCCCGCACGCGCGCGTGGAACTCGGCCGGCTCCGACTCCAGCCGGTCCGGTGCCTCGGTGAACCGCTCGCGGGCGGCCTCGGGCGCGACGTCCAGCAGGACGGTGAGGTGCGGGACGAGCCCGTTGGTGGCCCAGCGGTTGATGCGGGCGATCTCGGTCGGGGACAGGTCGCGGCCACCGCCCTGGTAGGCGACGGACGAGTCGATGTAGCGGTCCGAGATGACGACCGCGCCGCGCTCCAGGGCGGGCCGTACGACGGTGTCGACGTGCTCGGCCCGGTCGGCCGCGTACAGCAGCGCCTCCGCGCGGTGCGACAGGCCGGCCGAGGACACGTCCAGCAGGATCGAGCGCAGCCGCTTGCCCACGGGGGTGGCCCCCGGCTCGCGAGTGAGCACGACCTCGTGGCCCTTCGCGCGGATCCACTCCGCGAGGGCCTCGGCCTGGGTGGACTTGCCGGCGCCGTCGCCGCCCTCCAGAGCGATGAAGAAGCCGCCTGTCGCGGGCGCCTCGACCGGGTCGTCGCCGCCGAGCAGCGCATCCTTGAGGTCCTGCCGCAGCGGGATGCCGGAACGGTCGTCGACCTTGGCGAGCACCAGCGCGGCCACCGGCAGCAGCAGCGCGCCCACCAGCATCAGCGTGAACGAGGCGCCGCCGTGCGCGAAGACGAACCGGCCGTTCTCCAGCCGGTGGCGGCCGATGAGCCCCGCGACCACGGGCGCGATCAGCACGCCGAGCGCGATGAAGACCCGTACCACCGCGTGCAGGTGTTCGGTGACGCGCGCCCTGCGGTATTCCTCGGTCTCCTGGTCGAGCAGAGCGTGCCCGGTGTTCGCGGCCACGCCGGCGGCGATGCCGGCCAGCGTGACGATCAGCAGCACGGTGGTGACGTCCGGGACGAGTCCGGCGGCCAGCAGGGCGATGCCGGTGAAGGCGATGGACAGGGCGAGGAGCCGGCGGCGCGAGAGCGAGGGCAGTACCGAGGGCGCCGTACGGATGCCGACGGCGACACCGCCGGCCAGGCCCAGGACCAGCAGGCCGTACAGGACCGGGCCGCCGCCCAGGTCCTTGGCGTGCAGGACGCATACCGCGACCGCGGCGGCGATGGCCCCGGCGACGGCGGCGCAGGCCGGCACGAGCAGCGGGATGGCGCCCGTACGGCCCTTGTCGACGCCCGTGCCGGTGCGGGGACGGCGCAGGCCCTCCAGCGGGGACCGCGCGCGCGGGGTGCGCGCGTCGGGCAGCTCCAGGAAGGTCAGCACGGACAGGGACGCGGCGAACAGTCCGGCCGCCACGTACGAGCCGAGGGCCGCCTGGTGCTGGTCGAACCAGGCCACTCCGATGCCCAGCAGGTTGTTCAGCAGGGAGGCGACGACCAGGGCGGCGGCGGCCAGCGGGACCGCCAGGAAGCTGGTGCGCAGCGCAAGCCGGCGCAGGGTGTCCAGGTGGTCAGGCAGCGGCCGTACCGTGGCCCCCTCCAGGGGCGGGGCGGGCAGCAGGGCGGGGGCCGCGCTCTCCCGGCAGACCGTCCACAGGCGCTCGGCGACACCGGTGACGAAGACGGTGACCAGCAGGATCGCGAGCGCGTTGTCCGGCGTCCAGTCGATCCACAGGGGCGCGATGATCATCAGTACGGCGCGAAGGCCGTCGGCGCCGACCATGGTCCAGCGGCGGTCCAGCGGGCCCTCCTGGGCGGTGAGCGTGGTCACCGGGCCGAGGAGGACGGCTCCGAAGAGCAGGGTGGCGAGGATGCGCACGGCGAAGACGGTCGCCACTGCGAACGCCACTCCGCGGTAACCGCCGCCGAAGGATCCCTCGGCGATGGCCGCCTGGAGGGCGAAGAGGACCAGCACGAGGAGCGCGAGGGTGTCACCGACACCGCTCACGAGCTGCGCGCTCCACAGGCGCCTCAACTGCGGCCGGCGCAGCAGGGCGCGGACGGCGCGCTCGCGGGAGTCCGCGACGAGGGCGTCGTCAGGTGCTGTGGTGGGGGCCGTTGGCTGCTCGGCTCGCGTCATGCGTTCAGCCTATCCGCAGCCACCGACACGACACCTCGGCCGCCCGGGCGTGTGCACGCCCCGACACCAAAGTGATGCCGGGGCGTTCGTTTCGCGAAGCCGGAGTGGAGGCCGGAACCGAAGACGGTGCCGAGGACGGTGCGGAAGCCGGTGTGACGGAGCCGACGACTCGACGGAGCGTCAGTCCCGCCGAACCGGACGTCACCGGTCCCTCGGACCGGACCGCATCAGTCCCACGAGCCGGACGTCCTCAGTCCTCCGAAGACGTCCCCAGCCCTCCGAAGACGTCCTCAGCCCTGGGAACCGGTCCTGCGAGCCGCGCGACACTCCTCCGAGCCGCGCGGCATTCCTCAGGACCGCGCCTCACTCCTCCGAGCCGGAAGCCGTCGCCTTCGAGGCCGTCGCCTTCTTCGCGGTCGTCTTCTTCGCCGTGGTCTTCTTCGCGGCCGCGGTCGTCTTCTTCGCCGCCGTCTTCTTGGCCGCGGTCTTCTTCGCCGGAGCGGCCTTCTTGGCCGTGGCCTTCTTCGCCGTCTTCTTGGCGGGCCCCTTCGCCCGCTTCTCGGCGAGCAGCTCGAAGCCGCGCTCCGGAGTGATCTCTTCCACGCTGTCGCCGGAGCGGAGGGTCGCGTTGGTCTCCCCGTCGGTGACGTAGGGACCGAAGCGGCCGTCCTTGACCACGACCGGCTTTTTGGAGACCGGGTCCTCGCCCAGTTCCTTCAGCGGCGGCTTGGCGGCCGCGCGGCCACGCTGCTTCGGCTGGGCGTAGATCGCCTGCGCCTCCTCCAGCGTGATCGTGAAGAGCTGGTCCTCGGACTGCAGCGACCGCGAGTCCGTGCCCTTCTTCAGGTACGGGCCGTAGCGACCGTTCTGCGCGGTGATCTCCACGCCGTCGGCGTCGGTGCCGACGACGCGCGGCAGCGACATCAGCTTGAGCGCGTCCTCGAGGGTCACCGTGTCCAGCGCCATCGACTTGAAGAGGGAGGCCGTGCGCGGCTTGACCGCGTTCTTGCCCGTCTTCGGGGTGCCCTCGGGGAGGATCTCCGTGACGTACGGGCCGTAGCGGCCGTCCTTGGCGACGATCGGGTGCCCGGTCTGCGGGTCGGTGCCCAGCTCGAAGTCACCGCTCGGCTTGGCCAGCAGCTCCTCGGCCAGCTCGACGCTCAGCTCGTCCGGCGCCAGGTCCTCCGGGATGTCTGCGCGCTGGTGCTGCTCGGTGTCCTTCTCGCCACGCTCGATGTAGGGGCCGTAGCGGCCGACGCGCAGCACGATGTCGTTGCCCACCGGGAACGAGGACACCTCGCGCGCGTCGATCGCGCCCAGGTCGGTCACCAGTTCCTTGAGGCCGCCGAGGTGGTCGCCGTCGCCGTTGCCGGCCTCGGCCGCACCGCCGTGTCCCGTGCCCTCACCGAAGTAGAACCGCTTCAGCCACGGCACGGCCTGCGCCTCGCCGCGGGCGATGCGGTCGAGGTCGTCCTCCATCTTGGCGGTGAAGTCGTAGTCGACGAGCCGCCCGAAGTGCTTCTCCAGGAGGTTGACCACGGCGAAGGACAGGAAGGACGGCACGAGGGCCGTGCCCTTCTTGAACACATAGCCGCGGTCGAGGATCGTGCCGATGATCGACGCGTACGTCGACGGGCGGCCGATCTCGCGCTCTTCCAGCTCCTTGACCAGGGAGGCCTCGGTGTAGCGGGCCGGCGGCTTCGTGGCGTGGCCGTCGACCGTGATCTCCTCGGCGGACAGCGCGTCGCCCTCGGCGACCTGCGGCAGCCTGCGCTCACGGTCGTCCAGCTCGGCGTTCGGGTCGTCGGCACCCTCGACGTAGGCCTTCAGGAAGCCGTGGAAGGTGATCGTCTTGCCGGAGGCGCTGAACTCGACGTCCCGGCCGTCGGCGGCGCTGCCGCCGATCTTCACGGTGACGGAGTTGCCCGTCGCGTCCTTCATCTGGGAGGCGACGGTCCGCTTCCAGATCAGCTCGTAGAGCTTGAACTGGTCGCCGGTCAGGCCGGTCTCCGCCGGGGTGCGGAAACGATCACCCGAGGGACGGATCGCCTCGTGCGCCTCCTGCGCGTTCTTCACCTTGGCGGCGTAGGTGCGCGGCTGCGGGGGCAGGTAGTCGGCGCCGTACAGCTGCGTGACCTGGGCGCGGGCCGCGGCGATCGCGGTGTCGCTCAGCGTCGTGGAGTCCGTACGCATATAGGTGATGTAGCCGTTCTCATACAGCTTCTGGGCGACCTGCATCGTCGCCTTCGCGCCGAAGCCGAGCTTGCGGCTGGCCTCCTGCTGCAGCGTCGTCGTACGGAACGGGGCGTACGGCGAGCGGCGGTACGGCTTGGACTCGACGGACCGGACGGAGAAGCGGGTGTTCTCCAGGGCGGCGGCGAGGGCGCGGGCGTTCGCCTCGTCGAGGTGGAGGATGTTCTCGCTCTTGAGCTGTCCCAGGGAGTCGAAGTCGCGGCCCTGCGCGACCCGCCTGCCGTCGACGGTCTGGAGGCGGGCGACCAGCGACGACGGGTCCGACGAATCCCCGGCGCGGCCGGTCGCGAAGGTGCCCGTCAGGTCCCAGTACTCAGCAGAACGGAAAGCGATGCGCTCGCGTTCCCGCTCGACGACGAGCCGGGTCGCGACCGACTGCACACGGCCGGCCGACAGGCGCGGCATGACCTTCTTCCACAGGACCGGCGAGACCTCGTAGCCGTAGAGGCGGTCGAGGATGCGGCGGGTCTCCTGGGCGTCGACCAGCTTCTGGTTGAGCTGGCGCGGGTTGGCGACGGCCTCGCGGATCGCTTCCTTGGTGATCTCGTGGAAGACCATCCGCTTGACCGGGATCTTCGGCTTGAGGACCTCCTGGAGGTGCCAGGCGATCGCCTCGCCCTCCCGGTCCTCATCGGTGGCCAGGAAGAGCTCGTCGGAGTCCTTCAGCAGATCCTTGAGCTTCTTGACCTGCGCCTTCTTGTCGGCGTTGACCACATAGATCGGCTGGAAGTCGTGTTCGACGTCCACACCGAGGCGGCGGACCTCGCCGGTGTACTTCTCGGGCACCTCGGCGGCGCCGTTGGGAAGGTCGCGGATGTGCCCGACGCTCGCTTCGACTACGTAGCCGGGGCCCAGGTAGCCCTTGATCGTCTTCGCCTTGGCAGGCGACTCGACGATGACGAGTCGGCGGCCGCCCTGTGCGGTCTCGCTGGTCGGGGACAACTTCGCTCTTCTCTCCGGTCGAGGCTGGAGCCTCCCCGGGCACCTTCGTCCCGGGGTCGCGGCGTGCTTCTGGCTCGTGTGACGCTGCGGAGTGTGACGGTACATCCCGCCCCCGTGTCAAACGGGAAAAGCCCACAACGGCCACTCGAACGGTAACCCGACTCCCGCCATTCCTGCCGCCCGGAGTCTCCGGCGATCCCCCGACCCCTGTCCGGAGCGTAATGCTCCAGTTACCGTACGACCGCACGGCCGCCGATGTCAGAGGCGGGTGAGGCAGTACGCGCCGAGGGCCAGCGAGACCACCGCGACGGTGCCGGCGAGGGTGACCGATGCGACCCGGCTCACACCCTGGGCCACCGGTTCACCGCGCCGCACCCGGGTGCCGGTCCACACCAGCAGGGCCCCTCCGAACAGGGCGAACACCATTCCCGCGAAGATCGCCGGTCCGCTCTCCATGACCCCGCCCGTCCCTTTCGTGCCGTCCGCCCGTACCCAGCGCGGGGAGAGTGGCACGTACGGGAGACGGACGGGCGACATCAGGGTGAACGGAAGGTCGACGCGATACCGAACGGACACGCGAACGAGACCCTTCGGAGCCGCCACCCGTCTTTTTCCGGCCGTTTTCCCGACCCCGGCGCGCCCCTGCCCGTGCCACCGGCATACGTCAGTGATCCGAGCAGCGGGATACGTCGGTGACCCGGACACCGGGATACGTCGGTGATCCGGACACCGGCATACGTCGGTGACCCGGACACCGGGATACGTCGGTGATCCGGACAGCGGTACTGCGGCCCGGGTAGCCGGGGTACGGCGACCTGCCCGGCCGCCGTACCGCGCCTCACACCACCGGTTCCAGGAAGCCCTGCTCCACCAGCAGCCGGATCTGCGCGGGCGTTCGGTCGCGCAGCAACACGGGGTCCTCGCCGACGAGTTGGGCGATGGCGTTCAGGATGCGCCCGGCGCTCAGCGTGCCGTCGCACACGCCCGCGAAGCCTGCGCCGACCGTGTCCACCTTCGTGGCGCGGCGCATCCCGCGGTGCTGGCGCAGCACCACGTGCTCCGGGTCCTCGGCGCCGGGCAGCCCGACCTGCTCCTGGACCACCTCGGCGGTCAGCCTGAAGTGGCCTTCGAGCAGGGCCGCGTCGTCGTGCTCCCGGAGGTAGTCGAGGCGGTCGAAGTGCGCCCGGATCGCCTCCCCCAGCGGCTGTTCGACCGGGTGCGGCCACTCCTCCACGGTGACCGAGGGCTCGGCGGCCCCCGTCCTGCGCAGGGTGATCCACCCGAAGCCGACGGCCTTGACCTTGCGCGCCTCGAACTCGTCGAGCCAGGCGTCGTAGTGCGCCTGGTACTCCGCGGGGTCCTGGCGGTGGTCACCGGCGTCCCTGAGCCACAGCTCGGCGTACTGCGTGACGTCCTGCACCTCGCGCTGCACGATCCAGGCATCGCACCCGCGCGGCACCCACGACCTGATCCTGTCCTGCCAGTCCTCCCCCGCGACGTGCTGCCAGTTGGCGAGGAACTGCGCGAACCCGCCCTCGTTCAGCCGTTCCCCCGCCTGCTGAACGAGCGAGCGGCACAGATCGTCCCCGCCCATTCCGCCGTCTCGGTACGTCAGACGGGCGCCCGGCGAGATCACGAAGGGCGGGTTGGACACGATCAGATCGAACGTCTCGTCGTCCCGGACCGGCTCGAACAGCGAGCCCTCCCGCAGATCGGCGGCCGGCGCGCCGGAGAGCGCCAGCGTGAGCGCGGTGATGTGCAGCGCGCGCGGGTTGAGGTCGGTGGCCGTCACGCGCGTGGCGTGCCGGGAGGCGTGCAGCGCCTGGATGCCGGAGCCGGTGCCGAGGTCGAGCGCCGAAGCCACGGGCGTACGGACGGTGATGCCGGCGAGGGTCGTGGAGGCACCGCCGACGCCCAGCACGACGGCTGTGTCCGCCTGGCGGCCTCGCTGCCCGATACCGCCCGCCCCGCCGACCGCGCAGCCCAGGTCGGACACGATGAACCAGTCCTCGCCGTCGGCACCGCCGTAGGGCCGCACGTCGACGGTCGCGGCCACCTCGTCGCCGCCCACGCGCACGAGCCACCCGCTCTCCAGGGCCTCCTCGACCGGCAGAACGGCCGCCACGCGCGCGTGGGGCACCGGCTGCTGGAGCAGGAAGAGCCGTACGAGCGTCTCCAGCGGTGTGTCGCCGCGGGTCGCCCGGAGCGCGGGCACGGTCTCGCTGCGGGCCAGCGCCGCATAGGCGGGGGCGCCGAGCAGATCGAGCAGCCCGTCGGCGGTGAAGGAGGTGGCGAGCAGGGCGTCGCGCAGGCGTGCGGCGACGTCGGGCCGGTCGGTGGCGGGCAGGGGGGCGAGGCCGGTGTCAGTCACGCCCCCCATTGTGGCCCGCGACGGCCGCCCGGGGCTGCCTCAGCGCGGGCCGCCGGCAGATGTCAGCCGGCCCATGTCACCCGGCCGACGCCGACCGACCGGTGCCGGCCCGGCCCGTGTCGGCCGGTCGGTGCCAGTCGGCCCGTGTCGGCCGCTCGGTGCCAGTCGGCCCGTGTCGGCCGCTCGGTGCCGGTCGGCCCATGCCGACCGTTCGATATCAGCTGCGGCCCATGCCGGCCGGCAGATGTCAGCCGGCCGGCGACGAGGCCGATGCCGACGCGGCCACCTGGCAGCTGGGCTGCTTCGCGATCGCCGCCTTGACGTCGCCCTGCTCCAGCCGCTTGAGCGCCTCGGTGCCGCTGTTGCTCTGCTGGCCGATCTCCTTCGTCTGGTCGGCGACGTCGTGCAGGCCCTTGGCGAACTTGCCCTGGTCCTTGGTGTCGAGTCCGTCGACCTTCTTCTTCAGGTCGGCGTACGAGGAGGAGAGGCCGCTGAGGTTCTTGGCGGCGTCCTGCTCCCGCTTGGCGCCGTCGGACACCCCGGGGGGCGCCCCGGCGCTGCTGATGGCCGCGGCGATCGCCTTGTAGCCGTCGGCCATGTCCTGGAAGGCCTGCGAGTACGTTTCCTTGGCGGTCTTGGGCGGGAGGTTGCTGTCCGTGGCGATCTTGGCGATCGACGCGTTCGCCGCCCTGATCTTCGCGTCCTGCGCGGGCACCGCGTCACACACCGTCTTGGCCCAGGCCACCAGCTTGGGATCGGGTCCGCTGTCCTTCTTGCTGCTGCACCCCGACAGTGCCACTACCAGTACCGCACCGCCGGACAGTGCGGCCGCGAGCTTCTTGTTCACCGGATCGGTCCCTTCCATGGCTCTCGGCCCCCGGAATCTACACGGCGGACCGAGACCCTCCCCATGCCGGACGGTACATAAGTCAGTTTTTGTGACTCTTTACACCTTGAGAGAGAAGGCTCACGACGTGGCCGAGCCCACACAGGGAGACGGGCGGGCGGCACGTCAGTACGTGCCGCCCGCCCGTCCGTTGGACAGACCCCGTTAAGGCGGTCTACGAAACCACCGCCGGATCGGGTGAGTTGGCCACCCGCTCCGCGCTCTCCTCGTCGCCGACGGCGATGCCGCGCCTCTTGGACACGTACACCGAGACGACGATCACCAGAAGCGCGAGGACCGCGATCGCGATCCGTACGCCGAGGTTCTTGTCACTGCCGTAGGAGAACTTGATCACCGCGGGCGCGATGAGCAGCGAGACCAGGTTCATGACCTTCAGCAGCGGGTTGATCGCCGGTCCCGCGGTGTCCTTGAAGGGGTCACCGACCGTGTCACCGATCACTGTGGCCGCGTGAGCCTCGCTGCCCTTGCCGCCGTGATGACCGTCCTCCACCAGTTTCTTGGCGTTGTCCCACGCCCCTCCGGAGTTGGCCAGGAACACCGCCATCAGCGTGCCGGCGCCGATGGCGCCCGCGAGGTAGGAGCCGAGCGCGCCGACACCGAGCGTGAACCCGATGAAGATCGGCGCCATGACGGCGAGCAGACCGGGCGTGGCCAGCTCGCGCAGGGCGTCCTTGGTGCAGATGTCGACGACACGCCCGTACTCGGGCTTCTCGGTGTAGTCCATGATCCCGGGGTGCTCGCGGAACTGCCGCCGCACCTCGTAGACCACCGAACCGGCCGAGCGCGACACCGCGTTGATGGCGAGTCCGGAGAAGAGGAAGACGACCGCGGCACCCGCGATCAGGCCGACGAGGTTGTTGGGCTGCGAGATGTCCAGCGACAGGCTCAGCGGGGCGCCGGGCCCGGTGAGCTTCGCCCCCACGTCCTGCACGTTGGTGGTGATCGCGTCCCGGTACGACCCGAACAGCGCCGAGGCCGCGAGGACGGCGGTGGCGATCGCGATGCCCTTGGTGATGGCCTTGGTGGTGTTGCCGACCGCGTCCAGGTTGGTGAGCACCTGTGCGCCCGCGCCCTCGACGTCGCCGGACATCTCGGCGATGCCCTGCGCGTTGTCGGAGACCGGCCCGAAGGTGTCCATGGCGACGATCACGCCCACCGTGGTGAGCAGGCCGGTGCCGGCCAGGGCGACCGCGAACAGCGCCAGCATGATCGACGTGCCGCCGAGCAGGAACGCGCCGTACACGCCGAGCCCGATGAGCAGGGCGGTGTAGACGGCCGATTCCAGACCCAGCGAGATGCCGGAGAGGACCACGGTGGCCGGACCGGTGAGGGAGGTCTTGCCGATGTCCCTGACCGGGCGGCGGCTGGTCTCGGTGAAGTAGCCGGTCAGCTGCTGGATCACGGCGGCCAGCACGATGCCGATGGCCACCGCGACCAGGGCGAGCAGGCGCGGGTCGCCGTCCTTGCTCCGGATGGCCGCGTCGGTGACTCCGTCGAGGTCGGAGTACTTCGAGGGCAGGTAGACCCAGACCGCCACCGCGACCAGCACGAGGGAGATCACCGCGGAGATGAAGAAGCCGCGGTTGATCGCCGTCATGCCGCTGCGGTCGGTGCGCCGCGGGGCGACCGCGAAGATGCCGATCATGGCGGTGAGCACACCGATCGCGGGCACCAGCAGCGGGAAGGCGAGCCCGGAGTCGCCGAACGCGACCTTGCCGAGGATCAGCGCGGCCACCAGGGTGACGGCGTACGACTCGAACAGGTCGGCTGCCATGCCCGCGCAGTCGCCGACGTTGTCGCCCACATTGTCGGCGATGGTCGCGGCATTGCGCGGGTCGTCCTCCGGAATGCCCTGCTCGACCTTTCCGACCAGGTCGGCGCCGACGTCGGCGGCCTTGGTGAAGATGCCGCCGCCCACACGCATGAACATCGCGATCAGGGCGGCCCCGAGGCCGAAGCCTTCGAGCACCTTCGGTGCGTCGGCCGCGTACACCAGCACCACACAGGAGGCGCCCAGCAGGCCGAGCCCCACCGTGAACATGCCGACGACGCCGCCCGTGCGAAACGCGATCTTCATCGCGGTGTGCGAGACGGTGGTGAGATCCTTTTCGGGTTCGCCTTCGGCCGGGGTGGCTTCCCGGGCCGCCGCGGCGACGCGCACATTGCTGCGCACGGCCAGCCACATGCCGATATAGCCGGTGGCCGCCGAGAAGAGGGCACCGATCAGGAAGAACACCGATCGCCCGGCACGCTGATTCCAGTCGTCCGCGGGCAGCAGCAGGAGCAGGAAGAACACGACGACGGCGAATACGCCGAGCGTGCGCAGCTGCCGGGCGAGATACGCCTTGGCACCTTCCTGGACCGCCTCGGCGATCCGTTTCATGCTGTCGGTGCCCTCGCCCGCCGCCAGCACCTGGCGCACCAGGACGCCCGCGACCACGAGCGCGGCCAGGGCGACGGCCGCGATCACCGCCACGATGATCCGGTTGTCGTCGGTCAGGACTGCGGCTGCGAAGGTTGTGGGGTGGCCAAACTGATGAGGGGTAGAAAGCCCCGCCATTCGTCCTCCTTGACGCTTGGGCTGAGCTCAAGATGTGGACGGATTGTAGGTACCCAGCCGTGATCTAAACAGGGCGCGGTAAACGGAATTGGCCTTCTTGTGCTCTTCAGCAAATGATCGAGGTCGAGCCAGGTGGCCCGAAAGTGGTAATGCCTCAAAGGCATTGACGACCACATTGATGCTTGATCAAATTATCAGGGTATTGATCGTGAATTGATTCACGAATTCCCGGGCAGGCCGGAACGGCGCCCGGACACACACGAAGGGCCCTGCTCAGCAGGGCCCTTGCGGTGCACTGTGCACGGTTCCTCAGCGCCGTGTGCGCTGCGTCAGCGGTGTGCGCCGCGTCAGCCGCGTGCGCTACGTCTGCGGTGTGCGCTGCGCCAGACGCGTGCGCTGCGTCAGCGGTGTGCGCTGCGTCAGCGGTGTGCGCTGCGCCAGAGGAGAGCGTCAGTCGAGAGCGCTGCGCCAGACGAGAGCGTCAGACGAGAGCCGCGGCCGGCGGGGCGGTCGGCCAGGTCATGCGGATCAGCCCGCCGCTCTCCCCGGTGGTGACCTCCACGTCGTCCACGAGGCCGCTGATGACCGCGAGGCCCATCTCGTCCTCCTCGGCCTCCACGTCCGCGTCCGCGGCGGCACCACCGGCCACCCGCGCGGCGGGCGCCGCGTGCGGAGCCTCGTCGCCGACCTCGATGGAGAACTGTTTCTCGTCTTCGATCAGCGCGACCTTCACGGGTGCGGTGATGTCATTGCTCTGGTGCAGCCCGACGGCACGGGAACAGGCCTCGCCTACGGCGAGCCGGACCTCGTCCAGGACGGCCTCGTCCACTCCGGCCCTGCGCGCCACCGCTGCCGCCACCAGCCGGGCGGTCCGGACGTGCTCGGGCAGCGCGCTGAAGCGGAGTTCGACGGTGGCCATGCATCCCCCTCGCGACTACGGGCGTGCGGTACGGGGGCGGGGCCGTCGAAGCCCACACCCCCTGATGAACTTCTGGGCCCCGGGCACACCGGCCCGGGGCGGGACCGACCGATGTCCGGACCGACCAGCGGCCCGGACCCGGCTGAACGGCCCTGGGTCAGTCGGTGGCCGCCACCGCTTCGTCCACCGAGGCGTGGATCGGGAACACCTTGGTGAGACCGGTGATACGGAAGATCTTCAGAATGCGCTCCTGGTTGCAGACCAGGCGCAGCGAGCCCTCATGGGCACGCACCCGCTTCAGGCCTCCGACCAGCACGCCGAGCCCGGTGGAGTCGAGGAAGTCCACGCCCTCCATGTCCACGACGAGGTGGAAATTCCCGTCGTTCACCAGCTCGACCAACTGCTCGCGCAGCTTGGGCGCGGTGTATACATCGATTTCGCCACCGACCTCGACGACCGTACGATCGCCGACGGTACGGGTCGACAGGGACAGGTCCACGGATCCTCCAGCACCTTGCTATCGAGCGGTCGCCCCTCGGGCACCTTGGCTTACGGCCCCCGGGACGCATCGCCAGCCGCGATGGCATTCAATCACTTACTGGCAGGCGTGCACGACGCCTTCGCCCCATTGTCCGTCATGCCAGTGACACACTCGGTGCCGATGGCCAAGAATCTCCGATCCGATCGACCCCTGGCGGACCCGGCGTCGCGCCCGTCTCCGGGCACTGTCCTGGACCGGCTCGCCTCCGGGCCGAGCCGCTCCGCGCGCATCACTCATACGGAGCACTTGCCCCCGCGCGCGGGTCGGCATGCCGTCTGGCCTGATCGAATTCGCTCGGAAGTGATCGCGGCCGTGCAGGAGTACGGCATCGAGCACCCCTGGGCCCACCAGGCACTGGCCGCCGAGCACGCCCTGGACGGCGACTCGGTGGTCGTCGCCACCGGCACCGCCTCGGGCAAGTCCCTCGCCTACCTCGTGCCGGTCCTGTCGGCCCTCCTGGACGGCTCCGAGGCCCCCAACGGCCGCGGTGCCACCGCCCTGTACCTCGCCCCCACCAAGGCGCTCGCGGCGGATCAGTGCCGGTCGGTGAAGGAACTTTCACAACCGCTGGGCAACGCGGTGCGCCCGGCCGTGTACGACGGCGACACCCCGTTCGAGGAACGCGAGTGGATCCGCCAGTACGCCAACTACGTCCTCACCAACCCCGACATGCTGCACCGGGGCATATTGCCCTCCCACCCCCGCTGGTCCTCCTTCCTGAAGTCGCTCAAGTACGTCGTCGTCGACGAGTGCCACACCTACCGGGGCGTCTTCGGCTCGCACGTCGCCCAGGTACTGCGCCGCCTGCGCCGCCTGTGCGCGCGCTACGGCGCCTCGCCCGTGTTCCTGCTGGCCTCCGCCACCGCCGCCGAGCCCGCCGTCGCCGCCGGCCGGCTGACGGGGCTGCCGGTGACCGAGGTCGCCGACGACGCCTCGCCGCGCGGGGAACTCGTCTTCGCCCTCTGGGAGCCCCCGCTCACCGAGCTGCACGGCGAGAAGGGCGCACCCGTACGGCGTACCGCCACCGCCGAGACCGCCGACCTGCTGACCGACCTCACCGTGCAGGGCGTGCGCTCGGTCGCCTTCGTGCGCTCCCGGCGCGGCGCCGAGCTGATCTCGGTGATCGCCCAGGAGCGCCTGGCCGAGGTCGACCGCTCGCTCGTCCGGCGTGTCGCGGCCTACCGCGGCGGCTACCTCCCGGAGGAACGCCGTGCCCTGGAACGCGCCCTGCACTCCGGCGAGCTGCTCGGCCTGGCCGCCACGACGGCCCTGGAGCTGGGCGTGGACGTCTCGGGCCTGGACGCGGTGGTGATCGCCGGGTACCCGGGCACACGCGCCTCCCTGTGGCAGCAGGCGGGCCGTGCGGGCCGCTCCGGACAGGGCGCCCTCGCGGTGCTCGTGGCCCGCGACGATCCGCTGGACACCTTCCTCGTCCATCATCCCGAGGCCCTGTTCGCCCAACCGGTGGAATCGACGGTCCTCGACCCCGACAACCCGTACGTCCTCGCCCCTCACCTGTGCGCCGCCGCCGCGGAGATTCCGCTGACCGAGGAGGACCTGGCCCTCTTCGGACCCGCCTGCGAGGAGCTGCTGCCGCAGCTGGAGGCCGCGAAGCTGCTGCGCCGCCGGACGAAGGCCTGGCACTGGACACGCCGGGAGCGGGCCGCCGACCTGACCGACATCCGGGGCGCGGGCGGGCGGCCCGTGCAGGTCGTCGAGGAGGGCACGGGACGTCTGCTCGGCACCGTCGACGCGGGCGCCGCGCACTCCGCGGTGCACGAGGGCGCGGTGCACCTGCACCAGGGCCGCACCTATCTGGTGCGCTCCCTCGACCTGGAGGACTCGGTCGCCCTGGTCGAACAGGCCGATCCGCCGTACTCGACGGTCGCCCGTGACACCACGTCCATCTCCGTCCTGGAGACGGACATCGAGGTGCCGTGGGGCACCGGCCGCCTGTGCTACGGCTCCGTCGAGGTCACCAACCAGGTGGTCTCCTTCCTCCGCAGACGTCTCATCACCGGCGAAGTGCTCGGCGAGACGAAACTCGACCTCCCTCCTCGTACGCTGCGCACCCGCGCGGTCTGGTGGACGGTCACCGAGGACCAGCTGGACGAGGCCCGGATCAACCCGGAGATCCTCGGTGGCGCCCTGCACGCCGCCGAGCACGCCTCGATCGGCATGCTGCCGCTCTTCGCGACCTGCGACCGCTGGGACATCGGCGGCGTCTCGGTCCCGCTTCACCCCGACACCCTCCTGCCGACGGTCTTCGTGTACGACGGCCACCCCGGCGGAGCGGGCTTCGCCGAGCGCGCCTTCCACACCGCCCGCGTCTGGCTCACCGCCACCCGGGAGGCCATCGCCTCCTGCGAATGCGAAGCCGGCTGCCCGTCCTGCATCCAGTCCCCCAAGTGCGGCAACGGCAACGACCCACTGCACAAGAGGGGGGCGGTACGGCTCCTCACGGTGCTGCTGCGGGGGGCGCCGGACGAGCAGCCGGGGCCGGAGCAGGGGCCACACGGCAGTCCGGAGGAGGGACCGGAGCGGGGGCCGGCGGAGGGACCGGACAGGAGTCCGGAGGAGGCACCGGAGCACGGACCACACAGGAAGCCGCAGGAGGGGCCGGACACGGGACCGCACGAGAAGCTGGGCGTGGGGCCGCACGAGGGGACGGACTCGGCACCGCACGAGGTGCTGGACGAGAAGCTGGGCGAGGGACCGGAGGGGGAGCGGGAGGACGGCTGAGCGGTGTGGTGTCCGGGATGGGTGCCTGGCCCGGAAGCACGGACAGCATCGGTCCCGCCGCCATGGCCCCGCCGGCCCCGCTCCGGCTCTGACCTCCGCCACGAACAGCCCCCGCCCCGACACCGCCGTCACGTCCGAGGTCCCCCCACCACCGGCCCCGCCGGCCCCGCTCTGGCCCTGACCTCCGCCACGAACAGCCCCCACCCCGACACCGCCGTCACGTCCGACGTCTCGCCGACGATCGCGCATCGCACCAGCCGCGCCCCCTGGGCCGCCGCCACCCGCCCGGCCCCGGCACAGGCCCGAGCGCCGCCCTCGGCCCAGTGGTCCGCCGCCGCGAGCGCCGCCAGATCCGCGCCGCCGGCCGCCCGGTGCCGGACGACGACGGCATGCCCGAGGGCGAGGACGGCACCGAACACCAGACACAGCACGGCGATCGCTCCAAGGCTCCAGATCGTGGCGGACCCGCGATCCGAACACCGACGGTCACGCAGGCTGCACCTCACGGCCCCACCTCCCCCGCGCCGGAGCCAGGTCCCGCAGCGCCCTCCGCCGTATCCGAACCGGACACCGCCGTCTCCTCCGCCGCCGTAGCCGAACCGGACCCCACGGTCTCCTCCGCCGCCGTAGCCGAACCGGACGCCACGGTCTCCTCCGCCGCGGCCACGGCCTCCTCCCGGATCTCGAACGGCAAGCCGGTCAGGACCGGCGGTCGGGCCACCACCGTCACCCGGACCCGGTCGCCCTCGCGGCCGACGGTCACCCGTGCTCCGCGCGGGGCCGCCTCCCGGGCCACCCGCACCACCGCGTCGGGCGGGTCCTGCCGGGCGGCGGCCCGGGCGCCCGTGCGGGCGGCGTCCACGCACTGGATCTGGGCCGCCACCACGAGCAGCCCCCAGACCAGCGCCATGGTGAACGCCACCAGCACGGACATCACCACGGCCGCCTCCGCGGTCACGAACCCCCGGTCCGCCCCTCGCTCACATCCGCGCACTGAGGGCCCGCTTCACGATGGACTGCAGCTCCGCCTTGACCTGGCCGCTGGTGACGACCTCGTAGAGGAGCAAGGCGAACCCGACCGCCGCGACGATCCCCATCGCGTACTCGGAGGTCACCATCCCCGCGTCCCGGCGGCACCGCTCCCGCAACCGCATCCACAGTTCTTCTGTCTTCTTGCGCATCTCACGTCCCTTTCGTTCCAGTTCGGTTGTCTTCATCGCGTGCCTCCTTCGCCACCCCGGTCAGCCCCCACCCCCTCCCACCACGCCGCCCGCCAGCCCGATCACCACGGGCAGTACGCCGATCGCGATGAACGCGGGCAGGAAGCACAGCCCCACCGGCGCGGAGACCAGCACGGCGGCCCGGCGCGCCCGGGTCGTGGCGGCCCGGGCCCACTCAGCGCGGGTGTCCGAGGCGATGCGGGCGACGGGGCCGGCCGCGGGCAGCCCCGACTCGTCGGCCTGTTGCAAGAGCCGCGCCAGGGCCCTGGCGCCGGGCAGAGCAGCCAACCCGCGCCAGGCATCCTCCGGTTCGCCACCGAGCCGCACCTCGGCCGCACCCCGCGCCAGCGCGTCCCCGACGGGTCCGCCCAGGGCCTCACCCACTGCCTGCGCTGCGATCACCGGGCCGCCGCCGGCTGCGATGCAGGCCGCCAGCAGATCGGCCGCGAGCGGGAGTTGACGGGCGGCGAGCGCCGTGTCGATCTCCTCCGGCGGGTGCGCTTCCGCCTGCCGGCGCCGCCACCGCCACAGCGCTGCGGCAACACCGAGCCCCACGGCCGCACCGGCAACCCCGCCGACCAGCGCCCATGCACCGCACGCGGCCCCGGCCACAGGCAGCCACCGCCGCAGCATGCCCGTGACGTCGAAGGGCGGACCCGGGCGGACGGTCTCCAGGACCGGCAGTCCGGCCACCCGGCGCCGGACGCGGCGCCGGCACCGGACCACCTCGACCTGCCGGGCCGCCCAGCCGAGGGCGAGCGCCGCGGCCACGGCCATCCCCAGCCTGTGGACGACTTCCCCGCTCATAGCGCCTCAGCTCCCCGTACGATCCGGGCCGCCCACCACATCCCGGCTCCCTCGAACAGCACTCCGGCCACCAGGCAGCCCAGCCCGGCCCCGCTGTGCAGCAGCACGCGCAACGGGTCCGCGCCCATGGCGGATCCGAGGAGCAGCCCGAGGGCGGGCAGTGCGGCCAGCAGCAGCGCCGTCGCCCGAGCCCCTGCCAACTGGGCACGCAGGTCGGCACGCTGGTCCCGCTCGGCACGCAGGGCACCCTCCAGCCGGTCGAGGCCGGCCGCGAGTCCGGCGCCCTGGTCCACGGCCACCCGCCAGCAGGCGGCAAGGCCCAACAGGCCCTCGGCACCCGGTTGCCGGGCCGCGACGGCGAGCGCGCCCTGCACGTCCCCGCCGAACCGGGCCGCCGCGACCACGGCCGCCTGCGCCTCACCCAGCCCGTCGCAGTCCCGTGCGGCCCGCAGCAGCGCCTCACCCGGCTGGCGTCCCGCACGCACCTCACCGGCGAGCGCTCCGCACAGGCCGATCACCGCGTCCGCACACCGCTCCCGGGCTTGCCCGGCCCGGCGGGCCAGCCGCATCCGGCGCAGCACCGGCACCCCGGCCGCCCCCGCGACGACCGGAATCAGCGAGGCGCCCAGCAGTGCGAGCAGCAGTCCGGCCGCAAGCGACCACCACTCGGCGCCCAACCGGCCCCGCATCCGTCGCAGTTCCCCCGTCACCCGGTCCCAGGAAGGTGGACCGGCCGTCACCGCTCCGCCGCCCGCAAGCAGCAGCCGTGCCCGCCGTACGCCGTAGTGTCGTCCGCCCAGCAGCCACAGCGCGGCCCCGGCGCAGGCCGCCGCCGCGCTCATCGACATCTGGGTGCTCACGTCCGTCACTCCTCTCGCTCCTCTCGTGCCATGTGCCTCATGTGCATCTGGCGCGTCCCGCGCGTCTCGTGCGCCATCTGGGTCCCGCGCATCTCGTGCACCTCGCGCATCTCGTCCGCCTTGCTCGTCTCGTCCACCTCGTCCACCTCGCGCACCTCGTAGGCCTCGGCCATGTCGTGGGCCTCGCTCGCCCCGTAGACCTCGCGCAACTCGCGCGTCTCGCCGCTCTCGCTCTCGAACCCGCCGCGCAGCAGGCCCCGCAGCCGCTCCCAGCCGCGCTCCCGGGCGAAGGCACGTGCGTCCCAGCGCAGTGCCGGCACCGTCCGCACCAGCCCCGAGGCGTCCCGTTCCAGCACATGCACCTCGGCGATCCGGCGCCGTCCGGACCGGTCCCGTACGAGGTGGAGCACCACCGACAGAGCGGCCGCCACCTGGCTGTGCAGCGCTGCCCGGTCGAGCCCGGCGGCCGTCCCGAGGGCCTCAAGTCGGGCCGGAACGTCCGCGGCCGCGTTGGCGTGCACGGTGCCGCAGCCGCCCTCGTGGCCGGTGTTGAGCGCGGCCAGCAGATGCACCACCTCGGGGCCGCGCACCTCGCCGACGACGAGCCGGTCGGGCCGCATCCGCAGCGCCTGCCGGACGAGGTCCTCCAGGGTGACCAGGCCGGCGCCCTCCTGGTTGGCGGGCCGGGTCTCCAGCCTTACGACGTGCGGGTGTTCCGGTCTCAGCTCCGCCGAGTCCTCGGCGAGCACGATCCGTTCACCGGGCCCGACGAGGCCGAGCAGGGCGCTCAGCAGGGTCGTCTTGCCGCTGCCGGTGCCGCCGCTGACGAGAAAGGACAGCCGGGCCGCCAGCAGTGCCCGCAGGATCCGGTCGCCTCCGGGTGGCACAGTGCCTGCTTCGACCAGTTCCCCGAGGGTGAACGCCCGGGGCCGTACCACCCGCAGGGACAGGCAGGTGCAGCCGACGGCCACTGGGGGCAGCACCGCGTGCAGCCGGGTCCCGTCGGGCAGCCGGGCATCGGCCCAGGGCCGTGCGTCGTCCAGCCTGCGTCCGGCAACCGAGGCCAGCCGCTGCGCGAGACGTCGTACGGCCGCCGCGTCGGAAAAGGCCACTGAGGTCAGTTCCAGGCCGCCGCCGCGGTCCACCCACACCCGGTCCGGGGCGGACACGAGGACGTCGGTGACGCTCGGGTCGGCGAGCAGCGGCTCCAAGGGGCCGGTGCCGACGAGTTCCGAACGCAAGTGCTCGGCCGTGCCCAGGACTTCGGCATCGCCCAGCACCCGGCCCTGTTCCCGCAGTGCCTGGGCCACGCGCGCGGGGGTGGGTTCGGCGCCGCTCTCGGCCAGCCATCGGCGGACTCCGTCGAGCAGGGCCGCGCCGTCGGCCCGGTCGAGCCCGGGGAGCGTCACCGTGTGCCTCCCGCCTCGACCAGGGCCTGCTCCCAGAAGGCGGTGCAGAAGCGAGCCAGGGGGCTGCGCCCACTCGCGCCGGGCGGCTTGGGGGCCGGGTGCGGGCGCAGCAGCGCCGGTTCGACGGGAACCTCGCCGGCCAGGGGCAGGCCGAGCAGCCTGGCCACCTCACGGTCGTCGAGGCCGGGTGCGTACGGTCCCCGCACCGCCACGCGCAGGTCCCGTACGACCATGCCGACGGCGGACGCCACCCGGCCGGCCGCCGCCACCGCGCGCAGTTCGGCCGGGACGACGAGCACGGCCAGATCGAGCTGGGCGAGGGCTTCGGCAACTCCGTCGTCCAGGCGGCGCGGGAGGTCCACGACGACCGTGCCGCCGCGCCGCCGGGCAGCGGCGAGGACCGCGCGTACGGCCTGGGGCGGAATTCCGACGCATTCCCCGCGGTCCCAGCTGAGCACCCGCAGCGCATGCAGTTCGGGCAGCGACTCCTCCAGGGCGCTGCCGCCGACCCGGCCGCGGGAGGCGGCGAAGGCGGGCCAGCGCAGTCCCTCGGCCGTTTCGCCGCCGAGGAGTACATCGAGTCCGCCGCCCAGCGGATCGGCGTCCACGAGGAGGGTGCGCAGCCCCTCACGCGCGGAGGTGACGGCGAGCGCGCAGGCCAGTGTGGACGCGCCGGCCCCGCCCCGGCCGCCGATGATGCCGACGGTGAGGGCCGGGCGGCCGACGCCCTCGGCGACGTCGGCGATCCGGTCGACCAGCCACTGCTCGCCGTCGGGCAGCATCAGGACGTGGTCGGCGCCGATCTGGACGGCCCTCTTCCACACCCCGGGGTCGTCCTGGTCGCGTCCGACCAGCACCACTCCGCGGCGGCGTGCGGCTCCGCACACCCGGCGGGCGGCGTCGTCGCCGACGAGGACGAGCGGGGCCGTTTCCCAGCCACCGCCGTGGTCGGGCACGCCGTGATGGACCTCGGGCGTGGCGCCCGCGGCCGCGCACAGGCGCAGCAGGTCGTCGAGGAGTTCTGTGTCCTCGGTGAGGATGAGCGGCCGCCCCGGCCGCTCTCCGGTGGCGGGCGACGGGTCATGGGTGACGGTTCCGGCCACGTGTGATCCCCCTTGGCTGCGACTCCCGCGCAGCCCCTGCGGCCACGCGATTCCCAAAGATGTGGAGAACGGGCAACCGGCCTCCATATGAACGGCCGATAGGAACCGGCCATACCCGCACCGACAATCGGAACCGGCCATGAACTCGCCGCCGTCGGAGCGCGCTGGAATCACGGTGCAGCGAACCCGGAAATCGTGTGGATCTTGGTCGAAAACCGTGGACAACTCAGCGGTTGTGAATATCGCCGTCACCCATACCGGTGACCTCTGTACTGATCCCTGTACGACTTCCACAGAGCAGTCCTGCGATTACCATGAGTAACCAATCATGGACATGCCGAAACAGCGCCCATGTTGCCGCTCACCGGCCTCGCGACCTCGGAAAGAAGGGAGAAAACCCACCCGGACATGCGACGACCCCCGCCGGGGGGGAGAGCGGGGGTCGTCCCCACGGCCGACTCGGGGGGGGAGGAGTCGGACCGGGTTAGCACGGTCGCGAACGATCCGTGACTTCCATGGTGTACCCGAGAGCCCTCTCAGGCAAACCCACGCGCCCCACCTTACGCCGAATGGTGGGCGCCTATGCTCTGGGGCGTGGAAAACCGCTCCTTGCCCCGCGCAGCAGCCTTCTTTGACCTGGACAAGACGGTCATTGCGAAGTCGAGCACGCTCACCTTCAGCAAGTCCTTCTACCAAGGCGGACTGATCAACCGCAGGGCCGCACTGCGCACCGCATATGCCCAGTTCGTGTTCCTGGCCGGCGGCCTGGACCACGACCAGATGGAGCGCATGCGCGAGTACCTGTCCGCACTGTGCCGCGGCTGGAACGTCCAGCAGGTGAAGGAGATCGTCGCCGAGACCCTGCACGACCTGATCGACCCGATCATCTACGACGAGGCCGCCTCACTCATCGAGGAGCACCACACGGCCGGACGCGACGTCGTGATCGTGTCCACCTCGGGCGCCGAGGTGGTGGAGCCGATCGGCGAACTGCTCGGCGCCGACCGGGTGGTGGCCACCCGCATGATCGTCGGCGAGGACGGCTGCTTCACCGGGGAGGTGGAGTACTACGCCTACGGCCCGACCAAGGCCGAGGCGATCAGGGACCTGGCCGCGACCGAGGGGTACGACCTCGACCGCTGCTACGCCTACAGCGACTCGGCGACCGACCTGCCGATGCTTCAGGCGGTCGGGCACCCGCACGCCGTGAACCCGGACCGCGCGCTGCGCCGCGAGGCACTCGCGCGCGGGTGGCCGGTTCTGGAGTTCCGCCGGCCGGTCCGGCTCAAGCAGCGGCTCCCCGGGTTTTCCGTACCGGCCCGCCCGGCCCTCGTCGCCGCTGCGGCCATAGGAGCGGCGGCCGCCACCGCGGGTCTCGTCTGGTACGCGAGCCGGCGCCGGACCCTCGCCTCCTGACCGATTCACCCCTGTTTGAACCTGAAAGTAAAGAAGTGCAGGCAGGGGTTCCGCTTGCTCACCGCTTGCAGTACAAAGGACACAACGGCCCGCGTGACCAAAGGACATCCGAGAGGATCCCCTACCACTACGCACTTGGCCCACGGACCTTGCATGAACATCGGGCACCCACGCGACGTCGACCCGTCGATTACGGGCCAGCCGCACCAGGTGACGGGCAAAGTCCCCGACCTGATGGGCGACATATCGAGGACGCTTGGTAACCGGGTGAACATGCCAGCGGCGGTACGAGGACTCGTACCGCCGCAACCCGTGTCCGGGGACTTCCTTCCAGGATTCCCCCCAGAGGACCCCCCTTCCGGGGACTTCCTTCCAGGACTTCCCCCTGAGGACTCCCCTTCCGGGGACTTCTCTCAAGCCGCTCCGCGCTGCAGGGCCTCGCACACCGCGGTGGACTCGCGCACCCCCAGCTCGACCGCCTTGCCGCAGTGCGCGATCCAGGCCGCCATGCCTTCCGGGGTCCCGGAGACGTACCCGTCCAGCGCGGCGACGTAGGAGGCGCGGCCGAGTTCGGCGTGGCCCACCTCGGCGGGGCAGACGGCCTTGGGGTCGAGACCGCTGCCGATCAGGACGATCCGCTCGGCCGCGCGCGCGACCAGGCCGTTGTGAGAGGCGAAGGGGCGCAGCGCGAGCAGCTCGCCCTGCACCACGGCGGCCGTCACCAGCGCGGGCGCGGAAGTACCCGCGATGATCAGGTCCGCCAGCCCCTCCAGCCGGCCGGACACTTCCCCGGCGTCGGGCAGCGGCAGTTCGATCAGCGGCTCGTCGACCGGCTCGCCCGCCTGGCGCGGCCGGCCGGCTCCGTCGTCGTTGCCCGCCGCGGCCACCAGGTGCAGCCGGGCCAGCACCCTGAGAGGCGACTGGCGCCAGATGGAGAGCAGCTGGCCCGCCTCGGCCGTCAGCCTGAGCGCCGCGCCCATGACACGCGCCTCGGCGTCCGCACTGAAGTCGGTACGCCGCCGCACCTCCTCCAGGGCCCAGTCGGCACCGGACAGCGCCGCCGAACCGCGTGCGCCGCGCAGCGCCGCCTCGGAGGTGATCTCGTTGCTGCGGCGCCGCATGACCCGGTGCCCGTAGACCCGGTCCACGGCCTTGCGCACGGACTCCACGGACTCGGCGACACCGGGCAGCGAGCCCAGGGCCGCGAGCGGATCTGCGGTCGCGCCTTTCGTACTCATGAGTACGACATTACGCGCCCGCCCGTCGGCCGCCCGGCACCCCCCGACGAGCTTCGTGCCCCTCGACGGTCCGCACCTCGTGCAGGAGGCCCACACCCCACGAAGGAGTGGTCTTCCCCCTCCAAGTGACACATACAGCTATCACCTGACTACCCTTGGTGAACATGAAAATTGCTTTCGTCGGGAAGGGCGGCAGCGGCAAGACCACGCTCTCCTCCCTCTTCATCCGCCACCTCGTGGCCGCAGGCCGGCCGGTGGTCGCCATCGACGCGGACATCAACCAGCACCTCGGCCCGGCGCTCGGCCTCGAGGAGACGGAAGCGGCCGCACTGCCCGCCATGGGCGAACGGCTGTCGCTGATCAAGGACTACCTCCGCGGCGCCAACCCGCGCATCGCCTCCGCCGCCACGATGATCAAGACGACTCCGCCCGGTGAGGGCTCGCGTCTGGTGCAGGTCCGGGAGCCCAACCCGGTGTACGACGCCTGCGCGCGCCCGGTGGAACTCGACGGCGGCGCCGCCCGTTTGATGGTCACGGGCCCCTTCGCGGACGCCGACCTGGGGGTCGCCTGCTACCACTCCAAGACGGGAGCGGTGGAGCTGTTCCTGAACCACCTCGTCGACGGCCCCGACGAGTACGTCGTGGTCGACATGACGGCGGGTTCGGACTCCTTCGCCTCCGGCATGTTCACCCGCTTCGACATGACGTTCCTCGTCGCCGAGCCGACCCGGAAGGGGGTCTCCGTCTACCGCCAGTACAAGGAGTACGCCCGCGACTTCGGCATCACCCTGAAGGTCGTCGGCAACAAGGTCCAGGCACAGGACGACATCGACTTCCTCCGCGCGGAGGCCGGCGATGACCTGCTGGTGACGGTCGGGCACTCGGACTGGGTGCGGGCGATGGAGAAGGGCCGCCCGCCCCGCTTCGACCTCCTGGAGGAGGCCAACGCCCGTGCCCTGCACACGATGCGCGCCGCCGCCGACGCGACGCACGAGCTGCGCGACTGGTCGCGCTACACACGTCAGATGGTGCACTTCCACCTGAAGAACGCCGAAGCGTGGGGCAACGAGCGCACGGGGGCCGACCTGGCGGCGCAGGTCGACCCCGACTTCGTGCTGGGCGAGAGCGTGGCAACTCCCGCCTGACGCCTAGTGCTTGTCCGCCGGCGCTCCGGGCACACCCTTCGGCGCCGGAGCCGGGCGGCCGGAGAGGAAGGACGCCCAGCCCTGCCGGGGCGCCTCACCCACCTCCAGGGTGCGCAGCTTCGCCAGCACCTGCGGATCCTGGGCGTCCAGCCAGTCGACGAGCTGATGGAAGGAGACACAGCGTACGTCGGGCTTGTTGCACACCTCCTTCACCACCTCGTCGATGGCACGCATGTAGGTGCCGCCGTTCCAGGACTCGAAGTGGTTGCCGATGATCAGAGGCGCGCGGTTGCCGTCGTAGGCCCGGTAGAAGCCCTTGATCAGGCCGTCGCGCATCTGGTCGCCCCAGTAGTCGAACTTGTCGGGGTCGCCCTGGGTCTGGGTGCCCGACTGGTTGACCATGAAGTTGTAGTCCATGGTCAGCTGCTCATAGTTGTGTCCGGGGAAGGGGACCAGCTGCATGGACACATCCCACAGACCCTCCTTCTTCTTGGGCCAGACCTGGTCGTCGACTCCGCTGGAGTCGTAGCGGAAGCCCAGCTGGTGGGCCGCCTTCATGAAGTTCTTCTGCCCTTCCAGGCAGGGAGTGCGGGCGCCGATCAGCTCCTTGTCGTAGTCGAAGGGCAGCGGGGCCGCCTTTTTCATGCCGGTGTTCGTCTTCCAGGACTTCACGAACTCCTTGGCCTGGGCGATCTCGCTCTTCCACTCCTTGACCGACCACTCGCCCACCCCGCCGTCAGGGCCGCAGAAGTGGCCGTTGAAGTGGGTGCCGATCTCGTTGCCCTCCAGCCAGGCCAGCCGTACCTGCTTGAGGGTGTCGGTGATGCCCTGCTCGTCGTTGAAGCCGATCTCCGAGCTGCCCGGCGAGTGCTGTGGCGGATGGTAGAGGTCACGTTTCTCCTCCGGCAGCATGTACACACCGCTGAGGAAGAACGTCATCGCCGCGTTGTTCTCCTTGGCGACCTTGCGGAAGTGGGAGAACAGCTTCTGGCTGTCCTCCCCCGCGCCGTCCCAGGAGAACACCACGAACTGGGGGGGTTTCTGGCCGGGCTTCAGCCGCTCGGGGACGGGCAGATGCGGCTGCGAGCCGGTGTACGCGGTGGACCCGTCGCCGATCAGACGGAGCACGCTGTTGGGTGCAGGAGCCCCCTTCTGCGGCCCGGACGTCCCTTGCTTCGATCCGTTGGAGCCGGTCGCGCAACCGGCGAGCGACGCAGCACAGGCCGCGGCGACCATGGCGCCGGCGGCGATCCTCTGGGTGGCGGCCATGTTCCGCCCACCTTCTTCCTTCTCTCACGAGAACGCTGGCGAGGGCGTTTTCTGTTGATCTGCCGGGTTGTGCCGACAGCGCCGCCAAGGTCGCACGGGGCCGAGAAGGAATTAATACGACAAGCCGATGAAATGCCCGCTTCGCCGAGAGGAGTGAATGGTTACTCCATTTGCTCCGAAAAGTTATAAATACCCTTTACTTTGCATTACGGTTCATTTACCAAGCCTTGATTTCACCTCGCCGCTGCACGACGCGACCCCATGACCGCGACCGATGCCCTGCCACCACGAGGAACCGCCAGGCCCGCCCCTCTCGACGAGGAACCGCCCGACCCGCCACCGATCCCCCTCGGCGAGCAACCACCCGGCCCACGAGCGGTCCCCCGCCGCGACGAGCAACCACCCAGTTCGTGACCGATCCCCTGCCGCCACGAGGAAGCACCCAGCCCGCGACCGCGCCGCCCGGAGGAGACGGGACCATGCCAGCCTGCTCACCCCCTCGCACCCAGCACCCCCACCCGTCGCACAGCCCCCCGCCGGCCCCGCGCCGGCGTTTTCGCATCGAGAGCGCCGACCTGTCCGCGTCCCTCGCGGTCTTCCTGATCGCCCTGCCCCTGTCCCTCGGCATCGCCCTCGCCACCGGCGCCCCGCTCCAGGCCGGCCTGGTCGCCGCCGCCGTCGGCGGCCTCGTCGCAGGACGGCTCGGTGGCAGCCCACTGCAGGTCAGTGGCCCTGCCGCCGGGCTCACCGTGGTCACCGCCGACCTGATCCACCGCTACGGCTGGCAGACCACCTGCGGCATCACCGTCCTCGCCGGACTCGCCCAGCTGGGCCTCGGCTGCCTGCGCGTGGCCCGAGGCGCGCTCGCCGTCAGCCCCGCCGTGGTGCACGGCATGCTCGCCGGTATCGGTGTGACCATCGCGGTCGCCCAGCTGCACATCGTCCTCGGCGGCAGCCCGGACAGCTCCGTCCTCACCAATCTGCGTGCCCTGCCCGCCCAGTTGGCCCATCTGCACCCGGCCGCCGTGTCGATGAGCGCGCTCACCCTGACCCTGCTGCTGGCCTGGCCGCGCATCCCCGGCCGCGCCGGACGCCTCACGCAAAGGATCCCGGCCGCTCTGGTCGCCGTCGCCGGAGCCACCACCACCGCCGCACTGACCGGGCTGACCCTGCCCCGGGTCGACCTGCCGTCCTGGCGCAGCCACGCCCTGGCCTCGCTGCCCGAGGGACCGGTACTCGGCATCGCCGCCGCCGTGCTCACCACCACTTTGGTGTGCAGTGTGCAGTCGCTGCTCGGCGCGGTCGCCGTGGACAAGCTGGCCGCCGCCCGGCCCGGGACCCCCGTCGGCCGCTCGCACCTGGACCGGGAGCTGCTCGGCCAGGGAGCCGCCAACATCGTCTCCGGGGCGCTCGGCGGACTGCCGGTCGCGGGGGTGGCCGTGCGGAGTTCGGCGAATGTGAATTCCGGTGCCGTGAGCCGGAACTCCACGATGCTGCACGGCGTTCTCGTAGTAGTTGCCGCGCTGCTGATGGTCCCGCTCCTGGAGGAGATCCCGCTCTCCTCGCTCGCCGCCCTGGTGATGGCCGTCGGCATCCAGATGGTGTCCCTGCACCACATCCGCACGGTGACCCGCCACCGTGAAGTGCCGGTGTACGCCGCCACCACACTCGGCGTGGTGTTCTTCGGCGTCCTGGAGGGCGTGGCCCTCGGGGTCGCCGTGGCGGTCGCCCTCGCCCTGCGCCGCCTTACCCGCACCCGTATCACGCATGCAGAGAAGGAAGGAGTCCATCACGTACACGTGCGAGGCCAGTTGACGTTCCTCGCCGTGCCCCGGCTCAGCAGAGCTCTGCATCTCGTACCCCAAGGCGCCCATGCCGTCGTGGAGTTGGACGGGTCGTTCATGGACCACGCGGCGTACGAGTCACTGCAGGACTGGCAGAGCACCCATACCGCGCGGGGCGGTTACACCGAGCTGACGGGCCGGCGCAGCGGAGTCCGGACCGCCGATCCTGCCCGGTCCACCGGGTGCCGCTGCCGGCCCTGGACGCCCTGGCGCAATCACCGGGCCTGCTTCCCGGAGGTTCCCGCCACGCCCGCCGGCCATGAACTCGCCCGCGGCATCAGCTCGTTCCAGCGCAACACGGCCCCGCTGGTGCGCAAGGAGCTGGCGCGGCTGGCGCGGGAAGGGCAGCGGCCCTCGCAGCTCTTCCTCACCTGCGCCGACTCCCGGCTCGTCACGTCGATGATCACCTCCAGTGGTCCCGGCGACCTGTTCGTCGTCCGCAACATCGGCAACCTGGTGCCGCCACCGGGCGAGGAGCACGGCGACGACTCGGTGGCGGCCGCCGTCGAGTACGCGGTGGAGGTGCTCGGGGTGCGGTCCGTCACGGTGTGCGGGCACTCCGGTTGCGGGGCGATGCAGGCGCTGCTGACCGCCGAGCCCCGGGGTGCGGCGACGCCACTGAGGAGGTGGCTCAGGCACGGCCTGCCGAGCCTGGAGCGGATGGCCGACGGCCGGCACACCGGGCCCCGGCTGGCCGGACGGGCACCCGCCGACGCGGTGGAGCAGCTGTGCCTGACCAATGTGGTCCAGCAGCTGGAGCACCTGCGGGCGCACGGCCCGGTCGCGCGGGCGCTGGCCGCCGGCGCGCTGGAGCTGCACGGGATGTACTTCCACGTGGGCGAGGCGCAGGCGTATCTCCTCGGCGGCACGGGGAACCGTCAGGTGTTCGAGGACGTGAGAGACGACGGGAGAGCAGGAGCGGAACTGCACAGTCCGGTGTGAGCGGCCCACCATCAGACAGGTCTAAACCAATTTAGCGGTCGGGCCTTGTCATCGGCCCCCCGCTTCTGATGAGCTGTGGCTCAGGACACAACGGACACCCCGGGAAAGGGAGATGTCGTGAGCAACGAAAGCCTGGCCAACCTCCTCAAGGAGGAGCGACGCTTCGCGCCGCCGGCCGACCTGGCCGCGAACGCCAACGTCACGGCCGAGGCGTACGAGCAGGCCAAGGCCGACAGGCTTGGCTTCTGGGCCGAGCAGGCCCGTCGGCTGAACTGGGCCAAGGAACCGACGGAGACGCTGGACTGGTCGAACCCTCCGTTCGCGAAGTGGTTCAAGGACGGCGAGCTGAACGTCGCCTACAACTGCGTGGACCGGCACGTCGAGGCGGGCCTCGGGGACCGGGTCGCCATCCACTTCGAGGGCGAGCCCGGCGACAGCCGCTCGATCACCTACGCGGAGCTGAAGGACGAGGTCTCCAAGGCGGCCAACGCCCTGCTGGAACTGGGTGTCCGCAAGGGCGACCGGGTCGCCATCTACATGCCGATGATCCCGGAGACGGCGATCGCGATGCTGGCCTCGGCCCGCATCGGCGCCGCCCACTCGGTGGTCTTCGGCGGCTTCTCGGCGGACGCGCTCGCCACGCGCATCCAGGACGCGGACGCCAAGGTCGTCATCACCGCCGACGGCGGCTACCGGCGCGGCAAGCCGTCCGCGCTGAAGCCGGCCGTGGACGACGCGATCGAGCGCGTGGACAACGTCGAGCACGTGCTCGTCGTCCGCCGTACCGGCCAGGAAGTGGCCTGGAACGACGGGCGGGACGTCTGGTGGCACGAGCTGGTGGAGGGGCAGTCCGCCGAGCACACCCCGGAGGCGTTCGAGGCGGAGCACCCGCTGTTCATCCTCTACACCTCGGGTACGACGGGGAAGCCGAAGGGCATCCTGCACACCTCCGGCGGCTACCTGACGCAGGCGGCGTACACGCACTGGGCGGTGTTCGACCTCAAGCCGGAGACGGACGTCTACTGGTGCACGGCGGACGTCGGCTGGGTCACCGGGCACTCGTACATCGTGTACGGGCCGCTGGCCAACGGCGCGACGCAGGTCATGTACGAGGGCACGCCGGACACCCCGCACCAGGGCCGGTTCTGGGAGATCGTGGAGAAGTACCGGGTCACGATCCTCTACACGGCGCCGACGGCGATCCGTACGTTCATGAAGTGGGGCGACGACATCCCCGCGCAGTTCGACCTGTCCTCCCTGCGGGTCCTCGGCTCCGTGGGCGAGCCGATCAACCCCGAGGCGTGGGTCTGGTACCGCAAGCACATCGGCGCCGACAGGACGCCGGTCGTGGACACCTGGTGGCAGACCGAGACCGGCGCGATGATGATCTCGCCGCTGCCGGGTGTGACCGAGGCCAAGCCCGGTTCCGCGCAGCGCCCGCTGCCCGGCATCTCCGCGACCGTCGTCGACGACGAGGCGAACGAGGTACCGAACGGGGGCGGCGGCTACCTGGTCCTGACCGAGCCGTGGCCCTCGATGCTGCGCACCATCTGGGGCGACGACCAGCGGTTCCTCGACACCTACTGGGCGCGGTTCGAGGGCAAGTACTTCGCCGGTGACGGCGCGAAGAAGGACGAGGACGGGGACATCTGGCTGCTGGGCCGGGTGGACGACGTGATGCTGGTGTCCGGGCACAACATCTCCACCACCGAGGTGGAGTCGGCGCTCGTCTCGCACCCGTCGGTCGCCGAGGCGGCCGTCGTCGGTGCCGCCGACGAGACCACCGGCCAGGCCATCGTCGCCTTCGTGATCCTGCGCGGTTCGGCGTCGGAGGACGACAAGCTCGTCGGCGAGCTGCGCGACCACGTCGGCGCCACGCTCGGCCCGATCGCCAAGCCCAAGCGGATCCTGCCGGTGGCGGAGCTGCCGAAGACCCGCTCGGGCAAGATCATGCGCCGGCTCCTGCGGGACGTGGCCGAGAACCGCCAGCTCGGTGACGTCACCACGCTGACCGACTCGACGGTCATGGACCTGATCCAGGACAAGCTCCCGGCGGCCCCGAGCGAGGACTAGGCGCCTGGCGAGGACCGAAGGACCGGGCGGCAGCCCCTGAGGGGCGCCCGGCGTGCGAACGCCGGGCGCCCCTTTTGTGCGTAACGTGAACCTCACCGGATGCATCCTGCGGCAACCTTAGGTAAACTAAGCAAAGCTCTGAACGCGAAACGACCCTCAAGGTGTGCCGGGAAGTCTGGTCGGCATGTGCTCCGCCCTGCCCACCGACCCGGAGGTTCCCGCCGTGGCCGCGCCCCGCAACACCGCGCCCCGTATCCCGCACACCGCCCGCAAGGCACTCGGACGCCTGTCCCTGCCCGAGCGGACGTTCGTCGCGGATGCGCTGCGCACCGAGACCGTGGGCGGCGTCCTGCTCCTCATCGCGGCGGTCGCGGCACTGATATGGGTGAACATCCCCGCGCTGCGCCACAGCTACGAGTCGGTCAGCCACTTCCACTTCGGCCCCGGCGCCCTCGGCCTGAACCTCTCCGTGGCCCACTGGGCCGCCGACGGCCTCCTCGCGGTGTTCTTCTTCGTCGCCGGCATCGAACTCAAGCGTGAGCTGGTCGCCGGCGACCTGCGCGAACCCAGGGCGGCCGTGCTGCCCGTGGTGTCCGCGCTGTGCGGGATGGCCGTACCGGCGCTCGTCTACACCCTCACCAACCTCACCGGCCACGGTTCCACCCAGGGCTGGGCGGTGCCCACCGCCACCGACATCGCCTTCGCGCTCGCCGTCCTCGCGGTCATCGGCACCTCGCTGCCCAGCGCCCTGCGCGCCTTCCTGCTGACCCTCGCGGTCGTCGACGACCTCTTCGCGATCCTGATCATCGCGATCTTCTTCACCGACCGGATCAGCTTTCCCGCGCTCGGCGGGGCCGTCGCCGGACTGGTGATCTTCTGGCTGCTGCTGCGCAAGGGCGTCCGCGGCTGGTACGTGTACGTGCCACTGGCGGTCGTGATCTGGGCGCTGATGTACAACAGCGGTGTGCACGCCACCATCGCCGGCGTCGCGATGGGCCTGATGCTGCGCTGCACCACCCGGGAGGGTGAGCAGCACTCGCCGGGCGAGCACATCGAGCACCTGGTGCGGCCGCTGTCGGCGGGTCTCGCCGTACCGCTGTTCGCGCTGTTCAGCGCCGGCGTGTCGATCACCGGCGGGGCGCTCGGGGATGTGTTCACCAAGCCGGAGACGCTCGGGGTGGTGCTCGGGCTGGTCGTCGGCAAGACGATCGGCATCTTCGGCGGCACCTGGCTGACCGCCCGGTTCACCCACGCCGAGCTGAGCGAGGACCTGGAGTGGGCCGACATCTTCGCGGTGGCCTCCCTCGCCGGGATCGGCTTCACCGTCTCGCTGCTCATAGGCGAGCTCGCCTTTGTGGGCGACACGGCACTGACCGATGAGGTGAAGGCGGCCGTACTTGTCGGATCGCTGATCGCCGCCCTGTGTGCGACGGTGCTGCTGAAGATACGCAACGCCAGATACCGCGGGCTGTGCGAGGACGAGGAGCGCGACGAGGACCGGGACGGCATCCCGGACATCTACGAGCAGGACGACCCCGCCTACCACCTGCGGATGGCGAAGATCTACGAGAACAAGGCGGCGGAACACCGGCGCATCGCCGTCGAGAAGACCGCCGTGGCGCGCCACGGGCTTCAGGAAGTACCGGGCGGGGCAGGCGATGAGGACGGTCGTCCGGCATGATCTGACGAGACGGTACAAATCAAGACGGCCTTCAAGACGGCACGAGAAGACTTCAGAGGGAGAACGCGATGAGCGCACCCGACGGCAGCCCGGTCGGCGCCGAACGCAGCATCGGCCAGCTGTTCGCCTCGGCGACGACCGAAATGTCGGCGCTGGTGCACGACGAGATCGCGCTGGCCAAGGCCCAGCTCAAGCAGGACGTGAAGCGCGGCGCGACGAGCGGCGGAGCGTTCTCGGCGGCGGGCGCGGTGCTGCTGTTCTCCCTGCCCATGCTCAACTTCGCGCTGGCGTACGGCATTCGGACCTGGAGCGGCTGGAACCTGGCCGTCTGCTTCCTGCTCTCCTTCGCGGCGAACGTGCTGGTCGCCGGTCTGCTCGCGCTCATCGGCACGGTGTTCGCGAAGAAGGTGAAGAAGAGCCAGGGCCCGCAGATGGTCGCCGCGTCGGTGAAGGAGACGGCGGGCGTCCTGCAGAACGCCAAGCCGCACCCGCGCCCGGAGCTGCCGCAGGACCGGGCTCCGCAGGCCATCGAGGCTGTGGCACGCTCGTCGTCATGACGGAGCCCGCAGCGGCATCGGCCGTAAGGATCGAATTGCCCCACGGGGCGAAGGTGACGCACCGGGACGTCGCCGCCAATGGCGCGCGCTTCCACATCGCCGAGCTCGGCGACGGACCCCTGGTGCTGCTGCTGCACGGCTTCCCGCAGTTCTGGTGGACGTGGCGGCACCAGCTGGTCGCGCTCGCCGACGCGGGCTTCCGGGCGGTGGCCATGGACCTGCGCGGCGTCGGCGGCAGCGACCGCACCCCGCGCGGGTACGACCCGGCCAACCTCGCCCTGGACGTCACCGGCGTGATCCGCTCGCTCGGCGAGCCGGACGCCGCGCTGGTCGGCCACGACCTGGGCGGCTATCTGGCGTGGACGGCCGCGGCGATGCGGCCCAAGCTCGTACGACGGCTCGCGGTCGTCTCGATGCCGCACCCCCGGCGCTGGCGCTCCGCAATGCTCCGGGACGCCCGGCAGACCGCCGCCAGCTCCTACATCTGGGGATTCCAGCGGCCGTGGATCCCCGAGCGGCAGCTGACCGCCGACGACGGCGCGCTGGTGGGCCGGCTGATCCGGGAGTGGTCCGGGCCGCGGCTGCCGGACGACGAGGACGTGGAGACGTACCAGCGGGCCATGTGCATCCCGTCGACCGCGCACTGCGCGATCGAGCCGTACCGCTGGCTGGTGCGCTCGCTGGCCCGACCGGACGGCATCCAGTTCAACCGCAGGATGAAGCGGCCGGTGCGGGTGCCCACGCTGCATCTGCACGGCTCACTGGACCCGGTGACCCGCACGCGCAGCGCGGCCGGCTCGGGCGAGTACGTCGAAGCCCCTTACCGCTGGCGCCTGTTCGACGGCCTCGGCCACTTCCCGCACGAGGAGGACCCGGCGGCCTTCTCCGCGGAGCTGATCAACTGGCTGAAGGACCCCGAGCCCGACCGCTGAGGAACCGACCCGTCCCAGCCCGTTCGGTGACCGGGCCGGTGCGTGGAGTATCCGGTTCCCTGAACACATGTTCTTCGAACGGCCACATGCCTGCCGCATAGGCCAATTGGGGGGCGCGCAGGCGGTTATCGACCTTCGGGCAGGGGCAGACGTCGGGGTATGGGCTGGACGCACGACTACAGTGACGCACCCCGCAACCGCCGTTCCGCCGCCGGGCCGGGCTCCCCGCAGCGGGGCGCCCCGCAACTGGCGGGGACGGACCTGAGGGTGGGGATTCCGCGCATCCTGCGCCGCCGGGCCCGCTGGGTCTCCGTACGCCTGCGTCACCCACGCGGCTGAGCCCCCTCCCCGGGGATCACAGGGCGCAGCTGTCGGTGCCCACCTGCTCGTTCGCCGTACGGCCCCGGGTGATGTCCTGCTGGATCTCGTCCGCCGTGAGGGCGTAGCCGGTGTCGGCGTCGTCGAGGGACTTGGCGAACACCACGCCGTAGACCTTGCCTTCGGGCGTGAGCAGCGGGCCGCCGGAGTTGCCCTGGCGGACGGTGGCGTACAGGGAGTAGACGTCGCGGCGGACCGTGCCGCGGTGGTAGATGTCCGGGCCGTTGGCCGTGATGCGCCCGCGCACCCGCGCGGCGCGGACGTCGTACGAGCCGTTCTCCGGGAAGCCCGCGACGATCGCGCCGTCGCCGCCGGCCGCGTCCTGGGAGGAGAACCGCAGGGAGGTCGCCTTCAGGGCCGGTACGTCGAGGACGGCGATGTCGCGCTTCCAGTCGTACAGGACGACCTTGGCGGCGTATCTGCGGCCCACCCCGCCGATCTGCACGGAGGGCGCGTCGACGCCTCCGACGACATGGGCGTTGGTCATGACGCGGCGCTGGGCGAAGACGAACCCGGTGCCTTCCAGGACCTTGCCGCAGCTCTGGGCGGTGCCGGTGACCTTGACGATGGAGCGCTGGGCGCGGGTGGCGACCACGCTGTGCGCGAGGGCCGGGTCGGGCGGCCGGACGTCGGCGATCGGCTCGTTGGCGAACGGGCTGAAGACCTGCGGGAAGCCGTTCTGCGCGAGGACGGAGGAGAAGTCGGCGAACCAGGTGTTGGCCTGCGCGGGCAGGGCCCGGGAGACGCCGAGGAGCACCTTGGAGCCGCGGACCTCCTTGCCGAGCGTCGGCAGGGTCGTACCGGCGAGGGCGGAGCCGATCAGCCAGGCGACCAGCAGCATTGCGACGACGTTGACCAGGGCGCCGCCGGTGGCGTCCAGGGCGCGCGCCGGGGACCAGGTGATGTAGCGGCGCAGCTTGTTGCCGAGGTGGGTGGTCAGGGCCTGGCCGATGGAGGCGCAGACGATGACGACGACCACGGCGACCACGGCGGCGGTGGTGCCGACCTCCGCATTGTCGGTCACGGCGTCCCAGATGACGGGCAGCGTGTACACGGCGACGAGACCGCCGCCGAGGAACCCGATCACCGACAGAATGCCGACGACGAAGCCTTGGCGGTAGCCCACGACCGCGAACCACACGGCCGCGACCAGCAACAGGATGTCCAGCACGTTCACTGCTTCAGGCCTCGCCTATTCACTCCGCTCCCAGCACAGCACGGACGACACCCTGTCATGACCGCCAGTCGAGCGGGACCTGCTTCTCCCTGTCCCAGGGGCGCTCCCAGCCCGCGTAGTGCAGCAGGCGGTCGATCACCCCGGCCGTGAAGCCCCACACCAGGGCCGATTCGACCAGAAATGCCGGACCTTGGTGGCCTCTGGGGTGGACGGCGGTGGCACGGTTGACGGGGTCCGTGAGATCCGCCACGGGGACGGTGAAGACGCGGGCGGTCTCGTTCGGATCGACGACGCCGACCGGGCTGGGCTCGCGCCACCAGCCGAGCACGGGCGTGACGACGAATCTGCTGACCGGGATGTAGAGAGCGGGCAGGACGCCGAAGAGCTGGACGCCGGCCGGGTCGAGCCCGGTCTCCTCCTGGGCCTCGCGCAGAGCGGCTCTGAGCGGCCCCTCGGTCTTCGGGTCACCGTCCTCGGGGTCGAGCGCACCCCCGGGGAAGGACGGCTGGCCCGCGTGGGAGCGCAGGGAGCCGGAGCGCTCCATGAGGAGCAGCTCGGGGCCGTGCTCGCCCTCGCCGAACAGGATCAGCACGGCCGACTGGCGCCCCGAGCCGTTCTCCGGCGGCAGGAAGCGGCTGAGCTGGAGCGGCTCGATCGTCTCCGCAGCCCGCACCACCGGGTCCAGCCAGCCCGGCAGGCCCTCCTTGCGCAGCGTCACCGGGCCCTCGTGCGTGTCGCGCGTGTACGTCATGGCCTCCCCCGTCCTGCCGTGTCCAACGCCCGAGGGCATGGAGTTCGTTCCGTCATCCGGCCCCCAGCGGCGGCGCCGGCCTGCCGCCCGCGTCGAGATAGGCCTGCGGGGGCTTCAGACGCTGCCCCGGGAAGCCGCCCTTCTCGTACTTCAGCAGCTTCTTCGCCTTCTCCGGATCGGTCTCGCCCTCGCCGTAGGCCGGGCAGAGCGGGGCGATGGGGCAGGCGCCGCAGGCCGGCTTGCGGGCGTGGCAGATACGGCGGCCGTGCCAGATCACGTGATGCGACAGGTCGGTCCAGTCGCTCTTCGGGAACAGCGCACCGACGGCCGCCTCGATCTTGTCGGGGTCGGTCTCGCCGGTCCACTGCCAGCGCCTGACCAGCCGCTGGAAGTGGGTGTCCACGGTGATCCCGGGCCGCCCGAAGGCGTTGCCGAGCACGACGAACGCGGTCTTGCGGCCGACGCCGGGCAGCTTGACGAGGTCCTCCAGCCGGCCGGGCACCTCGCCGCCGAAGTCCTCGGCGAGGGCCTTGGAGAGCCCTATGACCGACCTGGTCTTGGCCCGGAAGAAGCCGCAGGGGCGCAGGATCCCCTCGACCTCCTCCGGGTTGGCGGCGGCGAGGTCCTCGGGGGTGGGGTACTTGGCGAAGAGCGTCGGGGTGGTCTGGTTGACGCGCAGGTCGGTGGTCTGGGCCGACAGCACCGTGGCGACCAGCAGCTGGAAGGGGTTCTCGAAGTCCAGCTCGGGGTGGGCGTACGGGTAGACCTCGGCGAGTTCGCGGTCGATACGGCGGGCACGGCGGACCAGGGCGGTGCGGGACTCGTTCGCCGGGGGCTTCACAACGGCCTTCGCAGCGGCCTTGTCGGCAGGCGCGGCCTTCCCGGCGGCGGCCCTCCCGACGGGCGAGGCCTTCTTGACAGCGGCTTTCCTGGCAGCCGTCTTCTTGGCTGCCGTCTTTTTGGCAGCGGCCCTGTCGACGGGCGCCGGCTTCTCGGCCGCCGCGGCCTTCCCGGCGGCCGCGGGCTTCCCGGCGGCGGCCTTCCTGACCGGCGCGGGCTTCCCGGCGGCGGCCTTCCTGACCGGCGCGGCCTTCCCGGCAGCGGCCTTCTTGGCGGGTGCCGGCTCCCCGGCAGGGCCCTTCCCGGCGGCAACGGTCTGCTCCGCGGACAGAGCCGTGCGGGCAGGCGTAACCTTCTTGGCAGGAGCGACCTCTTTAGTCGTTTTGCCTGTTTTATTACTACCGCCGGGGTCTTGTTCGCCCACAGCGGAATCACGACGTACAGCCACCCGCCCAGCCCCCTTGGCCTGTGCTCTCACCGGCGTTTTGGACACCCGGCCAGCCTAAAGCCCGGCACCGACATCCGCCCCGGACCCGGAAGATCAGCCCCCGATTGGACCCCTGCCGCTTACCTGGCGAGACCTGTGCGGCATCCTTGTGACAGATCACACTGTTTGGATCGTCCGGCAAAATGGGGAACACCGTCCCCTGGCACACGGGGGAGCAAGATCCCCTGAGCAGGTCGACAAGGAGAGAACTCGTGGACGACGTTCTGCGGCGCAACCCGCTCTTCGCGGCGCTCGATGACGAGCAGTCCGCGGAACTGCGCGCCTCCATGAGTGAGGTGACGCTCGCCCGTGGCGACTCCCTGTTCCACGAGGGCGACCCGGGCGACCGGCTCTACGTCGTCACCGAGGGCAAGGTCAAGCTCCACCGCACCTCACCCGACGGCCGCGAGAACATGCTGGCCGTCGTCGGTCCCGGCGAGCTGATCGGCGAGCTGTCGCTGTTCGACCCGGGCCCGCGCACGGCGACCGCCACCGCGCTGACCGAGGTCAAGCTGCTGGGCCTCGGCCACGGCGACCTCCAGCCCTGGCTGAACGCCCGGCCCGAGGTGGCCACCGCCCTGCTGCGCGCCGTCGCCCGCCGACTGCGCAAGACCAACGACGCCATGTCCGACCTGGTCTTCTCCGACGTCCCCGGCCGCGTGGCGCGCGCTCTGCTGGACCTCTCGCGACGCTTCGGCGTGCAGTCCGAGGAGGGCATCCACGTCGTGCACGACCTCACGCAGGAGGAGCTGGCCCAGCTGGTCGGCGCCTCGCGCGAGACCGTCAACAAGGCGCTGGCGGACTTCGCCCAGCGCGGATGGCTCCGCCTGGAGGCGCGGGCCGTGATCCTGCTGGACGTCGAAAGGCTCGCCAAGCGGTCGCGCTGACGTCCCTCCGCACCGAGACCCACGGGCTGCCGGCCCCGGGCTCCCGGTGGTGGCCGCTTCACACCGAGGTCCCCGGGACTGCCGCCCCGGACTCCCGGCGGTGGCCGCCTGGCACCAGAAGTTCCGGGACTGCCCTGCGCAGACTCCTGGTGCCGGTATGAACGGCTTCCTGGTCCTCTTCCTGGTCCGCGAGCACCGTGCGGGCCGATGTCCGCCGGCTCGGGCGCACAGGGCGCCGTGCCCCGTCGTAAATCAGCGGTCCCGGCGCTCCTGACCGGGCACAGTGGCCCCATGACCGCAACCGCTCCCCGTAGAGGCCTCGACGCCCAGGGCTGCATCGAACGCGAAGGCTCCCTCACGCGCGTGCCGCACGCCTTCCGCCCCGTCGTGGCCGCCGCGCGCGACCGGCTGCTGGACGTCTTCGGGCCGTCCTTGCACAGCGCGTACCTCAACGGTTCGGTTCCGCGCGGCACCGCGCGCGTGGGGCGCAGCGACCTGGATCTGCTGGTCGCCCTGCACACGGAGCCGGCCGACGCCGACCGGGAGGCCGTACGTGCCCTCGGGGAGGCGCTCGACAAGGAGTTCCGGCAGATCGACGGCGTCGGCACGCTGCTGTACAGCCGGGCGCGGCTGCTGAGCGACCTGGAGAGGTACGACATGGGCTGGTTCGTCGCCTGCCTGTGCACGCCGCTGCTCGGCGACGACCTCGCCGAGTACCTGCCCCGCTACCGCCCCGACTCCCTGCTCGCCCGCGAGACCAACGGCGATCTCGCGCTCCTGCTCCCGCGCTGGCGCGAGCGGATCGCCGCCGCCGGGGACGGCGAGGAGGCCCGGCGGCCCCTGGTGCGGTTCATGTCCCGGCACCTCGTGCGCACCGGCTTCACGCTCGTCATGCCCCGCTGGAACGGCTGGACCAGCGACCTGCGGGAGATGGCCGAGGCGTTCGGCACGTACTACCCGCAGCGCGCCGCGCAGCTGCGCAGGGCCGCGGAGTACGGCTACGAGCCCGTCGGCGACCCGGACGTCCTGCGGTCGTACGTGGACGACCTCGGGCCCTGGCTCGCCGCGGAGTACGCGCGCGTGCACGGCGTGAAGGCTCCCCGGCCGGACGGTCCCTAGCCGGCTAGATCAGCCCGTGCTCGCGCAGATAGTCCAGCTGGGCCCGTACCGACAGCTCGGCCGCCGGCCACAGGGAGCGGTCCACGTCGGCGTACACATGGGCGACGACCTCGGCGGGGTTGCGATGGCCGTCCTCGACGGCCGTCTCGACCTGGGCGAGGCGGTGGGCCCGGTGAGCGAGGTAGAACTCCACGGCGCCCTGGGCGTCCTCCAGGACCGGCCCGTGGCCCGGCAGGACCGTGTGCACGCCGTCGTCGACCGTCAGCGACCTCAGGCGGCGCAGGGAGTCCAGATAGTCGCCCAGGCGGCCGTCGGGGTGCGCCACGACCGTCGTACCGCGGCCGAGGATGGTGTCACCGGTCAGCACGGCCCGGTCGGCCGGCAGATGGAAGCACAGGGAGTCCGAGGTGTGTCCCGGGGTCGGTACGACCCTCAGCTCCAGGCCGCCGACGGTGATCACGTCCCCGGCGGCCAGGCCCTCCTCGCCTAGCCGCAGCGCCGGATCGAGGGCACGCACGCGCGTGCCGGTCAGCCCGGCGAAGCGGGCGGCGCCCTCGGCGTGGTCGGGGTGTCCGTGGGTGAGCAGGGTGAGGGCGACGCGCTTGCCCGCCTTCTCGGCGGTGTCCACGACCGTGCGCAGGTGGCCCTCGTCCAGGGGTCCCGGGTCGATCACCACGGCCAGGTCGGAGTCGGGCTCGGCGACTATCCAGGTGTTGGTGCCGTCCAGGGTCATCGCGGAGGGGTTGGGGGCCAGCACATTGACGGCCCGTTCGGTCGCGGGACCGGACAGGACCCCGCCACGGGGCTGGCCGGGCAGGGCTGCTGCGTCGGTCATGCGGAGCCTCCACCGGCGGTCGGAGCGGTCGGTATGTGCTTGGTGAACTCGTCGTGCCCCGGCCAGGACAGGACGATCTCGCCGTTCTCCAGGCGGGCGCGGGCCAGCACGGGGGTCATGTCCCGCGCGGGCGCGGCGGCGAGCGCCCGCGCGGCGGAGTCGTACGGGAGCAACTGGCGCAAAGTGGCGATGGTGGGCGGCATCATCAGCAGCTCGCCCTTGTCGTACCCGGAGGCGGCCGTCTCGGGGCGGATCCACACCGTGCGGTCGGCCTCCGTGGAGGCGTTGCGGGTGCGCTGGCCCTCGGGGAGGGCGGCCACGAAGAACCAGGTGTCGTAGCGGCGGGCCTCGAACTCGGGGGTGATCCAGCGGGTCCAGGCGCCCAGCAGGTCGGAGCGCAGCACCAGGCCGCGGCGGTCCAGGAACTCGGCGAAGGAGAACTCGCGCGCGACCAGGGCGGCGCGGTCCGCCTCCCAGTCGTCCCCGGTGGTGTCGCCGACGACCGACTCGGGGTCGGGCCCGGCGAGCAGGACGCCCGCCTCCTCGTACGTCTCCCGGACGGCCGCGCAGACGATCGCCTGGGCGCCGGACTCGTCGACGCCCAGCCGTTCGGCCCACCACGCGCGCGTAGGGCCCGCCCAGCGGACCCGACGGTCGTCGTCGCGAGGATCGACACCACCGCCGGGATATGCGTACGCGCCTCCGGCGAAGGCCATGGAGGCGCGTCTGCGCAGCATGTGGACGACCGGACCGGCCGGCGTGTCCTTCAGGAGCAGCACCGTGGCCGCGCGCCTCGGGGGCACCGGTGTGAGGGCGCCCTGCGCGAGCGCGCGGATACGGTCCGGCCACTCCTTGGGGTACCACTGCCCATTCGCCATGGCCGGAGGCTATCCCGTATAGGGCGAATGTTCGAGAGGTACCCGAGGTCAGAGGGGCTTACGGAGCCAGCTCGACCTGGATCTCGACCTCCACCGGCGCGTCCAGCGGCAGGACCGCGACGCCCACCGCGCTGCGGGCGTGCACGCCCTTGTCGCCGAGGACCTCGCCGAGCAGCTCGCTGGCACCGTTGACGACACCGGGCTGCCCGGTGAAGTCGGAGGCCGAGGCGACGAAGCCGACGACCTTCACCACGCGCGCGATGCGGTCCAGGTCGCCGGTCACGGACTTCACGGCGGCCAGCGCGTTCAGCGCGCAGATCCGGGCCAGGTCCTTGGCCTCCTCGGCCGTGACCTCGGCGCCCACCTTGCCGGTGACCGGCAGCTTGCCCTCCACCATCGGCAGCTGGCCGGCGGTGTACACATACACGCCGGACTGCACGGCCGGCTGGTACGCGGCCAGCGGCGGCACGACCTCCGGCAGGGTCAGGCCCAGTTCGGCCAGCTTGGCCTCGACCGCGCTCATGCCTGCTTCTCCCGCTTCAGGTAGGCCACGAGCTGTTCGGGGTTGGGCCCGGGCACGACCTGGACGAGCTCCCAGCCGTCCTCGCCCCAGTTGTCCAGAATCTGCTTCGTGGCATGGACGAGCAGCGGCACGGTTGAGTATTCCCACTTGGTCATGGGCCGACTGTAGCCGCTGTGACCCACGGGACAGACGGACGGCCGGGGGCGCCGTTGTCCACAGCCTCCCGCGTGACTGTCGGCCGGACTGGTTAGGCTCGAAGACGTGAGCAGGCTCCAGGTCGTCAGCGGCAAGGGCGGGACCGGAAAGACGACGGTCGCCGCCGCACTCGCGCTGGCCCTCGCGACCGAGGGGAAGCGGACGCTTCTCGTGGAGGTCGAGGGTCGGCAGGGCATCGCCCAACTCTTCGAGACGGAGGCGCTGCCCTACGAGGAGCGGAAGATCGCGGTCGCTCCCGGGGGCGGAGAGGTGTACGCCCTCGCCATCGATCCCGAACTGGCCCTTCTGGACTACCTCCAGATGTTCTACAAACTCGGGGGCGCGGGCCGGGCCCTGAAGAAGCTCGGCGCGATCGACTTCGCCACCACGGTCGCGCCCGGACTCAGGGACGTCCTGCTGACCGGCAAGGCCTGCGAGGCGGTGCGCCGCAAGGACAAGAGCGGGCGGTTCGCCTACGACTACGTCGTCATGGACGCCCCGCCGACCGGCCGCATCACCCGCTTCCTGAACGTCAACGACGAAGTGGCGGGCCTCGCCAAGATCGGCCCGATACACAATCAGGCGCAGGCCGTGATGCGGGTGCTGAAGTCACCGGAGACGGAGGTGCACCTGGTGACGCTGCTGGAGGAGATGCCGGTCCAGGAGACCGCCGACGGCATCGCCGAACTGCAGGCGGCGCGGCTCCCGGTGGGCCGGGTCATCGTGAACATGGTCCGGCCCGAGGTGTTGGACGCGGCCGGCCTGGAACTCGTACGGACCGTGCCGCGTTCCTCCGTTGCCCGGGCGCTGTCGGCCGCCGGGCTCGGCGGGGCGCGACGCGGCGGGAACGCCGAGCGGCTGGTGGACCCGCTGCTGGAGCAGGCCGCGGAGTACGCCGAGCGCCACGCGCTGGAGGAGGAGCAGCGCGCGGTCCTCTCCGAGCTGGGCCTGCCGCTGCACGAACTGCCGCTGCTCGCGGAGGGCATGGACCTCGCGGGCCTGTACGAACTCGCCACCGAGCTGCGGAAGCAGGGGTTGTCATGAGTCCGGACCCGGCCGAGGCGCAGGACGCCGCCCGCCCTCGTCTCTCCCCCGCGCGCGTGCTCGACATCGACACGCTGCTGGACGACCGGAAGACCCGGATCGTGGTGTGCTGCGGTTCCGGCGGGGTCGGCAAGACGACGACCGCGGCGGCACTGGGCCTGAGGGCGGCCGAGCGGGGCCGCAAGGCGGTCGTCCTGACCATCGACCCGGCCAGGCGGCTCGCCCAGTCGATGGGCATCGACTCCCTCGACAACGTGCCGCGGCGGGTGAAGGGCACCGAGGGCGAGGGCGAACTGCACGCCATGATGCTCGACATGAAGCGCACCTTCGACGAGGTCGTCGAGGCGCACGCGGACCGCGAGCGGGCGGCCGCCATCCTGGCCAACCCCTTCTACCAGTCGCTCTCGGCGGGCTTCGCGGGCACGCAGGAGTACATGGCGATGGAGAAGCTGGGCCAGCTGCGGGCGAAGGACGAGTGGGACCTGATCGTGGTCGACACCCCGCCGTCCCGCTCGGCGCTGGACTTCCTCGACGCGCCCAAGCGGCTCGGCTCCTTCCTGGACGGCCGCCTGATCCGTCTGCTGACCGCCCCCGCCAAACTGGGAGGACGTGCGGGGATGGCCTTCCTCAACGTCGGCATGTCGATGATGACCGGCACCCTGGGCAAGCTGCTGGGCGGCCAGCTGCTGAAGGACGTCCAGACGTTCGTGGCCGCGATGGACACCACCTTCGGCGGTTTCCGTACGCGCGCGGACGCCACGTACAAGCTGCTCCAGGCGCCCGGTACGGCCTTCCTGGTGGTGGCGGCCCCGGAGCGGGACGCGCTGCGTGAGGCCGCGTACTTCGTGGAGCGGCTGGCCGCGGAGGACATGCCCCTGGTGGGTCTGGTGCTCAACCGGGTCCACGACAGCGGAGCCGGCCGGCTGTCGGCCGAGCGGGCGCTCGCCGCCGCGGAAAATCTTGAGGAGCGCCGCATTGTGGATCAGGGGGGCGGGAAAGCTGGACTTCGTAACTCTCCCGACACGTACGGCAGTTCAGAATCTCCCGCTCCGGCGACACCGGCCCCGGAAGACGGCTCCCCCGCCGCCATGGACGATGGCTCCCCCGCCGCGGACCCGGAGCGATCCGTCAACCAGCTCACCGCAGGCCTGCTGAGGCTGCACGCCGATCGTATGCAGCTGCTCTCGCGCGAGCAGCGCACGCGTGACCGCTTCACCGCCCGCCACCCCGAGGTGGCGGTCGTCGAGGTACCCGCACTGCCCGGCGACGTCCACGACCTCATGGGCCTGCGCGACATCGGAGACCGACTGGCGGCGGGCCATGCGGATCCGTCGTAGCGGCAGCCGCTGCAGGGCGGTCACCGTCCTCACCCAGGACAACGCACAACCGGGCGCCGACCACTTTCGCCTGCCCGGCGCGGGCTGCCTTCGCCTGCCCGGCGCAGTCCGCTTTCGCCTGACCGGCGCGGACCTCCTTGGCCTGCCCGGCGCGGACCGCCTTCGCCTGCCCGGCGCGCGCGTCTCGCGAAGTCATTGCCCGTCCACATGCCTGAGACGGGCGTTGGTATGAGCCTGCCGACCGAGTGGTGCCGGGGCACACGTCTGCCCGATGCCCTGGCGCCGGTCCATCAGATGTTGTCCCAGGACACGGGTCCGACCGTTGCTTCCCGCGGCTCTGCGTCCGGCCGGAGCGGCCCTGGGGCCCTGTCAAAGGGCGATGCCCTCAGCTCACCGCCGCGAAGTTCTCGTACACCTCGTCGTCGTCGAGGGGTACGATCCCGACGCTCCGCTCGTACTCCGAGCGGGCGGTCTCCAGCAGCCTGCGCCACGAGGTCACGGTAGGCCGCCGGCGCAGCAGTGCACGGCGCTCCCGCTCCGTCATGCCTCCCCACACGCCGAATTCGACGCGGTTGTCCAGCGCGTCGGCCAGGCATTCGGTGCGTACCGGGCATCCGGTGCACACCGCCTTGGCCCTGTTCTGCGCTGCTCCTTGAACGAACAGTTCATCCGGATCGGTAGTGCGGCAGGCAGCCTGCGCACTCCAGTCGGTTACCCAGCCCATACCGGCGCCGTCCTCTCCCGAATCGAGGCTCCCCCACGGCGGCAGCGGCATATTCACCGCCGCCAGTTGAGGACGTTACGGAAGGTGGGGACAGCGCAACACCCCCTTCGGGCCCAATCTTGAATGGCCCGAACGGACTATGGGTAAGCGGCAGATCACCCGCGGGAGTGAGCTGACGACATGCGTGATCATTCCGGCAAACCGGGACGGCTGTGGTGCGCCACATCGGGCACCAGATGACACACGAGGTGGATTCGGACACGCCCCCATCAGAAAGTCGGGGTACTTCCGGAACGATTCGGGGTCGCCGGACGTATTGATACGTGGCCGCACCGCTGTGACAGTTGAGAGCAGCTTAGGCCAAGGCCTGCGCGCATGTCCGGCGAATGAGAAGGTAGGCGTCGCGCTGTGCCGTGCCGCAACGCGACGGCATCCCTCCGGCGTGCCCCGACACGGCCATCACCGGACAGACCGGACATCACGATCCGACACCCGAACATCCCGAGAAGCCGTCGCTCCATCGGAACGCTCAGCAGTACGGATTAGGCTGCCCCCATGCCAAAGAAGCGCTCGGGCAGTGGTCTGTCGGCAACACAGCAGGCCGCCAAGTTCCTCGGTGTCAGTGTGCTCGCGGGAGCCGTGATGGCGGGCATCGCGCTGCCCGCGGCCGGCGCGCTGGGCCTCGCGGCCAAGGGCTCGGTCAAGGGCTTCGACGAGATCCCTGCCAACCTCAAGAGCCCCCAGCTCAGCCAGCGCACCACCATTCTGGACAGCCGGGGCAACCAGATCGCGGCCGTCTACTCCCGCGACCGTACGGTGGTGGACCTCAAGGACATCTCGCCGTACATGCAGAAGTCGATCGTCGCGATCGAGGACTCGCGCTTCTACAAGCACGGCGCGATCGACCTCAAGGGTGTGCTGCGCGCCCTGAACCAGAACGCGCAGAGCGGCGGGGTCGCCCAGGGCGCCTCCACGCTCACCCAGCAGCTGGTGAAGAACTACTTCATCGAGGAGGCCGGCGACGACCCGACGAAGGTCGCCGAGGCCACCCAGCAGACCCTCGGCCGCAAGGTCCGCGAACTGAAGTACGCGATCCAGATCGAGGAGAAGCTCGGCAAGAAGAAGATCCTCGAGAACTACCTGAACATCACCTTCTTCGGCGAGCAGGCCTACGGCGTCGAGGCCGCCGCCGAGCGCTACTTCTCCAAGCACGCCAAGGACCTCACCCTGCAGGAGTCCGCGCTGCTGGCCGGCATCGTCCAGTCCCCGAGCCGCTACGACCCGGTCAACGACGAGGCCGAGGCCACCAAGCGCCGCAACGTCGTCCTGCAGCGCATGGCCGAGATCGGCGACATCTCCCAGGCGGAGGCCGACAAGGCCAAGGAGGAGCCGCTCGGCCTGCACCCGAGCCAGCCCAAGAACGGCTGCATCACCTCGGTCGACGGCGCCGGCTTCTTCTGCGACTACGTGCGCGAGGTCTTCCTGACCGACAAGGTCTTCGGCAAGACCCGGGAGGACCGGGCCAAGCTGTGGAACCGCGGCGGTCTGACGATCCGCACGACGCTCGACCCGCAGTCGCAGAAATCGATCCAGGCGTCCATCAAGGAACACGTCTACAAGAGCGACCCGGTGGCGACCGCCGCGACCATCGTCGAGCCCGGCACCGGCAAGATCCTCGCCATGGGACAGTCCCGCCCGTACGGCTTCGGCAAGGACGAGACGCAGATCAACCTGTCCGTGAACCAGAACATGGGCGGCGGCGCCGGCTACCAGCCCGGTTCGACGTTCAAGCCGATCGTGGCGGCGGCCGCCATCGAGGGCGGCAAGCCGGCGACGCAGCGGTACTCGTCGCCGTACGAGATGCCCTACCCGAGCTCGGTGGCCGCGTGCGACGGCCGGATCTGGCACAACGACCCGGCCAAGCCGGCCAAGCTGACCAACGAGAGCACGTCGGAGCACGGCCCGTACGGCATGAAGGAAGCGACCGCCAAGTCGGTCAACACCTACTACGTGCAGCTGATCGGCGACATCGGCATCTGCCCCGTCACCGACATGGCCCAGAAGATGGGTGTGGAGCGCGCCGACGGCCGCAAGATCGACCAGGCCCCCTCCATCGCGCTCGGCACCCAGGAGATGTCCCCGCTGACGATGGCGAGCGCCTACGCCACCTTCGCCTCGCGCGGTATGTACTGCACCCCGGTCGCGATCGAGTCGATCACCCAGACGGTCGGCAGCGAGACGAAGTCCCTGGAGGTGCCGAAGTCGACCTGCTCGCGCGCGATGTCGGAGAAGACCGCCGACACCGTCAGCACGCTCCTGAAGGGCGTGGTCGAGGACGGCACGGGTCAGGAGGCCGGCCTCGGCAGCCGCCCGAGCGCGGGCAAGACCGGTACGACGGACAAGCGGTACGCGGCCTGGTTCGTGGGATACACCCCGAACATGGCGGGCGCGGTCTGGGTAGGCGACCCGCAGCACAAGCGGCAGATGGTCAGCATCACCATCGGCGGCGTCCCGCACGCCAAGGTCTACGGCGGTGAGGTCCCCGGACCGATCTGGCGCGACATGATGACCGGCGCCCTGGAGGGCAAGCCCGCACCGGACTTCCAGCTGGTCGACATCCCCGACGACAGCAAGGGGGGCGACCGGGGAAAAGGCCGCGGGGGGAACAACGGCGGGAACGACGGGAACAACGGGAGCAACGGGGACAACACGGGCGGGATCATCGGCGGACTGATCGGCGGCCTCACTGACGGGGGCACGGCCGGGGACACCGCGGGTGACACGGCCGGCGGCACCACCGGAGGCACCGTCCCGACGCCTACGTTCTCCCTCCCGGGCAACTTCATCCAGGGCCAGGCGAACGGCGGGAGCAACGGGAACGGGAACGGGTTCGGGGGCCGCAGGGGCTGAGAGCGGTCCGGCGGGCCGAAGTTCCCCACGGCCCGCCGGAACACCGACTCGGGGGCTTGAGGGCTTGAGGGCCCGGGGTTGGGGGGCTCGGGGGCCTGGCGGAGACCTACCCGACGGATTCCGTGGAGATTCGTCTACGGATCCGCCGGGAAAGTCCGCATCCGGTCAGCCGGCCAGGAGCTTCTTCACCGCGGCGGCGACGCGGCCGCCCTCGGCCTGGCCGGCCACCTTCGGGTTCACGATCTTCATCACGGCGCCCATGGCCCGCGGCCCCTCGGCACCGCCCGCCTTCGCCTCCTCCACGGCCTGGGAGACGATCGCGATCAGCTCGTCGTCGGACATCTGCTTGGGCAGGTACGCGGCAAGGACCTCGCCCTCCGCCTTCTCCCGCTCGGCCGACTCGGCACGACCACCCTGGGCGAAGGCATCGGCCGCCTCGCGGCGCTTCTTCGCCTCCTTGGTGATCACCTTGAGGACCTCGTCGTCGGAGAGCTGACGCTTCTCCTTGCCCGCGACCTCCTCCTTGGTGATCGCGGCGAGCGTCAGCCGGAGCGTCGAGGAGCGGAGCTCGTCGCGCTCCTTGATCGCGGCGTTGAGGTCGTCCTGCAGCTTCGACTTGAGCGTGGTGGTCATGGGCTCGATTGTCGCAGGTACAAAGGCGCGACCGCCCCCTGATTTAACGGGCGGCCGGTCTCGGGACCGGCAGGGTCTGACACGATGGTCGTATGCGCGCGCGATACGGAGTACCCCTGGGAATCATGGCGGCAGGCGCCGCCGGACTGGCGTACGCGGCGGGCTTCGAGGCCCGCTCCTTCCGCCTCCGACGAGTGACGGTCCCGGTCCTGCCGCCGGGCATGCGCCCCCTGCGCATGCTCCAGGTCTCCGACATCCACATGGTCAGCGGACAGCGCAAGAAGCAGCGGTGGCTGCAGACGCTGGCGGGCCTGCGCCCCGACTTCGTGATCAACACCGGCGACAACCTCTCGGACCCCGAGGGCGTCCCCGAGGTCCTCGACGCACTCGGCCCGCTGATGGAGTTCCCGGGCGCCTACGTCTTCGGCTCCAACGACTACTACGGCCCCAAACTCCGCAACCCCGCCCGCTACTTGCTGGAGAAGACCAACGGCCGCCACGGCCTGAACGGCAATCCGCCCGCCGTGGGAGTGATCCACAACCCCTGGGAGGACCTCAGGGACGGCTTCGACGCGGCGGGCTGGCAGAACCTGACGAACACGCGGGGCGTGCTGAAGATCGAGGGCATGTCGATCGAGCTGACCGGCCTGGACGACCCCCACATCAAGCGCGACCGCTACGCCCGGGTGGCCGGCGGCCCCTCGGGCACGTACGACTTCTCGATGGGCGTGGTCCACGCCCCGTACCTGCGCGTCCTCGACTCCTTCACGGCGGACGACTACCCCCTGATCCTGGCCGGCCACACCCATGGCGGCCAGCTGTGCATCCCCTTCTACGGCGCCCTGGTCACCAACTGCGACCTGGACACGGACCGCGTGAAGGGCCTGTCCACGCACACGGCGGAGGGCCGTACGTCCTACCTCCACGTCTCCGCGGGCTGCGGCACCAACCGCTACACCCCCGTCCGCTTCGCCTGCCCACCGGAGGCGACGCTGCTGACGCTGGTGGGACGGGAGTAGGCCAGCGCGGCGGTCCGGGAACGGGCCGGGACGGGGCGAGGCGGGAGCCGGTCAGCCCGGGGAGCCGGGAGCGAGGCGAGGCGGGAGCAGGTCAGCCCGGGGGGCGAGGAACCAGGGAACCGGCCAGGTGAACGACAGGCCCCGACCTCGGCCGTCAGCCTCTGCCTCGGCCGTCACCCTCTGCCGAAGCCACCCACCCGGAGTACTCCACATAGCCCCTTTCACCCCCTTTGCCTAGCTTGAGGGCATGACGGCCCCGATACCCAGGGACATCCCGGACCTGCCCGCGGTCCCGAGCCCGCCCCTCGTCCTGCCCTCCCCGGTCCCGGCCACGGCGGTGGTGGCTCCGACCCGCCGTCCCCTTACGGCACTGTTCCGCCTGGTGACCGCAGTCGCGGCAGCCGCGGGCGTCGCCCTGGAGCTCCTCCTGGGCACCCCCGCCCGCATCCTGAGCTACTTCAGCATCCAGACCAGCATCCTGCTGGCCGTGGTGATGCTCCTGTCGGCGTCCAGGGCCTGGCGAGCCCGCCGCCCGCTGCCCTCAGCCGTGACGGGCGCCGCACTCCTCTACGTCCTGATCAACGCGCTGGTCTACCACCTGCTCCTGGCTCACGCGACGCCCCCGTTCCTCATGACGGATGCGAGCGCGCCCCCCGCACGCTGGCACACCCAGTGGGCGGCACTCCAGATCCTCCACACCCTGGTCCCGGCGGCAGCGGCCGCGGACTGGCTCCTGCTCACCCCCGCGGCCCGCCTGCACCTTCGCCAGGCCGCGGCCTGGCTCCTCTATCCCCTGGCCTACCTGACCTTCTACCTCTCCCGAGCCGCGTTCCTCGCCCCGTCCTCCCCCGCCCGCTACCTCTACCCCTTCCTCGACGTCGACGCCCACGGCTACCGCAGCACCCTGGCGAACGCCCTCCTCCTGGGCCTCGCGATGTACGGCCTGGCGGTCCTCCTGGTCGCCCTGGACCACACCCGTCCGACCCCGGTCCGACGCCGCTTCTAAACCGGATTTCGTCTCCAGCCACCAGTGGGCTAAAGTAAACGTCGTCGCCGCGACAAGCAGCGACATCGGGGTGTAGCGCAGCTTGGCAGCGCGCTTCGTTCGGGACGAAGAGGTCGTGGGTTCAAATCCCGCCACCCCGACAGCTGAGAAGCAGTTCAGAGGGCCCTCACCAGTTTGGTGAGGGCCCTCTGGCGTTGCTGCGTGTCTAACTGCGTGACTATCGATTCCTGAGTGATTCCTGCGTGCCTACGACGGCCGCGGATCCCCGCCGAAGATCCCGTCCATGACCACGGCGCCGGTCTGGATCACGGGCCGGATCTGCTTCCGGTAGACCTCCTCGGTCACCGCGGTCCCGGAGTGCCCGACGAGCCGGGAGATCTCCTCCAGCGGGACGCCACGGTCGGAGAGCAGGGACACGAAGCTGTGCCGCAGTTCCCTCGGCGTCCACTCGTCGGCGTTGATCCCGTCGATGCCCTTGAGCGCCTGGCGGAAGGCGCGGCGGACGTTGGCGGCGTCGAGCGGCTTGCCCACGGCCGAGGAGAAGACGAGCCCGTGTTCCTCCCACGCGTCATCGGCGGCGAGCCGATCCCACCCCTGGTCCTCGAACTGCTGCCAGAGCGCTTCCACGCAGCGCGCCGGCAGGGCGAGCGTGCGCCGTGACTTCCTGGTCTTGGTGTCCCCGCTGCGCCGGACCGACCGCCAGACGGCGATGTGCGGCGGCTGAGGAGGATCGAAGTCCGGCCGCCCCTTCAGGAAGACGTGGTCCCAGGTGAGCGCCCTCAGTTCCTCGGTACGGGCCCCGGTCAGCAGGGCGACGACGATGTACGCATGCATCGAGGTCCCCTCGGCACCCTTCAACACAGCCTCAGCCTGGGCGAAGGTCAGCGCCTTGGACGGACGCCCCGCCTGCCCCTGAGGCACCGAGCACAGCTCGACGACATTGCGCTTCACCTTGTCCCGCGCCATGGCCCGCTTGACCGCACGGTTCAGGCACGAGTGAACTGACTGGAGTGTGCGCGTGCTGAGCGTCTTCGCCTTCGCGGCAAGCCAGCGGTCAACATCGTCCGCGCTCAGTTCGCGGAGCTTCCGGGCGCCCAGGGCCGGGATGACGTGGTTGTTGCTCAGGATCGTGTTCGTCTCGACGGTCCCCGGGTCGCAGTCTGCGAGGCCGTAGGTGAGCCAGTCCGTCACGGCGTCCTTGACCGTGTAGTTGGTGGGCGCGATCGCAAGACCGTCTTCGTGGTCCCGCAGCACCTCCTTGAGCTTGTTCTTCGCCTCTGTCTTGGTCTTGCCACTCCCCCGCTTCACGATCCGCTTGCCGCTCGGGTCGAAGCCGAGGTTCGCCGTGGCGATCCAGCGCTGCCGTTTCTCGTCCCAATGCAGGCCGCCGTCTCCCCGGCTACGGCGCTTGGTCATCAGGCTGCGTCTCCCATCTGGTGCTTGATGAAGGCATGTACGGCGTCGTCCGGGATCCTGCGGCAGCCGTCGACCTTGATGGAGACCAGTCGGCGGGTTCGGATGAGGTCGTAGACCTTGGTACGGCCGACCTTGAGCCGGGTCATGACCTCCGGCACGGTGAGCAGCTCAGGAGCAGTAGTGGTCATTCGGCGGCTCCTTCCAGGTCGGGGCGGTTGGGCTGGGCTTCGGTGGCGGTCGCGCCGTGGACGCTGGCAGCGAGCCAGGTTTCGGCGTCGGAGAGGCCTGTGCCGGCGAAGACCCAGTGAGCGAGGACGAAGGTGATGTCCTTCTGCGGCTCCGGGTGAGTGGCGGCTGCTTGCGCTCGGCGCCATTCGGCGCGGGCGTGGCGAAGAGCACCGAGGGTGGTGGAGTAGCGGCGGGACTTGGTGGAGAAGCGGCCGCGGAAGCCGAGCATGTGGGCCCAGGCGCGCAGGCGGAGGTGCTCCAGGTCCTTCCGGGCACCGAGGGTCCAGGCCGTTCGGATGAGGCGGCGGGCGTGGTCGCTGATGTCGAGCTGAGCGAGTTCGGCGGCGAACTTCAGCGGCCGGTCGAGGGCACCTGTCGCCGTCTCGGCGCCCTTGGTGGCGTACTTGGCGATGTAGGCGGCAACCGCCCGTTCGGTCAGCTCCTGACCGTCGTTGAAGTCGGCCGAGCGAATCGTGCGCACGTCGAGTTGGCGGCCGAAGGCGAAGGTGAGCGCACGGCCGTCGATCACTGGGCCGTCGACACGGACCTTTGCGACGGCGGCTCGGATGGCATCGGTCAACAGCTCGGCGGTCGCCCAGGGTGGGGGCGGGGTGTCGCCACCGCTGGGGCCGTCCAGGCGAATGACCGCGTGGAAGTGGACGGCGCCCCGCTTCTGGTACTCGGCGACCTTGGCGAAGGAAACCCGGACGTGTTCGCGGAGCCGCCGTTGCGAAAGGCCCGCGCGCTTGGCGACCTCCCGCCGCAGGTAGGTGGAGAAGCGCCGCCACAGGGCACCGGCGTGGGCATTCCACAGGACTGCCGCGTCGTAGTCGTAGGTGTCCGGGTCGAGCGGGGTGCCGAGGGCGTCGTCGTCCTGGTCGTGGTGGGTGCCGCAGCGGCACAGGCGCCCGTCGGAGCGGCGGTTGTGGACCGGGCCGAAGCCCGGGGCGGTGAAGGTGGCGAAGACGCGAGGGTGGGCGGCGACGTGTTCCGGGGTGCCCTTGCCGCCGCGGAGTCCGGCGGTGATCAGCTGGAAGGTGTCGCGGCGGTAGACCTCGGCGCAGGCCGGGCAGCGGGTGACGCGGCGGTTGTTGCAGCGGACGAGGAGTTGGCCGGCCGGAAGGGCCGAGGAGTCGAGGTGCTGGAGGACGCGGCCGATCTCGCCGGTCGTGGTGTTGAGGTCGTACTCGGTGCGGTGGCCGTCCAGGCGGATCGGGTGGGTACAGCCACCGAGCCCGGAGAGTTGCTGGAGGATACCGGGCAGGGTGCCGTCGGCAGCAAGGTTGCTGAGTTCCGGCAGCGGAGGCGGGGTGGTGCGCGTGAAGATGGCTTCTCTCCTTCTGACTGGTGCTGTCGGGAGGGGCAGGCCACCGGGGCGGCGGATGCTTGGCCGTGTCACGCCGCCCCGGAGGTCAAGGCGCATCAGCGCCGGTTGTGTTCGCGGAGCAGCGAGCGCAGGACCACGGCGGCTATGGCCACGGAGACGGCCGTGACGGCGACGGCGGCCAGGAGCGCGGCGAGGACCACACCGCCGACGAGCACAGCCGCGACCGTCTTCTGATCGATCGAGACGGACGGGAGCAAACGCCGGACGGGCGCCGGGTCGGTCGGGGTGTGGGCGTGCGCGGGCGGCGGGGTCGGGTTGTCGGGGTACTTGGGCAGGAACACGGTGAACCTCTCCTCATCTACTCGTCTAGTCATGCGAGCCGTTTACGACGCCCACGCCGGAGCGCGTGCCGGACTCGATGGCGGGGGCGAGGAAGGTGTGCGAGAGCCAGAACCCGAAGAGGGCGATCAGGACGACGATCCAGGTGCGGACGCCGAGGTACTTGACCGCTCCTCAGGCGAAGAAGCCGAGGACGACGACGAGCGGCAGGCTGACAGTCACGGGTTTCCGGGTCCTTTCAGCGGACGGGGCAGCGGTGCGTACGGGCGGCGAGTTCCGCGGCGGCGCGGCTGTCGTAGTCGGCGGAGAAGCCGCAGCGCGGGGCAATGCAGGCGGCGGTGTGCTTCTCGCGGCCCCGGCTGTCGTAGGCGGTGCCGACCTGCACCGGGCCGATGCGGGTGACGTTGCGGAAGCTGCGGTTGGCGGTCATCGGGCTTCCTTTCACAGGTGGGCGGCGATGGCTTCGGCCATGGGGACCGGAACGCCGAGGCGGGCGCGCAGCGTGGGGGTGTCGATCGGGGAGCCGGTACGCGTGTAGTACTCGGCGGCGACCTTGCGGGCGTGGTCGATGAGGGCCGACGGGACCGGGACGGGCGGGTTTTCCGGTGGTGCGTCGATGGCCGGCGGCTCGGGGGTGGGGTTGGTCCCGTTCTCCTGGTCCGCGATGACCTCGGCGGCCGTGGCCGCTCCGGGTACCGAGTGGGCGAGGAGGGTTCCGCCGAGGAAGGCGACAGCAGGCCAGCCCGCGACGAGGATGCGCAGCCAGGCCGGTACGTCGCCGAGGTCGAGCAGGCCGGCGGTGGCGACATTCGCGCCGAGGGACGCGACGAGGGCGATGACGAACCAGCACCAGGCAGCCGCTTTGGCTCCGCCGGAGCGCAGTCGACGCCAGGCGGCGACGAGCAGCAGGTCCACGGACACGGGGTAGGCCCAGGCTTTCCACCCGTCTTGTCCGGCCGCCATCGCGACGTCGTGAAGGTGCGCGAAGGACAGCGCGGCGGCGATGAGCGCTTGGACGAGCACCGCGTCCACGCGAGCCAGTTGGGCGCGCATGAAACGGCTCCTTCCTGGTTCAGGCATGGGAGGGGTAGGGACTTGGCGCGAGACGGTCACGCCAGCCGGTTGGAACGTGAGGGGGTGGCTAGGCGGCGAGGGCCGAGGACTCGACGGGCTGTACGGGCACGTCGGGCCTGAAAGGGTTCAGCGCAGGGAGGTCGGGCACCAGGTGAGCCGCCTCCCGGCAGGTGTCGGCGGCGGCGCCGAGGGAGAGGTACGGGGTCCGGATGCGGGACCAGCCGCCGGAGGTGTCACCTGCAACCGCGAGGCCGGGACGTTCGGGGGCGATGGCACAGGCAGCCAGGACAGCTTCCGGTGCGATGTCGCCCAAGGCCATCTTGGCGGAGGCTTCATCGTTGACGCGGTGGCAGACACGGCCGGTGAGCTGGGCGCGGAGCATGGTGGCGCCCTTACCGAGTTCGGCACCGAAGCGCTGCCCGCAGACTTCCAGGTAGATGCCGGCCGCACGGCCGAGCTGGGCGAGGCGGATGAGCTGGGTGACCATCTGGTCCCGGCGCTCCTCGTCCTTCTTCGTGGCGACGAGGAACAGCTCGGCCACCTCGTCCACGAACAGCACGATGGGTACTGGTCGTTCGCTTCTGGGCAGGCCCCAGATGTCGGAGGTGATCTCTTCTTCGGGGGTGTCCGGTGCGATGCCCTGTCGGGCCTTGATCAGGTCGTATCGGTCCTCCATCTCCTTCACGAGCACTGGCAGCAGATCTGCGGCTTCGGCCGGGTCGGTGGCGAGCGCGGACAGGCGCGGGGCGAAGGGCGCCAGCTCCACACCCCGTTTGCAGTCGATGCCGACCAGGGCGACGCGCTGAGGGGCGAGTCCGGATATCAGGTGGCGCAGGTACATGGACTTGCCCGACAGCGTTGCGCCGAGAGTGAGCTGGTGGGGAACGGTCCGGTAGTCGCGTATGAAGGGCGTGGCGTCCTCCCGCAGCGCGACCGGCACCTTGAGGAACCCGCCTTCGGCCTTACGCGGCATGCGCACCTTGCGCAGGACGTCGAAGCCGACCAGGCGCAGTTCCACGACGCCCGGCTTGACGGTGGTGACGTAGACGGCGTGCACACCCCAGGCATGCCGAAGGCGTTCCGCCGAGGCGGCGAGGTCGGCGGGTTCCTGTCCCGGCGCGAGACGGAGCCGGAGCCGTAAGCCGGTCGTGGTGGGCCGGATGATGCCCCGGCGGGGCGGCACCGGCCGCACTTCACGTCGGGTGGTGGCCTTCACGGCAAGGACGCGCAGCCGTGAGGGCGCCACCGTCAGGCCGCACGCTTCCATGACCGAGGCGTACGAGCTGAGCAGCCGGACGGTGGACGCCGGTCCGCCGACTGTGCACCAGAAGAGGACGGGATGCTTGGCCCGGGCGTAGGCGGCCCCACCGCCGAGCGCGGCGACAGGACCACCCACTTCCAGGAGCGTTGTCAGGTCGGACATCAGGCGGCATTCCCCATGGCGTTCGGGAAGGCGGCCGGGGTGACGGCGGCGGCACGATAGGCGATCCCGTGACGCTGCTGCCCGTTGAAGACGCTCTCCCACGGCCGGGCGACCAGCCCCGGCAGCGAGACCGGCGAGCCGAGCGCCAGCCCCTCGGAGATCCCGCCCTCGGGGATGGTGACCTTGATGAGCGACGACTCTCCTTCTTCGATGTAGACGACGCCGATGGTCATCAGCGCCTCGCCACTGGTGGCGTCCTTGGCGATCTCGCCGGTCTGGCGGTCGCGGACCTTCGGCTCCGGAGCCTCGGTGAGGAGGATCGTGGCGGCGGCGGTCTCAATGCGGATGGTGCGCAAGGCACGCACTCCTATCTACTCGTCTATACAAGATGCAATCTGCGAACCCGATCTCCCGGGGTCACGTGATCACTCTGCCACACAACTTGCCCACTCGTCTATACGAGTATGCCTGTTGGGACGTACGAGTTCGAAGAACTGGCCTACGCCCTTGTCAGACCCACCCACCAGAATCCACCCATGCTGATTGCGACCAACGGCCGAGGCCACGCGTTGAAGCGGCCCTCGAAGCCCGCCATAGGAACCATGCTCGCCAACCTGCGACGCGGGAACGAGTACTTGATCCTTGAGCGGCAGGACGAAGCCATCGAGGGCGACTGGTACATCCAGGTCTGGTTCCGTGAGAACAACACCTACCAGTTGGAACACCGCGACGGCGTCCCCGCGGAGCACTACCAGACACAGACGGTGTCCCAGGAGAAGGTCCTGCAAGCACTCCTCGCCTGGGTGGCCGACAAGCCCGGCTGGCAGGAGAGCTTCATGTGGAACAACATCGGCCACATGTTCACCCCTCGCGCCCCCGAAGACGAGGATGAACCGTCCGCCTAGAGCCGTGCCGCCGCTCATCCGGTCACGTCGCCGGGAGCTGGTACGACAGGACGTAGGCGTCCGCCGCCATGACCGTGTCGCAGACCTCGACCGCTCGCCCGTCGGTGTCGAAGGCGGTGCGGATCAGGTGGATGACGGGCACACCGGCCGCCAGGTGCAGCGTCTTGACCTCAGCAGGCGAGGGCATCCGGGCGCGGATCTCCTCTTCGAAGTGGTCGAGCTGATGACCCAGCTCTTCGAGTCGGGCGTAAATGCCGCCGGGACCGGGGTTCGGCTCGGCGATCGGAGTCCCGCGGGCGATGTCGAGCGGGAGGTAGGAAGTGGCGAACTCCACCGGCTTCCCGTCGAGCAGATACCGGCGCCGACGGGCGAGGACTCGCCGTACGGATCCGAGCCGGGTGGAGATGTCCTGGCTCGGCTTCTCCTCCTTGACCTCCAGGCTGTCGACCTTGGGGTGACCGCCGGCCGCGTCGGCCTCCACGATGAAGGCGGACTTGCCCTGCTCCCGGTGACGCCGGGCGAACCTGTCGGAGGCGAGCCGCCGCACGGGCGGACGGGGCCGGACGAAGACGCCCTTGCCGTGCTCGGCGTGCACCAGGCCCTCACCCGTGAGGACGGAGAACGAGTTCCGGACGGTCATCCGGGACACGCCGTAGTGGTCCACCAGCTCGGCTTCCGAGGGCAGCTTCTCGCCCTCGCGGAATCGCCCACGGTCGATGGCCTCGCGCAGTTGGTCGGCGATCTGCCGAAAGACCGCACGATCGCTCGTGGGGTCGAGATCACCGAGGAGACCCGAAGGAAGAGGGCTCACGTTGACTACTCCTTTAGGTATCTAGACGAGTGGGCGAGTGGTGTTGCTACGGTGGAGAGCCTAGCCAGCCGAGAGGGCCGAGGAACGTGAGCACAGAACGCCCGCACTCCGTGAGCGTGGCCGGAGTCGTCATCGACGACCTCGGCCGGGCCCTCTTGATCCAGCGCCGGGACAACGGTCACTGGGAACCGCCGGGCGGCGTCCTCGAACGCGAGGAAACCATCCCCGAGGCCCTCCAGCGCGAAGTCCTCGAAGAGACCGGCATCAAGATCGCACTTCCGGCGACCCTGACCGGCGTCTACAAGAACATGACGGGCCTGATCGTCTCGCTGGTCTTCCGCTGCGAAGCCGCAGACGGCACGCCCACCACCGGTGACGAGACCCGCGCGCTGCGCTGGGCCACCCGTGAAGAAGTATCCGAACTTGCCGACGAGGCGTACGCGATCCGCGTCCTGGACGCACTCGACGCGGCGTCCCCGCCGGCCATCCGCGCCCACGACGGCGTGAAACTCGTCTAGCCCGAACCCGCTGCACATGGCGGCCTACCAGCATGAAGGAACTTGTATGCACGAGTATACGAGTATGACGAAGGTCTGGGGGCTCAGTTGCCCAGGATTCCCGGAAGAGGTGAGTCGGGCCCGCCGATGGACCCGCGACATCCTGCGCGGCTCCCCCTTAGCCGAAGACGCCGAACTGATCGTGAGCGAGCTGAGCGCGAACGCGATCCTCCACACGGCCAGCGGCTGTGAGTCCGGCAGCTTCCACTTGGCCGTCGCCGTCTCGGCACAGGTGGTCGCAGTGTCGGTGACGGACGACGGAGGCTCGGCCAGCGCTCCGAAGGTCGAGCACCAGGACCAGGACGCCGAGCACGGCCGAGGCCTGGGCATGGTCAGCGCGATCGCCCACCGGGTCGTCGTCCACGACAGCGACCAGGGCCACACGGTCACCGCGGAGCTGTTCGCAGGTACTCACGGAGGAGGCCACCCGTGCTGATGGGCAACACCCGACGCGGTTTCTGGTGCGAGTGCTGGACGGAAGACCTCATCGAGCAGCGGGGGCCGGCGCTGATGGCATCCTTCGACGCCTACTCGGCACCGCAAGCCGATCGATGGGTCGCGGTCGCACTCCGCACGATCTCACCTGCTCTGGACGCGGACGCGTCGGACGAGGCGTGGGAGTGGCTGTACGACGGCCGCACCGAGACCAGACGAGCCCTGCTGCAGTCCAAGTCCTGCACGGTGTCCGTCACCCACGCTGACACCCGCGTCACCTGGACGATCCGACCAGTGACCTACCTGCCGCTCGCCCACCGCGAGTGGACCGAACTCCCAGCCTGTGCATACGACTTCAAGCCCCGCCCCACTGAGTGAGTTACAACTTTCTCTACTGGTTCAAGCACCCGTCGTCGCGTCGCTCCTCCGGGCGGGAGCGGGCGGCCGGCGGCGCCCGCGCTCATGTCTCCGCCCCGCTCGGCACCGCCGGCCGCCCGCTCCCGCCCAAGAGGCAGGCATACAGAGCATGAGGTCAGAACACGTCGTGGCTGGGGCGGTCGGCTCCACGACTTTAGCCAGCCACTTTGGCGCGAGCCTCGAAGATCATGGCCCCAACGTCGTGCTTTAACGGGCAGGTCAACAGACTGCCCGACGCGCCGGAAGCTTACGGGGCCATGATCACTCGCGCCAAAGCAGCTCCCGGCCAAAGTCGTTCCGCCGACCGCGTGTCCAAGGTGCAGGTCGTGGCGAGGATCTCGCCCTTGGCAGCGAGGGCGGCCACCTGTCACGATCAAGCCGTGGTCAACCTTGCAAAGATCGCGGCGCGGATGGACATCCTCCTCCCAAAGATCGCGAAGCAGGTGAGCCTCCTCCTCGACCTGGTGGGCGGCCCCGTGGTCGGTGCACTGATGCTGTCCGTAGGTATCGAGACCTACCGCGAGGGTGGATCCGTAGGCTGGCCCATCGCGGGATCAGCTCTGCTCTTGATCAACTTGTGGGTGGCCTGGCGACGATTCTCCCGACTCAGGAAGCGCGCCACGTCGCCGTAGAGGCGCACAGACAGCCGCTCGTGCCCCCGACGTGCCCGATCAGGCGGGGAATGACGGGGAACAGCGGTACGCAACGGGCTTCCGGAACGGCGACGGCCTCTGACCAAGTCACCTGGTCAGAGGCCGTTCCTCCTGGCGGCTTTGGGATTTGAACCCACGGTGACTCGCGCCACGACGGTTTTCAAGACCGTGTACGGATCGACTCTCCCAGGGCGTCGAGTGCGCCCACGGCCGTGTGGATATGAGCCGGGCCGCGACGCAACCGTTCTCCCGCGCACCACCAGGACAGTCGCTCCTGTGCATCCTCCGTCAGATGCATGCCCAGGCCATGCTCGGGGCACAGGGGCCACGCCTGCCACAGAAGCTCCATGACGGTCTCCTGCGCGGCATCGGCGACGCTCGCCAGTGCAGAGGCAAGGCTGTCCTGTGAGTTCGGGTCCAGGTGATTGCCGTGCCACTCACCGTTGGCCATGGCGACGTAGACGTTCTCCGGCTCCTCCGCATCGCAGGACGGAAGGGCCAGCAGTTGCAGGGGTTCCAGCTGGGGAAGCGTCACCGCCAGGTCCCGGTTCAGAAGGGCGAGAGCCTGATCCCACACCAGGTACTCGCCCGGCGAGACGCGGCGAGGCTCGGGGGGTTCGAAAAGAGCGCACATGAGCACCATCCTCCGCCACACCGGAGACAGCCCCAATCGCTCAACAGCGTCGCCCTCTGCAAGAACCGCGTGTGACGGCTGGCATCAGCGGCTGACACCAACAAGCACGAACAACAGCGCTCGGCGGCGGACCTCAGGGGACGATCGGCCGAGGCGCAGGCCAGGTTGACCGATGTCGACAGTCCCCTGTGATCGACCTGATAAGGATGAGGCCAGACCTCAAAGCTTTGACCTCGTATGGGTGCCGTTCTCACTGTGGGACGGCGCCCATCGCCTTGACTCAGCCATTGAGACGCGGGCGCCCGGGAGGGTGGTAGCGGCGTGACTACGTCGTGTCCGACGGGTCAGTCGAACCAGTTCGGTCGCAAGGTCGGTCTTGCTATGCCTGCGGCCCCTCGGCATCCCTCCGGCTGGACACGACGTGCCGCGCGATCGTGGACAAGGCCAGCTCACGATCCTCGTCAACCACAAGCCAACCCTTGCCCAGGAGTGATTGCAGCAGTGGGCGGACCTCTTCGCCCAGCTCCTCCGCCAAGTCGTCATCCGTGGGGAAGAAGCCATCCTGGACAAGGCTCGCCACGTGGAACACGACGGCTTCCTCCCCCACGGTGATGTTGAAGTCCATGACGTGAAGGTATGCGAGCCCCTTGGCCGCAGCATGCCGGTGGCCCCTGAAGCCGGGAAATTCATCGGACACTTCTTAGGTGCGAGGCCCCTGCCACAGCCGCCTGCTAGGGCAACACCCCCACCGGGACCTTCCCGAGGGGGTGTTTATGCGTCGGCCCCGAGAGCGTTCCGGGCTCGGCACCGACTGCTCGGCTGGTGAGTTCGCGGGAAGGGTGAGTGTCTAACTGCGTGACAACGCCGACGCACCTCGGCGAACAAGCACGAACGCGCGCGGACCATCAGCACAGGTGAGCTGCACACCAACCCAAGGTCCAGCGCTCACCCAAGTTGCTTCGGGACGAAGAGGTCGTGGGTTCAAATCCCGCCACCCCGACAGCCGAAACACCAGGTCAGGCCCGGTACTGAGAAATCAGTACCGGGCCTGATTTGCGTTGGGGGGCCATTTTGGGAGCCGTTTGGGAGCCAACTTCGGGATCCGGCTCCCACGGCCAAGGCGAAGCTGTCTGGAGTAATCGGGAGGCGATGCAGGTGGGGGATGGGGAACACTCGCTCGGTGATCGTGATGCAGCCCGTCCTGGAGATAGACGCACCTGACGGCTTCGACCTCTGGCCTGTCGCCGAGATCAAGCCGTTCAGCTTCCTACCTCTCAGCGGTGAGCTCTCACCCGCTGAAGTCGGAACCGCAGTGATGCGCATCGCTCTTGCGGTTACGGGCAGCCCCAACGCTGATGCCCAGGTGGGCGGCGACCTCGGGGTATCCCCAGAGTTGCTGGTCGTCGGCCATCGCGTCCTCCTCGTTCGTCGGTGATGAGCGTACGCAACATGCGGCTGGGCGTACGGCAAGGCCGCCCCTGCCTGATCGGCGCGGGGCGGCCTTCTGCGGTTCGGTCAGACGTGGGCGAGGCGGTTCGAGAGGTCGAGGGCGGCGGTCGCGACTGCTAGGGCGGCACAGAGGCCAAGCACCTCGTGGAGGGTCGGGCGGACCAGGCGCGGCCAGTCGTCCGGGGCAGCAGGCCACGAGGCCAGATGCACCTCGGTGGTGGCCAGGCCCAGCCGCCGCACGTGCAGATGGCCTGGGTGTACGCGCGGCCGGGGCAGTCGGGGTGGAGCGGCTTGCCGGAACTCGTGTGCTTGTGGTCCGCCGCGCAGAGAGTGCCGTCGGCGTGGTGGTTGGTGAGCGGGGCGCGGTGTGCCACGAGGTTCCTCCGAGTCGGGGTCGATAGCGCGGTCAGCGGGTGGGGGTGGCGATGAGCGCGGCGAGGAATCCAGCAACCGCCTCGGAGGGGGTGTAGAGGCCGAACTCCTGGACCCACGGGTCGCCTTCAGAGGGCTGCACTCGGACTTGCCAGACGATGCCGCGCTTCCAGGCGACGGTGTCCTCGGGGAGCCAGCCGACGTAGACGCGGCCGTCCGGGCTCGTCGCGTGGACGTTGGCCTCCGGGGTGTCAACGATCGCCCAGCCGAGGGCAGCGAGGAGGTCGAGCACCGGGCCAGCGCAGTGGTCGGAAGAGAGCCAGCGGCGGTCTTCCACGGCCGGTCGGATGACGGCGGGCAGGAGCGTGGGGGAGGTGTTCACGGTTGGACGATCCCTTCGTTGACCTGCGGTTTTCCCAACACCCGTACGTTGACGTGCCGTGTCCCGAAGTGCGTAGTCCTTTCCCGGGAAGCGGCGTCTGCCGTGGGCGAACTGGCCGGCCGTGCGTGGGGGGACACCGACGCCGGGAATGGATCGGTGAACGCGGTTGTCGTAACTGGGTTGCGGCGACGGGCCGTACGAAACCGAAGGGGGAGCAGGGATGGCGGAACCGAGCAGACACTGGGACGGGGCCGGGCTGGAGCGCAAGATCCGCGCCGCCGGGCGGCCGTGGACGGTGGGCGACATCGCGATGGTCGCTGACGGCCAGTGGGCTGTCGGTGTGCAGCCCGACGGACGCCGAGACGAGGACGCCGTGGTGAAGGAACGGATCGCGGATGGGCGTCGCGTCGAGTTGACGTTGGAGGACCTGGCCCGCGCGGTGGGCTCCCGCATCGGGGATGCCCACCGCGACGAGGACCTCGGCTGAGCGATCAGCGGTGCGGCCCCGGGGCGGCCACCAACGGGCTGGAAACGGCCGAGGCAGCGGGCTGATCGGGCGACTGGCCCAGGGTGCGTGGAGCGTGCCCGGAGCGGGCGACGGCGGCCTGGGCCAGTCGGGCTGCCGGGGCCCGGTCCGCGGTCGCGGCGGCTACACGCGCCTCGATCACGTGGCTGATGGCCTGAAGGGACGTCCGGCTCTCAGCTTGAGCGACGCGAAGGTCCGCCGCTGAGCCGGTGATCCGTTCCAGGTCGTAGAAGGCCGGCACCCGACCGGACCGAGTGAGGGCGTGCAGACGGTCTTGGTGAACGGCCACGGCGTTGTCCGTGACGACCAAGGCCGAGCGGATGTGCATGACCGAGCGCAGGAGCGGGTCTTCGCTCGGGCGGTGGACCGCGAGAGATTCCAGAGCTTCGATCGGGCGGCCCCAGGCTTTCTCGATCATGGCCGTGGCCTGATCGAGTGCGGTGGCGTCGGGCATGGTGGAACTCCCGGCATTCGGAATGGCGCTTCGGGCGGAGGGGCTGTCCCAGAGGGACCGGAGTCGGTAGTTAGCGGCTGTGGCGTGGAGGCGTCGGGGCGGCCAGCGGCCTGCCCCCGAAGGCGGGTGCGGGATTGCTCGACCGGTTTTGCGCCGAGGCCCCTGTACGGCTGCGGGCGGCCATGACCCGCAGGTCGGCGGCTGTCCGGGGGAAACGCGCGGCGCGGTTGACGGCCTGCGTGACGGCGGTGCGGCGTACGTCAAGGGGGGTGGGAGCCCGAGGAACCTGCGGGGCGGTCGGGCCGACTGGGGTGAGCGAGACCAGGTGCTCCACCTCGCGGTGGATCTGGTGCCGCTCACGTGCCGCCGGGGCTGGATCGGCCATGACAGCTGCCGTTGCGACGATCAGGTGGGAGGGGGTACGGGCGGAGAAGACCGCCTCCGCGCGCGTGCCCCACCCTGGTGGACCCGCCCAGAGCGTTACGGCTTCGTCGTCCGGACGGGAGCGAAGGTTGTCGATGAGGATCCCTGCTTGTCCGTCCGGGGCGATGATCTCGACGGTGCCCAGTTCGGCGCCGCCGTCGCGGGTCCAGCCGGCATCGGTCAGTGGCCGGACGGCATCGGCCCAGCGATACGACGGGCTCGCCAGGAAGCGCCCGTTGCCCTCGTAGGCATCGGCTTCGGCGTAGTCGTGAGCGAGAGCGGTGGTGAGACCGGCGACGATCTCGGCCGGGGTGACGTGGTTGAAGGTCGCCGTCCAGCGGGGGGCGGAGACGGCCTCCTCGGCGGCAGTGATCTTCCACAGCTCGAAGTCGTCACCGAACCAGCCGATACGGATCCTTTGATCGGGCGAGGTGACGAGAAGCTGGCAGGGGCCCTCGTCGAGGTAGTGGTGAGGCCAGTGAGCGACGGGGGCGAGGCCAGCTTCTCCGGTCCCGTTGGAACCGTCGAGGTACATGGGGCTGACCAGTACCTCTTGGAAGGGGTCTTGGGTGTAGGGCTGCCGGGTGTTCATGGCCGAGGCTCCGGGGCTAAGGGGAACGCGCCCGCGTGCGCAGCGGAAATGGCTGCTCGACTGCACGCGGGCGCCGTGGCATCGGGGAGGCGTGGTTGGCTCTCAGCGCCACCCGGATCACCGGCCTCGAGAGGGCGTCGACTGGGCGGTGACGGTTGCGGCCACCCGCGGTTGCGGCTGCGGAGCGTGGCTGAACAGGGCGCTCGGCGCGGCTGCGCTCCGGCGCAGGGCCGCTGCAGTTCGGACGTTGTCCGACCCCAGCGGGACACCGGCGTGGGTCCGGGTTGCCGCCGCGACAGGGGTCTGCGGTGCCGAGCGATGCCGCGTGGAGACGGGGTCGCTCCAGTGCTCGACGGCTGCGTAGACGGGGCCCAGCGCCCGCCCGGCGCCGGTCAGGACGTACGGGTCGCCGTGGCGTGGCCCGGTACGGGCGACCAGGCCGTCGGCCTGAAGCCGGTTGAGTCGCTGCCGGGCCCAGCCGTTGTCCAGGCCGGCCTCCTCGGAGATGTGGACGAACCGCATGGGGCCGCCCGCGTCGAGAACCTGGATCACGGCGGTCGAGTCCCGCAGGTACGCCGCACAGCGTCCTCAACACGTTCGGCACCGGCTACTCGGCCGCCGAGCGAGAGGTTGGCCTGGGACCAGTCGGAAAGGGCATGGTGCACCTGAGAAAGCGATTCGCCGGAGGCGCTGAGCTGATACGGAGCCCCGTGGCGGTCGCCAACTCGGGTGACCAGTCCATCAGCGTGCATCTGGGCCAGCCGCTTGCCGACGAGCTGCTCGCTGACGAAGGGAAGCCTGGCGGCGACGTCACGCACACGCATGGGGCTGCCCTGCTGCGCCAGGGTCTGCGCCGACCAGGTGGTTCACTTCGGTGCTATCAGGGAAAACGCGTTCTCGACCCGCTGGGCACCGACCGAACTGATCGAGGCAGCGGAGGACTGAGAGGTGGCGGACATGGCTCGAACTCCATCAAGGCAAGGTGGGTTTGTGGATCTATTGGCGCGACTGAGCGGTCAGCGGGACGCGCTCTCGGCTCGGAGCCTCTGGAGCACTGCGCCGAGGAGGCGATTGCTGACTGGGACGCCACGGTCACGAAGGCCCTGGCGCAGTGCCTCGCGGTTGAGGCGATGCAGGCCGGCGGCAACGTCGCGGGCTATGTCCAGCAGGTCCTGATCGTCAGGAGAAGAGGCGGCTCGATGAGCCGACGGCCGCCGAGCGGAAGCGCGGTCCAGGAGGAGGCGGACATCCAGCAGGTCCCAGACCGCCTCCGTCTCGCTCTGTTCCTGGCGTTCGAGATCGACGACCTCGGTCGCATACAGCAGCACGAGATCGTCGAGGGCGTGTTCGCCCGAGCGGTGTCGCTGCGAGACCGCTTCGAGGTTGCGGCGGGCGGACTGGGCATCGGCGCCGGTCCGGGCGAGCCCGTCGAGCCGTCGCAGCAGAATGGGCAGGACAGGGTCGTCGGAACGGTCGGAGGCGTTGCTGCGCAGCAGCTTCTCCAGCGGGCGGCCGTACCGGTGCTCGACCAGGCGGCGGGTGTAGATCGCGGTGGACATGAGGGGCGTCCTTTCAAGGGAGATCAGCGGGAACGGGATGGCTGGGCGGTCGGGCTTGTCGCAGGGGCGGGGACCGGGCCGACGCTGGGGCCGGAGATCGCTGCGGCACCGCTGCGGCTGAGGGCGGCCGATACGCGCGGCGTGGCCGTACGGGCGTCTCGAAGCGCCCTCTCGCCCTGCGGTGTGAGCGACAGGAGCTGTCCAGGCCGGTAAAGCCCCTCGCTGGTGTCCTGGACGAGTAGTCCGTCGGCGACCAGGCGCTGGACGGTTTCGGGCCAGACCTCCGGGTTGGGGCGCTGGCCTTGTCCGTCGGAGAGGTAGATGTATCCGTAGACCGCGCTCTGGTGGAAACGCAGTTCGCCGGCCTCGACGGCTTCGAGTGCCCCGAGGCCGCGATCACCCGAGATGGCCCAGTCATCGTCCCGGTCGGCACCGTGATCGTTGTCCAGTTCATGGGTCTTTACATGCGTGATCTGGGAGCTGTTCGACTCGGACAGAAGATCGCGGTACCCGAAGATGAACTCGTTGAGCTGCTCGAAGGCTTCGTTCTGCCGCGAGACGAGCTGTCCGATCTGTTGGACCGCAGACCGCAGTGGTACGTACGAGCGAGCCGAGCCGTTGAACTCGCCTCGACTGACGGGTCCGAGAACCTCAACGGCAGCCTGAGCCGCACGGGCAACTTGACCGTGCAGTTCGTTGAGTTCGTGTGCGGCGCCGATGACGCGTGTCGCGGCACCGTACAGCGGCTCTCCTGGTCGATACGCGATGTTCAGCATCCAGAAGTTTTCGACGCCAAGCAGCTCGGCAACGAGGTCTGCGCCGGGCCGCGCAGTGGGGTTCTGCGCGTTCATTCCGCCGCCTCCATCCGGGCGAGCAGGGAGCGGACCAGGGTGGGCAGGCTCTCGGGCCCGTCGCCGATCCAGATGTGGTCGGTCGCCTCGCCGAGAACGTACGCGGCGTCTTCGAGCAGGCCGCTGGAGATCTCCATGCAGGCGTCGGTGATCCGGGAGGCTGCGAGCAGGGACTCGGAGAGCACCTCGACGTAGTCGACCGGCGCCAGACCGGCGGCCTCGGCCGCAGTACGGATCGCCGCCAACTCCAGTGCGCTGAAGGCAAAGTCGAACTCGCCGTTCTGCTCAACGCTGGCCGATGCAGCGAAGGCCGGGTCCGGCGGCTCCGTGGGGATGCCGACGCGCGTAGAGATACGGTCGACCGCCGCGGTCAGCTCGGCGAGGGACTCGGTGAGCCATCCCAGGCGTCTCCTGGGGGATCTGCTGAAGGTGCTCGGCGCGGTGGAAACCACGCTCGTGGTCGCTGAGGATTCGCCGGCCGGTCGTGGCGCCGTGCAGGGCGCGGTCCTCGGACGTGTTGGTGATGCCGACAGGGGCGGTAGTCGTGGTCTCCGTACCGGCACGGGATTCTCAGCAGGTGGTACCAACGGCTCTTGGTCACGCCGATGCGGGGTTCCAGTCGGGTGATCGACACGGGCTGGAGGACGCGGGTGCCGTCGTAGATGCGGATGCTTTCGGCGATGCGGCCCTGGTAGCACCAGAGGTCGTGACCGCTACGGCAGGGCTTGATTCGTTCATAGAAGACGGGGCTGACCGAACCGTGCAGCCTGTTGATCACGAGTAGCCCGCGGCGGGCCAGTGCGTCCCGGTGGACATCGCGCAGGGCTCCGTCGTAGATGACGCCCATGCAGTCAGGAAGAACAGTCTTGAGCTGGGAGAACTGGCGGACTGTGACGGCGGCCTCGTCCTCGTACCCGCCACCCGCCACCCGCCACCCGCCACGTGGGCGAAGGTCGCCCCCGTTGCCGCGGGCAGGCAACGGGGCTGGTCAGGGCGGGCGGGGTGGTGTCAGTTGTGGCTGTGCAGGATGTCGTTGAGGCCGCCCCAGACCGCGTTGTTCGGGCGGGCCTCGACGGCGCCGGTGACGGAGTTGCGGCGGAAGAGGATGTTCGAGGCGCCGGAGAGTTCGCGGGCCTTGGTGATCTGGCCGTCGGGCAGGGTGACCCGGGTGCCGGCGGTGACGTAGAGGCCGGCCTCGACGACGCATTCGTCGCCGAGGGCGATGCCGATGCCGGCCTCGGCGCCGATGAGGCAGCGTTCGCCGATGGAGATGATCACGTTGCCGCCGCCGGAGAGGGTGCCCATGGTGGAGGCGCCGCCGCCGATGTCGGAGCCGTTGCCGACGACGACGCCGGCGGAGATGCGGCCCTCGACCATGGAGGTGCCGAGGGTGCCGGCGTTGAAGTTGACGAAGCCCTCGTGCATGACGGTGGTGCCGGCGGCGAGGTGGGCGCCAAGGCGGACGCGGTCGGCGTCGGCGATGCGGACGCCGGCGGGGGCGACGTAGTCGGTCATGCGGGGGAACTTGTCGATCGAGGTGACCTGGAGGTGCAGGCCCTCGGCGCGGGCGTTGAGCCGCACCTTCTCGACGTCCTCGACGGCGACGGGGCCCAGCGAGGTCCAGGCGACGTTGGTGAGGAGGCCGAAGACGCCGTCGAGGTTCTGGCCGTGCGGCCGGACGAGCCGGTGGCTGAGCAGGTGCAGACGCAGGTAGGCGTCGTGGGCGTCGAGCGGCTTGTCGTCGAGGGAGGCGACGGCGGTGCGGACGGCGACCACCTCGACGCCGCGGCGGGCGTCCACGCCGAGGGCCTTGACGGCGCCTTCGCCGAGGACGTTGAGGGCCTCGTCGGCGGTGAGCCGCGAGGTGCCGGCGGGGCCGGGCTCGTCGGTCAGCTCGGGGGCGGGGAACCATGTGTCGAGAACGGAGCCGTCACCGGCGATGGTGGCGAGGCCGGCGGCGACGGCGCCGGTGGTACGAGGAGCGGTGGTGGTCATGGCTGAGCCTTTTTCTGCGGTTGCTTGGGTCGGGTCGGGCTACGTGCGGGGGATCATCGGCCGGTGCCCCCGTAGACGACGGCCTCGTCCGAGTCGCTGTCCAGACCGAAGGCGGTGTGGACGGCGCGCACGGCCTCGTTCACGTCGTCGGCGCGGGTCACGACCGAGATGCGGATCTCGGAGGTCGAGATCTGCTCGATCGCGACGCCCGCGTCGGTCAGAGCGTCGAAGAAGGAGGCGGTGATGCCAGGGGCGGCCTTCATGCCGGCGCCGACCAGCGAGATCTTGCCGATCCGGTCGTCGTGGCGCAGCGAGTCGAAGCCGATCGCCGACTTCGCCTTCTCCAGCTCCTCGATCGCCTTGCGGCCCTCGGCCTTGGGCAGGGTGAAGGAGATGTCCGTGAGGCCCGTGGAGGCCGCGGACACGTTCTGCACGATCATGTCGATGTTGATCTCGGCGTCCGCGACGGCGCGGAAGATGGCCGCGGCCTCGCCCGGCTTGTTCGGCACGCCGACGACGGTGATCTTCGCCTCGGAGGTGTCGTGGGCGACGCCCGAGATGATGGCCTGCTCCACCTTGCGGTCCCCTTGTGGCTCGGTGCTGACCCACGTCCCCTGAAGCCCCGAGAACGAGGACCGGACGTGTATCGGGATGTTGTAACGGCGCGCGTACTCGACGCAGCGGTGCAGCAGCACCTTGGAGCCGGAGGCGGCGAGCTCCAGCATGTCCTCGAAGGAGATCCAGTCGATCTTCTTCGCCTTCTTCACCACGCGCGGGTCGGCGGTGAACACGCCGTCGACGTCGGTGTAGATCTCGCAGACCTCGGCGTCGAGCGCGGCGGCCAGCGCGACGGCGGTGGTGTCGGAACCGCCGCGGCCCAGCGTGGTGATGTCCTTCTTGTCCTGGGACACGCCCTGGAAGCCGGCGACGATGGCGATGTTGCCCTCGTCGAGGGCGGTGCGGATCCGGCCCGGCGTGACATCGATGATGCGCGCCTTGTTGTGGACCGAGTCGGTGATGACACCGGCCTGGCTGCCCGTGAACGACTGGGCCTCGTGGCCCAGGTTTTTGATCGCCATGGCCAGCAGGGCCATGCAGATCCGCTCCCCGGCGGTCAGCAGCATGTCGAACTCACGTCCGGCAGGAATCGGGGATACCTGCTCGGCGAGATCGATCAGCTCGTCCGTCGTGTCGCCCATCGCCGACACCACGACGACCACCTGGTGGCCGTTCTTCTTGGTGTCGACGATCCGCTTGGCGACGCGCTTGATGCCCTCGGCATCGGCAACGGAGGAGCCTCCGTACTTCTGCACGACAAGGCCCGCGCGCGCTCCTCGCGGTTCGTCCCTGCCGCGATGCGGAAGGACGGTCATGACACCCATTGCGTAACTCCTTGAGCGGCCGGTGCCGCGAACACGTCGTCTGTTGGTGGAAGTCGGCCCTCGACGAGGCCTGGGGGGCTCACGCCCCGCGGGAGTCCCGGATCGCGTTCACCAGTCCGGTGACGAGGTGCGCCCGTTCCGCCATCGCGTCGACCACGAGGTACTCGTGGTCGGCGTGGGCACCGCCGCCGACCGCGCCCAGGCCGTCGAGCGTGGGCACCCCCAGCGCGGCCGTGAAGTTGCCGTCGCTGCCGCCGCCGACCGCCTTGCCCTCGATGCCCGGCAGCAGACGCCGCGCCACCTCGAACAACTCCGCCGACGCCGATTCCGGCATCGGAGGCCGGCCCACGGCCCCCCGAACGGTGATCTCCGCCTCGTCCAGGTGGGGAGCGAGCGCCGCGAACGCCGACTCGATCCGCTCCTTCTCCTCGGCCGACTCGACGCGGACATCGACGATCACCGTCGCCTCCGCGGGAACCACGTTGTCCAGGGTCCCCGCCGACGCCACGGTCGGCGTCACCGTCGTCCCGATCTCCGGGCGGCTCAGCGCCGCGATGTCCAGGACCTGGTGCGCCGCCTCGACCAGGGCGTTCACCCCGGCCGCCGGTTCGAGGCCCGCGTGCGACGCCCGCCCCTTGACGGTGACGTCGAACGTGCCGCACCCCTTGCGGCCTGTCTTCAGGCCGCCGCCGTCGGCGGCACCCTCGAAGACCAGCACGGTGCCGCACGCACGGGCCCGCTCCTCGATCAGAGCCCGCGAGGAACCCGAACCGACCTCCTCGTCGGCGGTCACCAGGATCTCCACGCCCGACAGGTCGTCCAGCGCCGCCAGTCCGTGCACGGCCTGGACCAGACCGCCGAGCATGTCGAAGACCCCGGGGCCCGTCGCGTGCCCGTCCACCACCTGGAAGGGGCGCCGCGCCAGCGTGCCCAGCGGGAACACGGTGTCGTGGTGACCGAGGACCAGCACCCGGGGTTCGCCACCGCCGGACCAGTGGACGTGCGGTCCCGCGCCGCTCTCCACCAGGACCGCCTGCCCGCCCAGCCTGCTCTCGATGACCGCCGCGACCGTCATGGCCGACTTGCTCAGGGCGTCGAGATCACGCGACGGGGACTCGACCTCGACGAGCGTCCGCAGGTCCTCAAGCATCGCTTCCACGCTGACGTCAGCGTTCCTGTACATCCTCATGTCCTCACGGTAGGGGGCACGTTCGCCCGCCGGTCCTCCCGTCCGGTCCGTGAGCCGGGCGGGAGGACCGGGACGGCGGACCCGGGGAATCTCAGAATCCGACCTTCGCGACCACGCGCACGGACTCCTCCAGGGCCGTCAGGAAGTGGTCGTCGGTCTCCGGAGTCTGCGGCAGCGACAGCGTGGCGAAGCCGCTCTTGCCGGTGTAGATGCCCCGCTCCAGCATCTCGTGGAACAGGAGCTCCACCGGTCGCTTGTCCAGGCCGGCCAGGTCGGACGCGCGGCGGATGGGGATGTCCGTGGGGTGGAAGCCCATGAGGGACCCCCAGCCGGTGGCCTGGAAACCGTGCTCCCGCAGCACGTGGTCGGCGCGCTTGCGCAGGTCCTCGCCGCGCTCGAACAGCGCGTCGAGGCTCGACCGCGTCAGTACGGTGCCGAGCATGGCCGAGCTGGCCGCCATGGAGAACCGGTTGTTGTTGAAGGTGCCCGAGTGGTCGTAGGACCGCTCCCCGCCGCGCGCGATCTGGAGCATCAGCTTCTCGGCGCCACCGACGACACCGAATCCGAGACCGCCGCCGATGTACTTGCCCAGAGTCGTCAGGTCCGGACGGACGCCGAGCAGGGCCTGGCCGCCGCCGTACGACATGCGGGAGGTCTGGACCTCGTCGAAGACGAGCACGGAGCCGTTCTCGTCGCAGAGCGTCCTGATCCCCTCCAGGAAGTCCGCGCCCGCCTGGATCCGGCCCCCGGACCCGAGCATCGGCTCCAGCAGCACACACCCGATCTGCTCGGGCCACTGCGCGAACGCCTCCCGCACGGAGTCCAGGTCGTTGTAGTCGCAGATGACGGCGTCGAAGGGGACGTTCAGCGACGGGCGGCCGCGGCTGAAGCTGAGGAAACCACCGTGGTACCCGCCGTCGAACACCAGGACCTTGCTCCGGTCGGCCGCCTTCAGGGCAAGGGAGATCGCCACCAGGTTGGCCTCGGTGCCGGAGCTGGTGAAGCGTACGAGATCCATCGACTCGAACCGCTCGCACAGCATCCGCGCGACCTCGGCCTCCTCCGCGGCGACCGCCCCGAACGACCACCCCTTCTCCAGGACCGCCGCGAGGGCCTCCCGTACGGCCGCGGGGTTGTGGCCCGCGAGGCCGACGCTGTAGTCACCCAGGTAGTCGAGGTACTCGAGGCCGTCGACGTCCGTGAGCCGGCAACCGGCCGCGGAGGCGACGGTGAAGGGGTACGGGTCGAAGTCCAGCACAGATCGCGTGGTTCCCGACGGCAGGAACGTCCTGGCCCGGGCGTGTCGCTGCTCGCTGATCGGACGCTTCGCGGCGTACCGGCGGTACGCGTTGTCCAGCGCGGTGGTGATCAAGGAAAACTCCCTTGGGGTAGTCCGGAGTTCAGAGTTCGGAGTTCGGATCTGGGTTCAGAGTTCGGGGCTCGGAGGGTCCTGAGCCCTCTGCGTGGACCACATGACCGTGGCGATCAGCGCGCCGGCGGCGACCGGGGCCATCCAGACGAACGGGTCGTCCAGGGACACGGTGTAGCCGAGGATCACGGAGGACAGGGCCGCGCCGCTGATGACGGCGGCACGGATCACGGCGTTGACCCGGCCGAGCAGCTCGTTGGGGATCGCGTTGAACCGGTACTCGTTCGTGGTGACGTTCATGCCGCCCGCGCCCATCGACGACAGGAAGAACCCCGTCACCAGCGCGAGCGAGTGCCCGAAGAGCAACAGCACGCCCCCCAGGGCGCAGACCCCGAACCAGAGGCCGATGCGCTGCTGGAGTCCGCGCTCGCGTGCGATGCGCGGAGCGACCCACGCGCCGGCGGCGGCGCCCAGCGCGCCGAGACCGAGCACGACGCCGGTGGTCTCGGGGCTCCAGTGCCAGCGCGTCTGCGCGATGACGACGAGTACCGTCGGTACGGCTCCGGCGCCGAGGTTGTAGACCGCCATGGCCGCGGTGAGCCGCCGCACCTTCCTGAGGTGCCAGAAGGAGCTGAGGCCCTGCGTCAGCATCTTGCGGAAGGCGCCCGTTTCGCCCTTCTCGGCGGTGTGCAGCGGCAGCGACATCGCGGCGGCGGCCGTGACCAGGAACGTGCCGGCATCGATCCAGAGCGCGCCCGAGGGGCCCAGCGAACCGATGACGACACCGACCAGGGCCGGCCCCACGAACCTGACCAGCGAGATGGTGGTCGTGTACCTGCTGTACGCCTTCGCCAGGCCGTCAGCCGGGGCGAGGGCGGGGATCAGCCCGAAGTCGCTCGTCAGCTCGGAGGTCAGGCCGCCGCATCCGATCAGGAAGAGCAGCGCGAGCACCGGCAGGACGGTGTCGTCCGAGATCACCAGCGGCAGCAGGCCCACCATGACGCACTGCGCCACCTCGCACCAGATGAACAGCCGCCGCCGGTTGAACCGGTCGACGACGACACCGAGAACGGGCGAGAGCGCGTACGGCGCCAGTTGGACGCCGAAGGCCAGCGCGGCGATGACTCCGGAGCCGGTGACCGAGAGCAGGATCCACGGCATGGCGAAGTTCAGGAACGTGTTGCCGAGCTTCGAGACGGCCGAGGCGCCGGTGAAGATCCAGAAGTGACGCATCGAACCGCGCGGGCGGTTCTCCTCGGCGCTGTCGTCCCGCGCGACGTCGGCGGAAGCCACCTCGCTGGTCACGGCGTCGGCTCCGGCCGCGGTTCCGACTGCGGTTCCGGCTCGTCGTCCTCGTACTCGACGACGAACCGCTTCTCCAACGCGCTGACCAGCCCGGGGATCCGGTCGACCGAGTCGACCCGGCAGTGCGCCATGCCCGCCATGCTCGTGGAGTAGAGCATCCCGGAGATGCGGGCGCCCGGCCCGATCTTGATGTCGACCTTCTCGACCTCGGGGAAGTCCGCGAACACGTCCGGGTCCGGTACGCGGCGCACGACGCCCGGGCGGACCGGGAACATCAGGAAGGCGAAGATGCCCTCCGCCGCGTCCGGAGTCCACTCCAGCGGCCTGTTGAGCTCCGTGGCCAGGAAGTGCTCCCAGACGTCGAAGCCGTAGGCGCGCCGGAGGGTCTGCGGGATCCCCCCGCCTCCCGGACGGCACGCGATCTCCCCGACGACGAGGCCGTCCCGGGTCCGGAAGACCTCGAGGTGGGTGACCGAGTCGGAGAGCCCCATGGCCCGGACGACCTCACCGTGCAGCTCGGCGAGTTCCCTCGCCTCGTCGCCGTCCGCCGGCAGGGTGTGGGACCCGAACACGGAGCCCTTCCCGCGAAGGGGCGGGCGGGTGTACTTCGACACGGAGACGAACCGCACCTCGCCGTCGCGGACGAGCCCGTCGCAGTGGTACTCGTCCTCGAACTCGACGAAGTCCTCGATCAGGAACGGCGCCTCGTCGTTGCTGAGGAGCGGGCCGTCGGGGCGGCTGATCCAGGCGATGTCGGACTCGTCGCGCACCACGTGCACGTTGGCCGCCCCGTCCCCCCAGGCAGGCTTGATCACCGCCGGCAGTCCGTGCTTGCGCAGGAACGGCCCCACGCTTTCGGCCGACGGGGCCAGGGTGCAACGGGCGACGGTCAGTCCGGCCCGGCGGAGCCGTGCCTTCATCGCGTTCTTGTTGCAGAAGGCGTGGGCCACGTCGAAGGGAATGCCGGGCATCCCGAGGTAGCTGCGGAGGTAGCCCGCCGTGGGGATGGAGCTCTCGGCCGGCGCGACGACGGCGTCGAACGTGTAGCGGTTCATCAGGTCGAGGGTGGCGTGCCTGACCTCGTCCAGGTTCTGGACGTTCTCGACGAGGGTGACCGACTCCATGCCGGCCGTGTCGGGATAGTCCGGCAGACAGCCGGGCTCCGTGACGAGGAACAGGCGCAGGCTCGGATCCTGCAGGATGCGGGTGACTAGCTCTTGCCGACGACGGTTCACAACCAGGACGTCGCGGACGCGCTGAGACATGACGGAATTCAACTTTCGATTGACACGCGTGGGCCGCGGAGCCCTCAGGACATGCTCAGCGCGGGGGCGCGATGCGGTTGGTTCAGCAGCTGCCGGACGTCCTCGACCCCACCGTCGATCCTGTCGAGGTACGGGAGGTACGTCGTGCAGGAGCCCGGGTCCGCCCCGATCTTCCGCAACCCCCCCTGGACGTCGTCGAAGTACGACTCGGTGTGGGGCATCTCCAGCCCGGCCGTCTCTGCGAGCCACCGGATCGTGAGGAAGGCGGGTACGTCCTCCAGGACGATGCGCGAGGCCCGCAGCTCGGGGATGCTGCCGCTCGACAGCGACCGGTACATGCCCCGGCAGGACTGCATCATGTCGTAGAACGTGTCCTGGGCGGGAAGCCCGTACTGCCGCTGGATGATCTCCGGGAAGGTCTGGGCCTCGGCGCCGAGCGTCCGTGCCAGCAGCACGCGCTCCCTGTCCAACAGGTCGAGCCGGGCGGCGAGCTCGGGCGAGATGCCGTCGATGTAGTGCGTGTAGCGGATCCCCTTGCGCGTCTTCTCCAGGTTCGGGGGATCGAGCGCCACGCCCACGTGGATGATGTAGCCGAGCGGGTTGAACAGCAGGTCGATGCCGTCGCAGACGCGCATGTCCGGCCAGGACGGTCGGCCGATCCGCTCGCCGAGCGGGAACATCCGGCGCAGCCTGGCGAGCGCCGTGTCCGGGTCGAGCGAGTAGACCGACACGTTCACGGAGATCTTGCGCTTGTACTGGATCCTCGAACCGATGACCCGCGTTCCGTAGAACGAGTCCTCGACGAGGATGATCGACGTGTCCCGCAGACCGGGCGAGTCGCTGATCCACTTCGCGAGGACGGGCTGTCCGCCCTGGCCGCCGCGCACGAAGACGATCACCTTGCCGGCGAGGTCGACCGTGCGCTCGAAGTGCTCCAGCAGCTCCAGCCTGAGCTTGGGTATGTCGGGAACCGTCACGACGATGGTGCCGGCGTTCTCCAGGACGCGGCGGCCCTCCTCGCTCCAGAGCGAGGCGAACCGGCTCTCGGACAGTGCGCAGGTCTCCTCCGAACCGGTCATGAGGTTCTCCATGACCAGCCGGGTCCAGTCCTTGCTGCGCTCCCGCATCGAGGCGGAGTCTCCGAGGGAGAGGAGGTGCGCCGTGAGTCCGTGGTGGGACTTCGTGAGCTCCAGGTCCGCCAGCAGGGTGAGGCCGACGTGTCCCGCTCCGATGATGACGATGTCGGACATCGCGTGAACCGCCTTGTCTAGCTGCTGAGGTGGACCATGGTGTTGCCGTGGCGCGCCGCCACCGCGTCCGGCAGGACGTAGGAGCGGAGGAGCAGTCGTTCGCACTTGTCGGGCTGGATGGTGTCCCGGCCGTGCACGCAGTGGTCGTTGGGGATGAGCACCGACTCGCCCTTGCGGATCGAGATGCCGAGGCGTCGGCCGACCTCGAGGGCGGCCCGGCTCAGGTCGGTCAGGGCCCGCGACGCCCGCTCCGCCTCGGCCGGGGAGAGACCGGCGGCCGGCGTGTAGGTGCCGAAGTTGAGCCGGACGACCGGCGGCTTGCCCTCTTCCTCCACGAGCAGCTCCATGCGCCGTACCCGCTCGTGTCCCCAGGACAGCGCCGAGCCCGAGCGGGCCTCGAACTGCCGGGTCCGCAGGACGTCCTTGGTCTCCTCGTCGAGCAGGGCGAGCACGTCGCGGGCCGGAGCCAGGAGGGTCTTCGGCACCTCGCCGGAAGCGATGTGCGGGACGAGCACCAGCGTCCGGGGGCGGCAGTTGTCGCTCGCCCAGGCCAGGTCGTTGTGCATGCTCAGCAGCTCGACGCCGGAGCTCTTCTCCGACGAGAGCGTGGTGGGTCGGATGTCGGTGATGTACGAGTGGTTGTACTCGGCGTAGGCGACGCAGGCGCCGATCGCCTCGCCCAGCAGCAGGCAGAGGATCTTGCTCCGCTCGACGTCGTCGAACTGCGGGAGGTTCCGCACGTGGACGGCGTCCCCGTCGGAGTGGGCGAAGGCCTCGGTGATGTAAGGAAGCTCGGTACGGATGTCCAACTGCTGCCGGACGTAGGACAGATAGCGGAACTCGGTCTGTCCCGGGCAGTTCTCCAGCACCGTCTCGACGAGTTCGGCGAGACGCCGCTGATCGTCGGGCGTGAGCTCGACGACGGGCATGGTGCGCATGGCGGTACTCCTTTGAGGTCTTCCGGTGAGGTCTTCCGGGCATGGCCGACACCGGTGCCGGGGTGGCCGACGGCGAACCGACGGGGATCCCGGCACCGGGCAGGGGCCAAGGGGAGGGGCAGGTGGGGGGGTGGGAGAGTGGGGGGTGAGGAAGGGATCAGGCGAACGCGACGAAGACCTGACGGTCGCCGCTGTAGGGCCGGCGGCCGTGCATGGCCGCCCGGTTGTCCACCAGGAGGACATCACCGGCCTCCCACTCCACCGCCACCTCGCACTCTTCGAGGGTGGTGCGGACCAGCTCCATGTACGCGGTGGGGATCTCCGTGCCGTCGCCGAAGGTCGCCCCGTAGCCGATCCAGGTCTTCCAGCGCTCCATGTCCGTCACGTCGGGAACGGTGCTGGGGTCCTTCCGCCAGATGTGGGTCTGGTTGAACCAGGACTGGCGCCGGTCCGCGCCGACCTCGACGGTGCCGGGCGTCCGGTTGGTGGTGAGCAGGCCGAGGGGGGTCCACTCGGCCGTGGTGTAGCTCGACCGGCAGTGCGCGATGACGTCGTCCCGCGCGTCGGTCTCGAACGTCTCCGGCCAGGACTTGATGCCGCTGGGGTCCCCGGCGGCGTTCGGCAGGTGCTGGATGTAGGTGACGCCGCGGTCCCGGAAGGCCTCCCGGACCTCGGCGGGAAGGGACGCGTACACGCGGTGGCCGTCCACGATGGTGGTGGCCCCGCCTTCCGCCGCCACGACGCTGCAGCCGAAGACGAGCCGCTCGGGGTGCCAGGGCGCGTAGGAGAGCTCGTTGTGGGCCCGGACCGCACGGGTCCTGTCCGGCCCGGAGGCGTTGTAGACGAGCCCCCTTTCCGCGTGGCGCGGGGCGTCTCCGCCCTTGTACGCGGCGAGGTCGCCGAGGAGGCTCCGGGCGACGTCCTCGAATTCGTCGATCGAAAGGACGTTGAATCCGCGGAAGAGTATCGCGCCGGTCTCCTGCATGAGACGTTCCACCGTCTCGCGCTGTTCGGAGTCGATCTTCGCGAGGATCGCAGCCGGCGTCGCTTCCTCGTCGACCAGCTGGACGACCGAGGGGAATCCCGGTTCGAAGGAAAGAGACCCTACGGTCTTCTTGGACATCATGATGGTCGTTCTCCGTATTCGTTTACATCATGCCGTTTCGGTCACGACCGCTTCGGCGAACCACGAGCGGAGGGATCGGATGCGGTCGACCGCATCCCCCTCGGTCGCCGCGCGGACGATCGCGGACCCGGCTCTGCGGACCGTGTTCTTGGTCATGTCGGGGGTGGGTGCTCCCACGACCTGGTCGACCGTCCCCTGGAGGACGCCGGGTCTGGCCAGGAGCTCGTCGACGGTCGGCACGCTGACCGCGGTCCCCTGGGGGGCGCGCAGGAGGGTGCAGCCGAACGCGTCGGAGGAGACGACGGGGATCCCCGGGGGAAGGCCCGCCGCGGCCTTGGCGTGTTCCTCGACCAGGTTCAGGCCGAACTTGGCCTGGAACACCTCGATGATTCCGCCGCCGCCGGCCCGTGCCGCGCACTCCGAGAACCAGAGTCCGTCGTCACCAGCGAAGACCTCCATGTGGAAGACGCCGTCGGTGAGCCCGAGGGCCTCCAGGCACGACAGCGCGAATTTCTCCGCGGTCGCGTACACGTCCTCGTCCCTTTCCGGGTCGAGCATGTACGAGCCGTTGATGCCGCCCGCCTGGATGTTGATGTTGTTGGTGAGATAGCGGGAGGCGGCGAAGGCGGTGAGACGCCCCTCGAACAGGCAGCCGTCGAGGTGCATTTCCCTGCCCGCGACGAACGATTCCAGTAGGAACGGTCCGGCGCCGGGGTCGGATTCCAGGAGTGCGCCGAGCCGCTCCCTGAGCTCTTCGGGCGTGTCCACGCGATAGGTGTGGGACGTACCGGCCCCCGCGACGGACTTGATCACCGCGGGCAGTCCGACGGCGGCGACGCCCGGATCGCCGAGGTCGTCGAGGGACGCCAGGAGGGCGGTGTCGGCGACGGGGATACCGGCTCGCGCGACGGTCCGCTTCTGCACGTACTTGTCGCGGAACCTCAGGGCGGTGGTGACGTCGGTGCAGGACCTCAGGCCGAGGAGCTGCGCCAGGGCGGCTCCCGCGACGAGGGCGAACTCGTCCGCGGTCCAGACCGCCACGATGTCGGAGACCGGGGTGTCCGACCGGTGCAGGGCCCCGAGCAGCGCCTCGACGCAGGTGATGTCGCCGCAGGGAAGGAGGACGCGGTCGGCGTCGGCCCGGAAGCGGACGCCGGGGTACTTCGCCGTCTCGACCAGCGTGACGTGGGGGATACCGGCGCGCTCCAGGGCGTCCTCGACGACGGGCTTCCAGCCGACGACGAGGATGCGCCCGTTCACACCGGCTCCGGGCGGGGGGTGATCACCGTGGACTCGTCGAACCACCGCACGACGTCGTCCAGGACTCGCCGTACGTCCTTGTGCGACGCACCGTGGACGACGGCGGAGGCGATGTGCGCGCTGCTGTGCGCCGCGACGCCCAGGTCGCTGCCGATCTCCGCGGTCAGGCGGTACTGGTCGACTCCGTCGACGGGGCACGACGTGGGTGCCTCGTCCAGCGTGCCGGCCCGCTCCGGGAAGATGACGAACCCGGCCAGGCGGTCCGGCGACTCGACGGCCTCGGGCGGCGGGAACCCGCCTCCCTCGGCGTGCACGCACGCGGCGACCGTGTCCACGCCGTAGGCGAGCTTGCACGCCTCGTAGATCTTTCCTCCGCCGACGCGTGAGGCGATCTCGTTGAGCAGCAGGTCGCCCTGCGGGGTCAGGAACGCCTCGGCGTGGAAGATGAAGGACTCCGGAGTGGGCAGCGCCTCGACGGTCCGCAGGGTCAGCTCGCGCAGGGGCTCCGTCAGCGGGTCGTCGGCGTCCAGCATCGCGCTCGTCAGGCCCACGCCGTCCCGGTAGGACAGGCAGGATCCGCACGCGGACACCGAGGTGAAGACCAGCTTCCCGTGCGCGACGAGCCCGTCGACGTGGAACAGCTCGTGCTCGATGAACCGCTCGGCGAGCAGCGGTGCCCCGTCGTCCCCTCCCAGTTCGGGGTGGCGGGCCGCGTAGTCGGCGAGCTCCGCGGGGTCGCGCAGGACCTCCACGCCTATGGACCCGCCGCCGCGCCGGGGCTTGACCACGATCGGGTAGCCCTGCTCGGCGGCGAACGCGTGGAGCGCGGTGGCGTCCGGGACGGCGGCGAACGGCGCCACGGGCACCCCGGCCGCGGCGAGCGTCTGCTTCATCCGCAGCTTGTCGCGGAAGGCCTCGGCGCTCTCGACGGTCTGCCCGGCGACCCCCATGGCGGCCCGCAGCCGCGCGGCCCGTAGGAGGTCGAACTCAGAGGTCGCGACGACCGCCTCGAACCCGTGCGTGGCGTGCAGCTCCAGCGCCTTCTGCTCGACGAGCGGGTTGCCGTGGAAGTCGGGCAGCACGACCGCGTCGGTGTAGCCGGCGAGTTCGGCCCGGGCCTTGTCCGGGTCCGCGCTCACCCCGTCGGCCGAGGAGAGCAGCACCACCTCGTGGCCGGGGCCCAGCCACTTCAGATACGTGGTGGTGGCCAGCTTCCACCGGTTGATGACCAGGATCTTCACGATGTTTCCTTCTCGACGTACGTGGCGTTGGCGGGGAATGCGACCGCCGTAAGGAGCGGCACCGCTCCGGCCGCGAGGAAGACCCAGGCGAGGCCGACGGTCGCCGCGAGGGCTCCCGCGATCAGGGAACCGAGCGGGAAGACGCCCCAGGTGATCCACCGGTAGGCGGCGTTGACGCGGCCGAACAGGGCCGCCGGGATGGTCGTCTGGCGGTACGAGACGATCGACACGTTCCACACGATGACCACCAGGCCGTAGCAGAACAGTCCCGCCGCGACGACCGGCACGCTCGGCACCGCGAGGGCCAGGAAGCACAGGCCGAGGACCGGGCCGCCGTACCGCATCAGCGGCTGCTGCCCGAAGCGCCGCACCAGGCGGCCCGTCAGCGGACCCGCGAGGACGCTGCCGACGGCGAGGCAGGAGAGCAGCAGGCCGTACGTGGTCTCCGAGAGCCCGAGCCGGCCGGGGGCCACCGCCCACAGGGGCAGGAGGGTCAGGCACATGGAGTACGAGAGGTTGTTCGCGGCGGCGGCGACGGCCAGCCTGCCGAGGTCGGGGCGACCGCGGAAGTAGCGGAGCCCTTCGCCCAGTTCGGAGACGAGCGCCTTGAAGGACACCTTGCCCTTGACGGGGCCCGTGGCGCCGGCGGGGGGCTGCGCCGGGGCCGTCACCGGGTCCGGCACGGCTCCGCCGGGGAGGCGTCCCAGGGCCCAGACGGTCACGGCGTACAGCGCGGCCACGGTGGCCAGACCCTGCCCGGAGCCGAGCGCGACGACGAAGCCGCCGAGGGCCGGGCCGAGGAGCTGGGCGAGGAACATCTGGGTGGACTGCACCGAGGAGTTGGCGCGGGGCAGCTGGTCCTTGTCGACCAGCCGGGGCAGCGCCGACTGCGCGGCGACGTCGACGAAGGTGCCCGCGCAGCCGATCGCGAAGGCGGTGACGGCGAGCAGCCACAGCGGCAGCCGGTCGAACACGGCCAGGAGGCACATCAACGTCATCAGGACCAGGCGGAGCCCCGAGGCCCAGCGCATGACCGTGCGCGGTTCGTAGCGGTCGGCGACGACGCCCGCGGGCAGGGTCGCGACCAGCCACGGCAGCCGGACCGCCAGGCCGACCATCGCGACGGCGAACGCCGACCGGGTGACGCCGAGCGCGAGCAGGGGCGTCGCGATGCGGTAGATGCCGTCGGCGAGGTCGGAGCTGACGACGGCGGACTGGTAGATGCGGAACGGCTTGCCCAGCGGCTTCCTGTCGGTGTGCGCGGCGCTGGGCCGGAGGAGGGTCAGCACGGCCGGTCCACGAGGACGACCGAGCTCATCCGGGCTCCGTGGTTGGCGTTGAGGACCTGCCCGCCGGCCGGGACGCCGTGCCGGACGAGGACGCCGGTGGCGCGCCCCCCGAAGAGGAACGGGCCGAGGACGAAGGGGACTTCGGCGCGTTCGACGGCACCCGTCTCGGCGTGCGAGAAGTCCATGGCGATGAGGTCGGGTTCGGCGAAGCGCTGGATGATGTACGGGTGGCTCGCCCGTGCCGCCGCGGCGAGACCCGCCTCCCACTCGGCGTCGGAGACCGTCGGACCGAGCAGGACCCCGGAACCCCCGTAGCCGCTCGTGGGCTTGAGCACCAGCTCGGCCCGGTGTTCGCGGGCATACGCGAGCAGCTCCTCGTCCATGACGCCCGGTGTGGACAGCAGCGCCGTCCACGGCACGTAGGTCTCGACGAGCTGCCGGTCGGCGGCGTCGAGGAGCTCCGCGTCGGCCCAGAGCCAGGCCAGCGTGGTCTTGTCGCTCAGCAGCCACGCCGCCTCGTCGGTGTGCATCCCGACCCGGTCGTCGCGTACGGCGCGGATCAGGGCGTCCAGGCCGGGGCTGGGCGGCTGGTCCCCCTGGAAGAGCCGGAACACGGCGTCCACGGGCCTGCCGTCGAACGTCAGCCGGCCGGTCTCGTCGGTGGTCAGGTCGTCCATGGCGCAGGCGACCGTGTCCAGGCCGTGACGGCGGCCGCTCTCGCACATCGGGGCCATCCACGCGATGAACGCCTCGGCGTTCTCCAGACCGGGCGGCGTCCCCTTGCTGAAGGCCGGGATGACGACGCGGGCTCCCTCGGGCAGTCCGAGGGACGAGCGGATGACCGCGGACCGGGCGTCGACAGCGGAGTCGGGGGCGCTGAAGACGGGCGTCCCCTCGCCGTCCAGGTCCTGGCAGACCTGGTGGAAACGGCGGGCCAGGAGATCGGCGTGGAGCGTGCCGCCGATGGCGCCGTCGATGTTGAACTCGACGAACAACGGCACGCCGGCGGAGTAGACGATGTCCGGCCGGGCGGAGACGAGCAGGTCGTCGCCGAGGACGTCGTCGTGACGCAGCAGAGGAGTGTCCTCCGCCGGCACCCGGAGGACCTCCAGCAGCTCCCGGACGGTGCCCGCCCGGCGCCGGCACGCCTCCAGGACCAGCCGCATCAGGCGCTGCGACACCACGCCGAGCTCGGCGTAGTGGTCCCGGTCGAGGAAGACCGGCCGAAGGGGCCGCCACGGGCCCTTGGATCCCGAGATCCCGTCGTGCACGTCCGCGACCCGGGACGCCGCGTGCTGGGTCAGCGCCTCGCGTACCGCCGCGGGAAAGCGCTCCCACTGATCACCCGAGGTGCTTCCTCCGGGCATGCCTGTTGCTTCCACAATCTCTCCTGTGTCCTCGCCGATGGCGCTACAGCGCGTACTTCGCGATCTCGAACCCGAGGACCTCCTCCAGATCCGCGATCAGTTCCAGACCGCGGGCTCTGGCCTGCTCGGTGGTCTCCGCCGGGAGGCAGCAGAAGCCGAAGACCGTGAAGTTGCCCATCTGCTTGGGGATGTGCTGTCCGCTGCTGAGGTTCAGGGAGTACGCGATCGGCCCGTGCTTCTCCTTGATCCGCTCGATCCGCTCCTCCACGCCCTCGGGGAGCACGCCGCCGGTCACGCTGCCGAGGGCGATGGAGATGCCGGCGGAGCCGAACGGCGGCTGCTGGACGGTGAATTCCTCGCCCAGGTGCTCCTGGACCAGCAGGCGGAACGGGTCGTCCCCCGTGATGTGCCGGTAGACGAACGGCGCCATGCCGCCCATGATCCGGCCGTTGACCTCGACCAGGACCGGGCCGTCCGCGCTCATGATGAACTCGACGTGGTAGAGGCCGACGGTCAGGCCGAGTTCGGTGAACACCGCCTGCATGTAGTCCTTGACGTCGGCCTGTTCCGCGCTGTTCAGACCGGCCGGCAGGACCGCCGCGACCTCGTATAGGGCGTTGTGCGTCGCCTGCTCACGGCGGGCGATCATGAAGATCTCGATCTCGCCGCCGTTGGCGACGATCTCCGCCGAGTGCAGGACGCCCTGGACGTACTCCTCCATGAGCAGCTCGGTGCTGACCAGGGTGGAGAGCGTGCGGCTCAGCGCCTCGCGCGAGGCCGGCAGCTCCTCGAAGTACGCGGTGACCTCGTCCTCGGTACGGGCGATGGCCACGCCCTCCTTGCCGGCGCTGCGGCTCGGCTTGATGACGACCGGCAGACCCAGGTCGCGGGCGGCGGCGAGGGCCTCCTCGCGGGTCTCCACACGGAGGTGGCGGGCCGAGCGGATGCCGGCGGCCTTCAGGGCGTCCCGGCAGCGGTCCTTGGTGACGGCTGTCTCCATGGACCGTACGGACGTCGTCCGGATGCCGAGGGCCTCGGCGGCCTTGACGGTGGGGACGACGGCCGGCTCGGAGGTGGTGAGGACGGCGTCGATCCGCCGGTCGGCGTGGATCTTCTTCAGGGCGTCGAGGAGGTCCGCCTCCAGGTGGTCGATGGCGACGACCTGGTCGGCGTGGGCGAGTGCCGCCCGTAGGCGCTCCTCCGGCGTCTTGCCGAGCTTGAGGGCGGAGGCGTCCCCGGGCTGGACGAAGGTCACGAAGTGGCCCATGTCCTTGGCGGATTCGAGGGCGGGGAGGGTTGGGCCGGTGCTGTCGACGAAAACTACGTGGGTCATGTCGGGGTGCCTCCTAGAACATGGGGTAGATCGAGGAATCCGGCTTGGTCTTCTTGGACGAGCCGAAGATCCGCCGGAAGAAGGACAGGAGGGATGTCATGGGGTGTGACTCCGTGGGTTCCGTGGGGGCGTGGCGAGGGCGCGGGGGTCGGGCCGCCTAGAGGAGCTGAAGCAGCTTCCTGGCGACGAAGTCGTGACCCTCGTCGTTGAAGTGGATCCGGTCGACGAACAGCCACTGGTCGTCGGTGATCGCGTCGGCGAGCACGGGGCTGAGGTTGACGAAGCCGACGCCCATCTCCTTCGCACCGGTCTCGATGCGGGCGGCGTAGTCGAGGTTGACCTCGGTGCGCAGGATGTCGCCGTAGGTCGCGGTGAAGCCGCCGATGGCGTCGAGCTCGGCGAAGATCTCCTCCTCCTCGGGGGAGCCCTTCGGGCGGACCCAGCCCGCGAGCGGCTGGAGGACGTAGGTGAGCTTGGCGCCCAGGTCCTCCGCGACCGTCTGCCACTGCCTGAGGTGGCGCAGAGTCAGGTCGGTGGCGTAGTCGAGCTGTTCCTCCATCGACGGGACGGGCTCGTCCTGCGCCGGGCGGGAGGGGTCGATGCCGCGCAGCCGCTGGAACATCGAGGGGGAGTCGGCGGCCTCGGCGGGCAGCGCGTCGAAGAACTGGCCGGCGTTGAAGAAGGCCCCGTGGTCGCCGCGCCGCGACTGCGGCTGGCGCGCCAGACCGAGGTTGTTGAATCCCGAGAAGAGGACGATCTCCTCGACCTTGGGCAGCAGGTGCCGGTAGAGGGTGAGCAGCAGCAGCTCCTGGGTGGAGTTGAAGCTGCGGCCGCCGAAGTTCAGCCAGGGCTCGGGGCGGGGGTCGCGGGCGGTCAGACGGGACGGCAGGGTCCAGTCGTCGCCGGCGGCTCCGATGCCGAAGACGGTGGAGCTGCCCGCGAGGAGGCGGACGGAGTCGATGCCGTCGTGGTCGGCCACGGAGACGGGCCGGCCGTCGGCGGTGGTCGCGTAGCGGAAGCCGACGGAGTCGGTGTTCACGGTCGTGGAGCGGTGGCCGGCGGGGTGGAAGTACATGAGGTACGGAAGCCAGCGGACGTCCCCGCCGTCGGTGAACTTGGCCTCGTAGTCCTGCATCTGTGGCGTGAGTCGGGCTCGCGCGGACATGGCAGTCATCATCCTTGGGTTGTTCAGAGTGTCTCGGTGGGGTTCAGTGGGTGGCCGTCGCGGGGCGGGCGTGGCCGACGGCTTCGAGCGCGGCGGCGACCTCCCGCCGTACCGCGGGGATGAGCCCCTGGACCGGGCGGGGCAGGTTCCCCTCGGAAACCAGCCCGAACTGCTCGGCGGCGGCCGACATCACGCGCAGGCTGCCGTGCTCGCGAAACAGGGCCCAGAGCGGCTCCAGCCCGTCGGATAGCCGGGTGGCGCGCTCCGCGTCGCCGGCGGCCGCGGCACGGGTGACGGCCAGGGCCGCCTCGGGCAGGAGTCCGCCGACGACCGAGTACCAGCCGTCGCAGCCAGCGTTCAGACCGGCGGCGGCCTCCCAGTCGCCGCTCACGCCGATGGTGACGCTATCGGGGATCACCTCGCGGATGGCCGCGACGTGCTCCCTGGCCCTGTCCGCTCCGGCGGGCACGCCGGGGATCTTGAGGGAGCCGACGTTCGGCAGGCGGGCGATCCGGCCGTACAGCTCCAGGGAGAAGTCCACGTGGGTGGTGCCGGGGTTGTCGTACACGCACAGCGGTACCGACAGCTCCCGCGTGACGTCCTCGTACAGGCCGAAGACCTCGTCGTCGGAGAGGGCCTGGTACGTCATCGGGGCCAGCAGCACCGCGCTCGCACCGGCGTTCTGCGCGTCCTCGGCGAGGGCCAGGACGTCGGAGGTGCGCAGGGCACCGATCCCGACCATGACCGGCGTGCCGGCCGCGGCGTCCACGGCGATCCTCGCGGCGCGGGCGCGTTCGGCGCGGTCGAGGTAGGCGTAGCTTCCGGTGGAACCGAGCGCGCCCACGGAGTCCACGCCCGCGGCGGCCAGCCGGGACACCAGACCGGCGTACGCCTTCTCGTCCAGCCCTCCGTCCCTGACGGGGGTCAGCGGGAAGGCGCTGAGTCCCGTGAACAGGGCGGCGGCGGTGTGCGCGACGGCGTTCACAGGCACGCCTCGACGACCTCGCCGAAGCGCTCGACCATCGCGTCGATGTCGGACTCGGTCACCACGAACGGCGGGGCGAACAGCACGTGGTTGCCGGCCACGCCGTCCACCGTGCCGTGTCCCGGGTAGAGGAGGAGGCCGCGGTCGAGGCCCTCCTTCTTCATCCGTCCGACGAGTCCCGCCCCGCCGAGCAGGGGGGCGCGGCTCTCCCGGTCCTGGACGAACTCCACCCCGGTGAAGAGGCCGCGGCCGCGGACGTCACCGACGTGCGGGTGGTCGGCGAACCGCTCCAGGAGTCCCTTGCGGAGCTGCTCGCCGCGGGCCCGTACTTGGGGCAGCAGGTCCTCGTCGACGATGGTGCGCTGCACCTCGAGGGCGATGGCGCAGGCCAGCGGGTGGTTGACGTGCGTCTGGCCGTTCTGGAGCACGCCCGAGCCGTTGCCCAGCGCGTCGTGCACGGAGGCGGAGACGAGGACCGCGGAGATCGGCTGGTACCCGGCGGCCAGTCCCTTGCCGACGGCGACGATGTCGGGCACCACGCCGTCCTCCAGGTAGGCGTAGTGGTGTCCGGTCCGGCCCATGCCCGCCATGACCTCGTCGAGGATCAGCAGCACGCCGTGGCGGCGGCACACCTCGGCGACCTTGGCCAGGTAGCCCGTGACGGGCGGCACGGCGCCGTTGGTGGAGCCGACCACCGTCTCCATGACGAAGGCGGCCACCCGGCCCGGGCCGGTCTGCCGGATCCGCGCGTCGAGTTCGTCGGCGAGCCGCTGGGCGTAGGCCGCCTCGGTCTCCCCCTCCGCCTGGTCGCGGTAGGCGTAGCAGGGCGAGACGAACTCGGCCGGGCCGAGGAGGGGTTCGAAGACCGAGCGGCGCTGGCTGTTGCCGGAGATCGCGAGGGTGCTCAGCGAGCTGCCGTGGAAGCTCTGGCGGCGCGCGATGAAGACCTGCCGGTCGCTCTCGCCGCGCTCGCAGTGGTACTGGTAGGCGATCTTCATGGCGAGTTCCATCGCCTCGGAGCCGCCGGAGAGGAACTGCGCGTGGGACAGCCCCCCGGACTGGCCGACCAGCAGCTCGGCGAGCTCCTCCGCGGGGGAGGTGGTGAAACTGCCGGCGTGGACCCAGGACAGGTCCCGGGAGTGCCGCTCCAGGGCCTCGGCGATGCGGGGGTGGCGGTGGCCGAGGCTGGAGACGGCCACGCCGCCGCAGGTGTCGAGGTAGCGCTGGCCCTCGCGGTCCTCCAGCCAGACGCCGTGGCCGCTGTCGGCCCAAACGGGCTGCTTGCCGATGTTCTTGTACAGGACGCTGGACACTACATTTCCCAAGCGGTCGGGGCGCGGTGCGCGCGGGGGCTGAATCGGGAGGTGCCGGTCACCTTGCGCAGGAGCGCGGCGGGCAGGCAGACGGTGACGAACACGAGGGCTGCGTAGAGGCGCAGGAACATCTCGGATCTCTTCCTGGATCGCGAACGGTGGGGGCCGGCCGAGGGCGGGAGCCGGCGGTGGCGCGGGACCGGATCAGTCGAGCGGGACCAGTTCGCGCCAGTCGACGGCCTCGACGAACTCCGGCTGGTCCGCCTTCACGAGCAGGAAGCGGCCGAGGACGAGGACGTCGATGCCCGTGCGCATGAAGCACTGGTACGCCTCCTGCGGCGTCCGGACGATCGGTTCACCGCGCACGTTGAACGAGGTGTTGACCAGGACGGAGCACCCGGTCTCCTTCTTGAAGGCGCGCAGGAGCCTGGTGAACTCGGGGTTGCGGTCCTCGTCCACGCTCTGGACCCGGGCCGAGAGGTCGACGTGGGTGATGGCCGGCAGGTCGGAGCGCACCTCGTTGATGCTGCCGAGGCCCGGGCGTGCCGCGTCCTCGCCCCGGTGCACGGCGATGTGGTCCGAGACCCGGGAGACCATGAGCATGTACGGACTCTCCATCCGGAGGTCGAAGTACTTCTCCACGTCCTCGCTGAGCACCGCCGGCGCGAAGGGCCGGAAGGACTCACGGAACTTGATCTTGAGGTTCATGGTCTTCTGCATCTCGGCGTTCCGCGGGTCGCCGATGATGGACCGGGCGCCGAGGGCCCGGGGCCCGTACTCCATGCGGTCCTGGAACCAGCCGACCACGGCGCCTTCGGAGAGGTGCCCGGCCGTGGCGGCGTACACGCTCGCGGCCGACTCGGGGTCGTCGGTGAGCTCGGTGAACGGGTAGCCGTTCCCGGTGAGGAAGTCGCGGATCTCCTCGTCCTCGTAACCCGGCCCGAGCAGCGATCCGCTCATCCCGTCGCGGAGGACGCCCAGGTGCGGGCGGCCCGAGACGGGAACGGCCGCGCTGAGCGCCGCGCCGAGCGCGCAGCCGGCGTCACCGGCGGCGGGCTGCACCCAGATCTCGTCGAACAGGCCGGACTCGCTGAGCTTGCCGTTGGACACGCAGTTGAGCGCGACGCCGCCGGCCAGGCACAGCCGCCGTTCACCGGTGAGCTCCGCCGCCCGCCGGGCGAGGCCGAGGACGGCCTCCTCGGTGACGACCTGCACGGAGGCGGCCAGGTCGCACTCGCGCTGGGTCAGCGGTCCCTCGGGCTCGCGGATCGGCCCGCCGAAGAGCTTCTCGAAGGCGGCGCCGACCATGCGCCGACCCTTGAGGTACTCGAAGTACTTCAGGTTCAGCGTGAAGGAGCCGTCCGGGCGCAGGTTGATCAGTTCGCGTCGGATCAGGTCGGCGTAGCGGGGTTCGCCGTACGGGGCCAGACCCATCAGCTTGTACTCGCCGGAGTCCACCTTGAAGCCGCAGTAGTAGGTGAACGCGGAGTACAGCATGCCGAGGGAGTGCGGGTACGAGATCGAGTTGACCAGTTCGAGGGAGTCCCCCCGGCCGTGCCAGAGGGTGGTCGTCTGCCACTCGCCGACGCCGTCGACGGTCAGGACCGCGGCGCTCTCGAAGGGCGAGGGGAAGTACGCGGAGGCGGCGTGGGAGCGGTGGTGCCGGGACGCCCGCGGCGTGGGCGGGGTGCCGCGGCCCAGGGTCAGCAGCTCCCGCTCGACCTCGTCGAGCGCGTTCCGCTTCCAGCGCAGCCACTGCGGGTACACGGCGTTGAAGGCGCGGAAGCCGCCCGGGCCGGAGCTGCGGAAGGACGAGCGCACCCGCTCGTACTTGAGGCCGGGGTCTTCGTAGTACGCGACCTGGGCGAGGTCGCTCAGGTCGATTCCGGCGTGGTCGAGGCAGTACCGGATCGCCTCCCGGGGGAAGGAGGAGTCGTGCCGCACCCGGGTGAAACGTTCCTCCTGCGCGGCGGCGACGACGACCCCGTCCTTGACGAGCGCGGCGGCGCTGTCGTGGTAATAGGCCGAGATTCCGAGGATGTACGAGGTCATCTATCCGATCACTTTCACTGCGGGGTGGTGCATCGAGGGCCGGGGCGCGGGGACGCCCTGTCCGGTCCGGGAGGCGACACCGGTGGGGAGGAGCCGTCGGAGGGAGCTCCGCAGCGCGGCCATCGGGCCGTCGTCCTCGGGGGGCACGGTGGCCAGGGAGGCGTAGCCGACGCGTACCCGCTCCCACTCGGCCCGGAGACGTTCGGGCTCGGCGGTCGTGATCCGGCGCAGATGGGTGTCGATGGCCTCGGCGGCCCATGCGGAGTGCCCGGTCGACACGTTGTCGATGGTGTTGTGGAGGTCGACGAAGTGCGTGCTGAAGCCGTAGTGCTTCAGGAAGCGGCGGGCGCTGCGGTAGCTGCCCCCCACCCCGGAGAGCTCCATGGCCAGGTTCAGGCCGAGGATCTCCGGGAGGAACGTCCGGGGCAGCTTGCCGATGGACAGCCAGTACACCGGCAGACGCAGCGACTCCTCGCGGACGCGCTCGTCGTAGGCGAACTCCCGGCTGCCGGTGGGCGGCAGCTCGACGCCCATCTGCCGCAGCCCGTCCCGGTAGATCTTCGGGTGGTTGAGCGGCATCTCTCCGTTGCCGAGCTCGTCCCAGTAGATCTCGAAGAGGGGGAAGCCGACCCGTGAGGATGCCAGGTGGACGTCGGTGAACCCCTGCAGCCAGGCACCGTCGATCAGGGTGAGCGGAGCGAGCTGCACGGTGGAGTCGACGATGTCCTCGCGCGAGGGCAGCGCGCCCGGGTCCGACTCCGTGAAGGCGAGGTCGTGCTGGTCGTGCTGGTCCAGCAGCCAGGCCCGCAGGCCCTCCCGGGGCCACGCGGCCGGCAGCGCCCGGCCGTCGCGGTCGACGTTCTCGCGGCTGGCTCGCAGCCAGGCCTGTACGTAGTCCACGGCGTAGGCCCGGCTCCACGGGGACAGCGCCCGGCCCTGGAGCTGGTAGTACGCCTCGCGCAGTTCCATCGCCACCTCGGCCGCCCCGGGGGACGGCGCGGAGGCCGGGCGGGGGGCCGGCGCGGGGTAGCCCGTGACCGGAGCGTCGGCCGTGTCGTCGTCCGGAGCGGCGGGGAGGCTGTCGATCCACCGGTTGATGACGTTGACGTCCTCAGGGGTGAAGATGCGGAACATCCGGCCGCGCGGTCCGATCAGTCCGCGGACCAGGGGGCTGCGCGCGTGGTCGCCCGGCCTCACGAGCTTGCTGCCAGCCAGAGCCCTGACCAGCGGCAGCGGTTCCGTCTGGGCCTCGCGGAACCACTGGGCCAGCGTCCGGTCGCCGAGCGTGAAGTCATGGTGGTACACGGCCGCCTCGCGGGCGCGCCGCCGGATCAGCTCGGCCAGGGCGCGCTCGGGCTCCAGGGCGGCGGCGCAGCGGTCGAGCAGCGCGGAGCTCCAGCGGTCCAGCGCGCTCGCCATCCATGCCGCGCCCTGGGCGACGCGTTCCCCGGCGCCCGGCACCTCGTCGGCACACAGGCCGGCGAGGCGCGCGGACAACGCCTTCGGGTCGTCGAGGCCGGTCTGTCCCGAGGCGGTGCCGGGGTCGAGCCGGGACCAGTCGATGGCCGACTCGCGGTACGGGCGCAGGGCGGCGAAGGCCGGGAGCAGGCCCAACGAGCGCCAGACGAGGTCCGCGCCGACGAGTTCGAAGAAGAACGCGTCACTGCGCCGGCTCATCGCGAGCAGGACGGCGGGGAGGGCGAAGAGCGCGTCGTCGATGTCCGCCACGCTCGCCAGCTCCTCGGCGGGCAGCGAGTGCTCGTGGAGCAACTCGCGCTCCAGGAGCAGCCGGTACTCGTCGTACCGGGAGGCCCGCGGCCTTCCGACACCGATGTCGTCGGCGAGCAGCGTCAGGGCCTGGAGCTGGAGGTCGTCCTCGAAGACGCCCGGCGCGCTCAGCCCCTGAAGGCAGACGCCGAGCACGGACGCCATCGGGAGCGCCTCCACCAGGAGGCCGCGGATCACCAGGTCGAGGGCCTCGGGGCTCTCGTGGGCCGCCAGCCGCAGCTGGTCGGCGTGCCGCACGTCCTCGCGTTGGCGCTCGACCTCGCTCAGGATCCGGTCAGAGGTGCCGGTGTCCCGCTGTTCGCGCTCCGGCCCGGCGACCTGTTCCATGAGCGTGCGCACCTGCGACACCTCGAAGAGCGCCTCGGGCTCTACGGCCTCTGCGTAGAGTCTCCGCCACACTGCCTGTTCCCCCATCCCTTTTCCGTGGCCATGACGTTGGCCATGACGTTGGCCATGGCATGCGACATGACGGACTTCAGAGCTCCGTCGAACCGCCGTGCTCGATCACGCACCCCACTGGGAGTCCTGCGGAGCGGGGCTTCCCCACTGCGAGTCCCGCAGGACGGCGCTTCCCCACTGGGAGTCCTGCGGAGCGGGGCTTCCCCACTGGGAGTCGCCCGGGAGGGCGACCGACAGGGAGCCGGTGCCCGCACCGACGAGACCGGCGATGACGAGCACGGCCTGGGCGCTCAGGGCAAGGCGAAGCCACAGCTTGGACATGTCAACCTCTGCTTTCGTCGTCCCCGGTCCGCGTGTTGTCAGCGGATCCCCCGGCGGGACTTCAACCATCATGAGGTGCGGTTTCAAGCCAGTGAGTTGCATTTGGCAGCATGAACAAGCAATGCGCAAACACGTAGGGGGGACATATGTGCACAAACCATGGAGATCCATCCGGAGACCTCTGCGAGACGGGTCTGCGGTACTACTCCGATCTGCTCGGTGACACGCCCCCGAAGGGGGAACCACCGCGCTGTTTGCTGGAGTTCGACCTGGTCAGAAGGCTGTCGAACGATGAGTACACACCCCTGGCGCCTCGGATGGCGACCTCGGCCCGGATGGGCCGCCTGGAGGAGGCGATCCAGGAGAAGCAGCGCGCTCTGGAGGCCATGCGGGCCTCGGTGTTCGAGGCGGAGCGTGTGTATTTGGACAGCCAGGTCTGGGGGAAGGCGCGCCTCATCCGTGAGATCCGCGGAGCCGAGGCCATCAGTACGACACTCTCGGCGGCCGTCCGTTCCTGCCGGCGGGAGCTGCTCACCGCCCAGCCCGGCGGCGGACGCCCGCAGGAGCTCCTGGAGACGGCCCTCGCCGACGACCTCAGCGCCCTGGGCCGCGGAATCCGGCAGAAGACCCTCTATCAGCACACCATCCGGTCCCACTCGCCGACGCTGGCCTACGCGGAACGGATCTGCGAGGCGGGCGGCGAGATCCGCACGGTGGACGAGGTCTTCGACCGCCTGATCATCTGCGACCGAGAGGTCGCGTTCGTCCCGGATCCCGAAGCGGTCCGCAGCGACCTCGCCCTCGCCATCGAGCATCCAGGGGTCGTCCGGTACCTGGTGGGCGTCTTCCACCACACCTGGCAGCGCGCCTCGCCGATCCACTCCGAAGCGATGAGCCACGTGATCCCGTCGGTGACCAACGACATCCGTCGCGCGGTGCTCCAGCTCATGATCGAGGGCCACACGGACGCGGTCATCGCCTCCCGCCTCGGCATGAGCCTGCGGAGCGTCACCAATCACATGCGCTGGGCCTCCGACCTGTTCGGCAGCCGCAGCCGCGCCCAGCTCGCCTACCGGATCGCGCGCAGCGGTTTCCTCGACGAGCAGAACGGCGACCCACCGGTCGCGGAAGCGTGTTGACGTCCGCTTCCGAGGCCACCGGTCTCCGAAATGGGGCCGAGGCGGAGCAATCCTGGAAGGGCCCACCGGTTCCGCCGACGGCATCGGCTGCAAGCGTGGCCGGCTCGGGCACCGTGTGAGGGTCCGCCGGCGTGGCTCCTGTACGAAGCCGACGACGCAGCGTCGCAGCCGCATCCGCTGCGGCCCTCGCCGCGGTGGCGACCGCCGCTTTCCTGGTGACCGACCGGGACACGGCGTCCGCGACCGCCTTCGTGCCGTCCGTACCCGAGGTGATCGCTCACCGAGGAGCGTCCGCCGTTGCTCCCGGAGAACACCCTGATCTCGGGGGAGGTAGCGCGCCAGACCGGAGCGGACCGGATCGAAAACGATGTCCGGCGGAGCCGGGACGGCGGCCTCTACGTGGTCCACGACGCAACCGTGGACCGGACGACCAACGGCAAGGGCAACATCGGCAAGCTGACCGCGGTCGGAGATCGACGCCCTGGAAGCGGGGTCCTGGTTCACGCCGGAGTACAAGGGAACTCGGATATCGACGCTGGACGCCCAGCTCCCGGACCTGCGAGAGCGCGGCGGGGAGCTTCCTGCTGGACATCACCGGAAGGCGGACATCGAGCGCATCATCCAGGCCGTACCATCTCCGCCGCCCCCGCGTCGGCCAGAAGGGAAGCCTTCCTTCACGCGCTGGAGACGGCCGCCGTGGCCGACCGCACGTGCAAGAAGCACGAGGCGGTCCGACACGCGCTGATGGCGTCGCTGCTCTGGGCGGATCTCCAGCCGACCGACTCACCGGTCGTCGACGTCAACTGTGACACCGAGCAAGGCCTTTTCCTATATGAGGCTCTGGGCGCCGGACGCTCCACCTACGCGGATCTCCGCGAGGGTGCGACCCGACTGCTGGAGATCAACAGGACACTTTCGTCGGTGTCCCGCAGCAGTGCCAGGTGCGGCAGGACGACGGTCTCCTGGGCGGCCAGCTCCGGGGACCAGGCGGTGAGTAGGTAGGGGGCGAAGCCTGGCTCGCTGGCGTGGAGGCGGCCGAGGAGATCCGTGGTGCTCTCGGTGCGCCGCACATCGCAGCGCAGGGGGTACTCGGGCATGGGGTATCCAGGTCCTTGACAGAGGAGCTGGTGCCCCGCCGAGGCGGGGCACCGGTCGGTCAGAAGTGGCGGTTCTCGGTCGGCCGGTCGGCTTCGGTGGCGGCCTGGAGCAGTTCCGTGAGGTCGTCGGGCTCGGAGGAGCGCTGGTCGATCCACCAGCCGGCACGGGTGATGGTGCGAGCGGCCCCCTCGATCTCCTCCCACTCGGTCTCGCTGGTCTCGCCTTCGAGGACCAGGGCGGTGTAGGCAGCGGCCAGGACCTGGTGGCGACAGCGCACACCCCAGGGGACCGCTCGCTCGGTCCCCTCCAGAGGAGGCATCCGGTACTGCTGTGACCAGGCTTCGGATTCGGCCTGCTCTTCGGCCCGCTTGGCCTCCAGCCAGGCGGCCTTGTCCTGCTCGTCGCCTTCCTTGGCGGCCCGCCAGCAGTCGGTGCACTCCTGCTTGGCGAGCCATTCGGCGAAGCCCGCGCGACGGTCGGCTGCCCGGTCGGACAGGTCGCGCTCGGCCTGATGGCCGCATGAGTGGGTGATCTGCCAGATGGTCTTCACGGCCATGGGAACTGCTCCTTACGGAAGTTGGGTCAGCGACTGCGGGAGAACGCGATGCGCGGGTCGACCGGCCGAGCCGCCGGAGCGGACGCGGGGACCGGCGCCTTGCCCTGGAGGCCGGCGCGGGCTGGGCTGGTGGCGAGCGCGGCGGCGCTGATGGGGGACTTGCGGGTGGTGAAGCCCTGACCGCGCTCGTGGCGGGTTGCCGGCGCGGGTGCAGGAGGGTGGCGCGCTGCTACGTCCTGGGCGAGACGGGGCTGCACTGCGACCTGGAGATCGGATCGGTGCATCGACACCGTGGCGCTCGCGACCTTCTCCAGGGCCTCGCTGCGGTCGACGGTGGTGGGCAGCGTGTAGATGTCCAGATCCAGGTTCAGCCGCCAGCCGTGTTCCTCCAGGACGAGTCGACCGCCGAGCGAGGAGGAGTGGTCGCTGGTGGCGGCCACGATGCCGAGTCGCGGGTGCTCGGCGATGGCGACGTCAGGTTCACCATTCGGGCCCTGGCCGCGTACGGGTGCTGCATCGTGTGCCAGAGAGGGGCCGAGCGCGGCGTCCACATCGACCCGGTAGCCAGCCTTGCGTAGCAGCTCGACTGCTCGGGTCGTACGACCTTCCCCGTCACGGTTCTGATTGGCCAGCGCGTACAGCGTCGGCTGGTCTGGGACGGGGTGGAAGTCGAAACCTTTCAGCATCCATGTGCTGGCTGCGAGGTTCTTCGGGCTCGCGGCGACGATGCCGTAGACGGGGTGGCGGCCGAAGGCCAGATCGGGCAACACGTCGTAGTGGCTGGGCATGGAAGATCCATCCGGTGGAAGCTCGGGGGCCGGGGCGGTCGACGGTCGTGGTGGTTCTGCTGGTGCAGGAGATGGCGCACTCCGAGGCGGGAAGCGGTCAGCGACCGGGTACGGACGGGGGATGGGGGGCCGTCAGCGCGGGACGCACGGCCGAAGCCGCTGGCAGTGGTGGTGGGCTCGTGCGCTGAGCGTTCGGTGAGAGCGCGAGGGCAGCAGTCACGCGCGGCGAGTCAGAGCCCGGCCGTGGAGGCACGTCGAGCTGATCGAGACGCGCGTCGACGGCGGCGAGCAACTTCGGGACACTGCCGCCGTACCGGGAGTGGGGACCGTCTGGCTCCGAGTCGTAGATCACTTCGTGGACTGTGGAGTCGTCGGGATGCCCGCGGGTCACCAGCCAGCTATCGGGATGTCCGGGCGGATGGCCGGCCGACGGCTCCTGGGGTGGCGAGATGATCAACGAACTACCGTCAGGGAGCCCGACGTGGACGATGTAGTCGCTGAGGCCGTACTCGACGGTGCACTCCAGACCGCGCTGCCGAAGGGGGACCGTGAGGTGTCCGTACCCGTGCTCCCGTTCCGGGGTGTCGGCATTGGCGTGCAGAGGGAGATGGGGGCTGGTGTGTGCGGTGACGGCTGCAGTCTCCTGCGGGAGGGAGACCGAGAACTGGTCGGGGTGCATGTGGTTTCTTCTCCGTGACGGGTGCCCCAGCAACCGACGGCGAGAGCCGCAGGCGCTGGGGCAGCGACGTTCCACGAGGATCCGGCGATTGACCGTTTTGGTGCCGCCGAGATTCGGTGCTACAGGCGTCAGCGGGAGCGACCTGGGGCGGCCGGATTCGATGCGGGCGGTGCCGGAGGCGAAGCTGGGGGTGTCCCGCGGTTGCCTGATGTGGACCGAGCGTGGGCCGCCTGGGCACGTTCAGTCTGCGGAGGCTGATCCGAGTTCGCCCGGCTGGCCAAGTAGTCGCCCGCACGCGCGAGCGCAGGGCCTTGTCCAGCTACAACGACACCGGCCCCGACGGCGATCATCCACCTCTCTCGGCCGCCGCGCTTGACTCGTTCCTTCACGGGATGCTGACCTGCGAGGATCTCATCGTCGCCGGGGGCCTGCGGGTCACCGACAACTCCACGGGCGTCACTTTCCTGCCCAGTTGCTGCGATGGCCTGGAGACCTGGCGCGACTGGCACCAGTTCGTCGACAACGGCAGCCTGCTCGGATTTGGCCACGACCCCGTGTCACCAATCGCGGAGCGCTTCGGCGACACCGTCCGGCTCACCGTCAACGCCGATCAGGCCGACAGTCCGGTGATCAAGCTGTCCGCAACCGAGCTCCGCCGCCTGCTCACCGGTGTCGAGCACGACCTCACCGACTTCCTCACGCTGGCAAGCGACTGGTCCGCCAGGTACCTGCCCGACCAGTGCGCCCCCGTCACAGCCGCCCTCGCCCGCCTTCTCGGCCTTCCCGCTCCGGCCATACCGCCGAAGCTCTCTAGTCCTTGAGTCCCCGGTAGGTCAGGGCGACCGTGTCACCCCGGACGTGCCGAGTCGGCTCAGACCTTGATCAGCTAGGTCTCCGCGTACAACGCGACCTCAGGAGCAGCTTCCACCCCTTGCCCGACCGCGCCGTGCACACACGCAGGGGTGAGACTGAGCGATCTCGGCAACTTGGCGTGAGCGTGCAAGTACTGTCTGCATCCGGAGTATCGGGCATTTGAAACGCTTACAAGAACAGGCGGAACAAACATGAGGACAGCCTTCCGCGCCTGCGCGATCGCCGCAGCGAACCTCTTGGCGGTGGCTCTGGCCACGACGGCGGGGCAGGCCACGGCTGCTCCCTCAGACGCTGCGTACCATGCGGAGGGGTGCCGTAACGACGGCACATCGTTCACGGACAGACTCATCCCCGGCCACTGTCTCCGGAACGGCGGCTACCGCCTGGAGATGCAGTACGACGGCAACCTTGTACTGTACTCCGGCTCCCGCGCCTGCTGGGCGAGCGGCACCGACGGGACCAACGAGGTCTACGCGAAGTTCTCCGGGGACTGGAAGCCCGACTCCCCCTACATGACGCTGGAGTCGCCCGTCGGCGAGCTGCGGAAGTACCGCGGGAAGTACACCGGGCTGCACAAGAGCGGGAACGTCAGCCTCAACAACAAGGGCGAGATTTGGATCGCCTACGGCAAGATGGCGGGCTGCTGACCCGGCGCCAGGACGGCACCGCCGACATCAGATGTCTCCCTTCCTCCTCAGGGCGAGGTCGCTGTTAAGCGAGGGCCGTCAGGCTTTGGGCGAGGGAGCGGGCTTCGGGTGTGAGGCCGTCGAGGATGTCTCGCGCGTAAGGGGTGTCGCGCCGGGCGGCAAGATCTTGGACGCTGGCCCACGTATCGGCGATCAGCTGCAGGGCTTGGCGCGCTTGATTGATGGTGTCCCGTCGTTGAACGAGGAATTCCTCGGCCCGCTGGTGTGCCTGGCGCCAAGTGACGTCCCCCTGTTCGACGAGCTGAGCGAGGGGCAGGGCGGTGTCACCGTCAGCCAGGCGGATGGCGTCGGCGGCGCGCACATGGCGCTGAAGTCGTTCGTCCTCTTGGCGTTCGTCGAGAGTACTGATGGCGTCATCGAGGGTGAGGAAGCCGTCGGTGACCTGCTCGGCGAGATCAGGGGCGTGCTCGCGAAGGCGGTCGTTCTGCTCTAGGAGGGCGGCGGTCCGGGCCTTGTGTTCGAGGGCGGTGCGGTATGCGGTGTCGAGGCTGATTTCTCCGGTGCGGACCTGTTCGGCGAGGTGGCGGGAGTAGTTGAGGACGACGTTGGCGGCGGACAGGCGGCTGCGGCTGAGTCCGTGGAGCTTGGCCTGCTCGCGCAGCGAGTGTCCCGAAACGGAACAAGCCATGGCGGTGATCATTGCCTGCTGGCCTTTGCTGATGTGCCGACGGAGCAGGTTGCCGCTCAGGATCACGTGCATGATGTCGTTGCCCGTGTAGGTGGTGAAGCGGGGTTCGACACCAGCGATCTTGCAGGCGGCGAGGCGGTTGCGGCCGTCGAGGAGGGTTCCGTCGGTGTCGAGGACGATCGGGTGGTGCTGGCCTTGGGCCTTGATGGACTCGGCGAGGTCGAGCAACTCGTCCTCGCTGATCGGGAAGTTGTCTGCGGTGGGGTGGATCTTCAGGGCGTACTCCTAGTCGGATAGCGGCTGTGGATCAGAGGGCGCGGCAAGGCCGGCCGGGAGAAATGGTTCGTGTCTGGGGCGACGGGGTCACCTCGTAGGAGATGAGGACCGCGGTGCCCCGCAACAGTGCTGCGGGGCACCGCGGAACTACCTCAGGGAGTTGGCGCGTGCGCGCAGGAGATCGTTGAGCACGCGCACCGGAGACGTGGGGCACATCGCGAGCCGGGCGTCCAGCGCTTCTTCCCACCGGTCAGTCAGCCCGAGCAGGAGGCGCTGGCGCATGCCGGCCGTGACGTGGGCGTAGCGCGCGGAGACCGAGCCGTCGATGTGTCCCATGCGTTCGTCCATGAGGACCTTCTCGGTGCCGAGGTCCTCCATCATCGTCCGGTGCGTGTGACGGAGGCCGTGGGGCGTAAGGCCCTTGGCGATGGGGAGCCAGCAGGCGTCCGCGCGCTGGCTCGCGCCCCGTCCCCGTGCCGGGATGCCGGGCCACGGCTCGCCGAGGATGGGCACCGGGCGGGCCTCCTGGGGTGCCTTCTTCGGATACCAGCCTGAGACCGCTGGGGTGAACAGCCAGGTGGCGAAGCCGTTTCGGCGCCAGTGGGCTGCATGCTCCGACGTGGTGCCGCCCCGTACGAACCCGAGGTCGGCGATCGCCTGCTCGACGCGGACTCGGGTGTCTTCCCGCACCCGGTCGGGATGGTTGAGGACGTTGGACACCGTCCCCGTGGACACCTCTGCGAGGCGGGCGACGTCGATGAGTTTCGCGCCCTGGTGGCCGCCGGTGCGCGCTGCTCCCTGGCCTCGGAAAACGTACGTCCTGCCGTGGCAGGGGCACGGCGTCGGCTTCGTACGGGCAATGTGGTTGAAGACCAGGGCGGACAGCCAGTCCATCGCGTCGATGGTGCGGTAGCTGTCGTCCTTGGGTGGGCAGCGCACCAGCTCGCCGCTGTCCAGCTCGTACAGCTGCCACTCGACTCTGAACGCGTTGTGGCGCACGAACTCCGTTTCCAGGCCGACGATTTCGCCCCAGCGCTTGCCGGTGTACCCCTTGAGGACCACGGCGACGAACTCATCGTCGCGGCCGGAGAGCAGCGCGGCCCGCTCAGCGGTGAGCAGGATGCCGAGCGCGTCGGTGACGACCTTCTCCGGGCCGCGGTCACGAGAACGGCCGGCGCGCTTGCCGCGCCCGCGCCGCCTTGCTGCCGGGTTGGAGGTGAGCAGGCCCTCGTCGATCGCGTCCTCGAAGATCAAGTGCAGCGTTGAGCGCCAGGTCTTGACGCTGGAAGCTGCGTACTCGGCCCGTTCCTTCTTCTCCCACAGCTCCACGTCCGTGCGCAGGACGCCAGCGAGCGCCTTGTCCTCGAACTCGGGGAGCAGGTGCTCCTCGATGTGGCGCCTGTAGTTCTGCATCGTCGAGGCGGCCAGGTCCTGGGCGGCGTACCAGCGGCTCGCGTACTCGCCGAAGGTCTCCTGGCCCAGCGCCGGGTCACGCCAGTCGCCCCGCCGGAACTTGTTCTCCGCCTCGGCTGCTGCCCGTTGGGCCTCGCCCTTGGTCGCGAACTTGAGCGGCTTGCCGTCCTCGCCGACGACGGTGAGGTGCTTGCCGGGCGCAATCTTGTACCGGCCGCGCCAGTAGTTTCCGCGCTTCTCGCCGAAACCCATGTGTCCCTCCCCTCCTTCGTCGTCGTCCTAGGCAGCGGTCCCGAACTGGCCCTGGCGGCCTCGGCGTGGAGGCCGGGCGCGCAGGCGAGCCATGGGCACAGCAGACGGCGACGAGGGCTGAGGGACAGGCGGCTTGCGGGCAGGGGCAGTTGCCGCCGGCCGCTGCGGGAGGGCAGGGCGGGCCTCGTGCATGCGAATGATCTCTGCGAGGTGCTCGCCGGTGAAACGGTAGGCGCGACCCACGCGGGTGAACGGGATGAGGCGTCGGCGGGGCTATACCCGACGGGAAAGGTGTCATCACGTGGAACCGTGGCGAGCAAGGTGAGCTCCGTCGACGGAGACAGCGGGGCGATCAACTGCTCGTTTCCCCGCCCCAGCGTTCCGGTCCCACACCCCGCCAGTCGATCCACGGTGCCCCCGCCACCTCCTCAGGGTCGACCTCCAGCCCGGCTCGCCGAAGAAACTCGGCGACGTCGGCCACATTGTGGGCCAGCCCGAGGATCTCGCCGTCCACGCGCACGCGCCGGCCACCCGTGGGCGACGGCGGATGCACGATCACGCGAATCGGACCGGACATGCCTTCAGGATCATCCGGGACATGCGGCCTCGCATTCCAGCGCGTCATTGCTGACGCCGCTCACTCACGTCCCGGTCTGACCGGCCCAGCTCACGCAGGTCCTGCCACGCGGCGGGGCTTGGGCGCCGTTGCGGCCAGTAGGGATGGAAGAACAGCTGAGCCGACAGCCGGTACAGGCGCCAGCGCAGCTCGGTACGGCCGGGCCGCTCGGCGAGCTGCCGGTAGGTGACGCTCCACTCCTGCTGCGCCCGGGCGAGGTCGGCGGGAAACGATCGCATGGCCAAATTCAAGCATGTGTTCGATTTTCGAGACCACCATTGAGGCAAGGCGGCACTCAACTGTGAATGAGTTCTTCAGATGGCCCGTGAGCGGTTGAGTTGGCCCGGCGGAGCGTCGTAGTCGGCCTGTGCGTGTTCAATCGTGGGTAAGTGCGTGTTTCTGATCCATCGCACCAGTTATGCGACATCCCGCGGGTTCGTCCTGGCTTTCATCTCCCGTTGCCGCAGGTCAGCCCGGCAGGCGGGAGCGATGGATCCGCATAGATCATGATGGACCTTCGGGATTCCTGAAGAACCATCATGATCCCTTCATAGACGCACAGGCCGAGGGCGACGGGGTGCCTGGTAAGGCCCCATGCCGAGGAACCGAGGGGCACGGCGAACTCGCGGGATGTTGCACACGGCGGGGACGATGACGGCAGCCCGCGGATGCCGCTGATGTCGGCTATCACCAAGGACCTGATGCTGCGCGGCTTCGCCACGCTGCACACCCCGGACCAGATCGAGGAGTGGAACGCGCGGTTCGGCCCGTGGCTGCGGGAGGGACGCAACGTGTTCCTGCACACGGTCGTCGAGGGCGGCACCGGTCAGCTCCCGGCGGCGTGCGCCGCCCTGCTCGACCGCACGTACAGCAGCACGATGCTGGTGCGCATGAGCTGAGCGGCATCGCAGTACGGCGGTGGCGTCCCGGGCGCGGTCCGAGGCAGCCACCGTGTTTTCGTGAGTGGACACGAGGAAGGGAATCCCGTCGTGGTGACAGGAGACGTGAAGGTGCTGGACCATCGGGCTCTCAACCGGAGCCTACTGGCCCGGCAGTTGCTGCTGGAGCGGTCCGCGATGCCAGCGGGGCGGGCGGTCGCGCACCTGGTGGGCATGCAGGCACAGGCGCCGAACCCGCCCTACATCGGCCTGTGGACGCGGCTCGCCGGCTTCCGCATCGAGGACCTGGCCTCCCTCGTCAGGAACCGCGAGGTGGTCCGGGTGGGTCTGATGCGCGGCACGATCCACCTGGTCACGGCGGACGACTGCGTCGCACTGCGCCCCGTCCTGCAGGGCGCCCTGCGGCAGGGGCTGAAGGGCGCCTTCGGGCGCAAGCTCGAAGGGCTCGACGTCGAGAAGGTGGCCGAGCTGGGCCGCGAGCTGGTCGAGCGGGAGCCGCTCACGCTGGGCGGCCTGGGCACCCTGCTCGCCGAGCGGTGGCCGGACCGGGACCCCTTCGCCCTCGCCAACGCCGTGCGCAACCTGGTACCGCTCGTGCAGGTGCCGCCGCGCGGGCTGTGGGGCGAGAGCGGGCAGGCCGTGCACACCAGCGCCGAGGCGTGGCTCGGCCGGCCCGTCGCCGGGCTGGCGGCACCGGACCTGATGGTCGAGCGCTACCTGGCGGCCTTCGGGCCGGCCACGGTCAAGGACATCCAGGTCTGGTCCGGCATGACCCGGCTCGCCGACGCGGTGAACCGGCTCCGGCCGCGGCTGGCGGTCTTCCGCGACGAGAACGGCCGCGAACTGCTCGACCTGCCGGAGGCCCCCCGCCCCGACGCGGACACCCCCGCCCCGGTGCGCTTCCTGCCGGAGTTCGACAACATCCTGCTCTCCCACGCCGACCGCGCCCGCATCCTCACCGAGGAGCAGCGCAAGCTCGTCTTCACGCGGAACGGGCTGATCAGGTCGACGTTCCTGGTGGACGGGTTCGTGGCGGGCGTGTGGCGCGTCGAGCAGACGCGCGGTGCCGCCGTCCTCGTCCTGGAGCCCTTCGGTACCCTGCGTGCCGGGGACCGCGCCGCGCTCACCGAGGAGGGCGGCCGGCTGCTCGCGTTCGCCACGGCCTCCGCCGCCTCGCGCGAAGTCCGCTTCGCCTGATGCCCGGCCATGCGCACGGCGTGTGCAACATCCCGCGAGTTCGCCGTGCCCCTCGGTTCCTCGGCATGGGGCCTTACCAGGCACCCCGTCGCCCTCGGCCTGTGCGTCTATGAAGGGATCATGATGGTTCTTCAGGAATCCCGAAGGTCCATCATGATCTATGCGGATCCATCGCTCCCGCCTGCCGGGCTGACCTGCGGCAACGGGAGATGAAAGCCAGGACGAACCCGCGGGATGTCGCATAACTGGTGCGATGGATCAGAAACACGCACTTACCCACGATTGAACACGCACAGGCCGACTACGACGCTCAGCCGGGCCAACTCAACCGCTCACGGGCCATCTGAAGAACTCATTCACAACGTCCATGGAGAAATCCTGGAGATGATCTTGAGATCGAGGGCCCGGAGCACCAACGTAGACCGACGCACCCCAACCCTCTGACCTGCATATTTGCCACGAGCCGCAGCTCGGCGATCTTCCAGAGCCTAATTCGGGACGAAGAGGTCGTGGGTTCAAATCCCGCCACCCCGACGCTGGGCAGAGGGCACATACGGATCTCCGTATGTGCCCTCTGTCGTTCTCAGGGGGCCGCATAGGGGGCCAAAAAGTTCTGATCACGCCTCGCGGGCGGTCGCCTCGCGCCTCTGGGTAAAGATCACGTCCATGGCTTCCGCGTCCCGGTGCAGACGAACATCGCGCCTGGCCGGAACACCGCATCCACTCGGACTCCTAAAGCTGTCGTCGACGGCAGCCATGTTGACATCGACGCCGGCGGACAGGGGCAGCCGGTGACGGGCTGGTACGGCTGAGGTCGCCGGTCAGTGGCCTCCCTCACCGGGGCACATGTCGCTGCCGCGCGAAGGGGGTGGTGTCACACCCTGTGGATCAGGGGCGGGGCGAAGTGAAGCCTGTGGGCTGGATTGTTGGCTCCGAGCCTGGTAAATCAGCTTGTCATGGCCATGAGTGCGATTGAACTGCACAGTATCAATCGTTGGGAGGCGTCCTTCCTGCGCGAGGAGGTGGGCGGCTACTTCGCCCACGGCGTCGAGTGCACGCCGGGCGCGACGGTGCTCGACGTGGGGGCCAACATCGGTGTGTTCTCGGCGGCCGTCTATGAGCGGCTGGACGGGGACGTGCGGATCTACGCCTTTGAGCCGGTGCCGCCACTGCACGCGACACTCGACCGCAACGCCCGTGAGTTCTTCAACGGACGTCTGACCGCGCTCCCCTACGGCCTGGCGTCCCGTGCCGACGAGCTGGATTTCAGCTACATCCCGGCCGCCACGATCTTCTCGTCCTCGTCGCGCGATCAGGGGAACATCGAGGCCGAGCGGCGGCGGGTCACCGCCAGCGTCGTCGAAATGATCCGCCGGGGCGGCCTGGGACCGGCCCTGCGCCGCGTACCCGCTCCCATCCTCACTCTTCTCGTCAGCCGCAAGCTGCGGGTGATGCGGCGGCTCGAGACGCACCGGGTGAAGGTCAGGCCCCTGTCATCAGCGCTCGACGAGCAGGGCATCGACCACATCGACCTGCTCAAGGTCGATGTGGAAGGCGCCGAACTCGATGTGCTCAGGGGCATCGAGGAACGGCATTGGCCGCTGGTCCGCCAGGCCGTCGTCGAGGTGGAGCGCTGGGAGCAGAACCGCGACACGGTCTGCGAGGTCTTCCTCACGCACGGCTTCACGGTCAGCACCGAGCAGGACCCGGTGCAGCAGGCCGGCGACATCGGCATGGTGTTCGCGGTCAGGCCCTGACCGCGCGCGACCTCGCCGGGACCCAGCCGGGCCGCCCGGGACCCGAAGCCGTGGCGGGGCTCCGCCGTCTCGTCTGCGGTTTCAAGCCGCGGGCGGGCCAGCCCGGTTCCGGCGTCATGCCGCCCGCCGGCCGTGGTGGGGCCGGGCGAGGTCTCAGCCGACGGTGACGGCCATCTTGCCCAGCGCGCTGCCCGCTTCCATGACCCAGTGGGCTTCGACGATCTCGTCGAAACGGAAAACCCGTGCCGGCCTTGCCGGGAAGGTCCCTGCCTCGACCTTGCTGTAGATCGTGTCCAGGGGAACGTCGGCGAGCGGGAATTCGGGGCTGCCCAGGACGAACGCGCTGCCGAAGAAGCTGAGCCGTACGCCGGTGGGCAGATCGGCGATGGGATCGAAGTCGCGCACCGGCTCGAAGCCCCCGAGGAAGCCGAGTTGGCAGACGCGTCCACGGATACGCACCGTGGCCAGGGAGTCGCGCAGGACGTTGTTGCCGACGAGATCGAACACCGCGTCGATCAGGGTCGTGTCCTTGTCGACCTGCGCGGCCAGGTGGCCGTCGTCGATGAGGACGTCCTCGGCGCCGAGTTCCTTCAGGAGCGGCGCGTGCGCGGGGTTCCGGGTGGTCGCGAGCACCTTCGCGCCGTGGTCGACGGCGAGGTTGACGGCGGCCTGGCCGAGGGAGGAGGTCGCCCCGCGCACCAGGACCCGCTCGCCGGGCCGCAGGTCCAGGTTGCCGAACAGTCCGTACCACGCGGTTGCGTAGACCTCGGGAACGGCCGCCAGCTCGGCCCATCCCAGTGAGGAGTTCACCGCAGCCACGTTGGTGGCCGGTACCGTGACCAGCTCGGCGTAGCTGCCATTGCGGGTGCGGCCCATGCCGCCGAGGATCGCCACGACCGGGGTGCCGGGGGCGAGCCGGCCCGAGGGGTCGGCCTCGACCACGCCGGCGCACTCGATGCCGGGGACGGCCGCGACCTCGCCCCAGGCACCCGCGCGCATGTATGCCTCGGCGTGGTTGAGGCCGAATGCCTTGACCCGGATCAGCACCTCTCCCTGTGCGGGCACGGGGTCGGGCAGGTCGGTGAGGTGCAGGACCTCGGGAGCGCCATAGGTGGAGATGACGATGGCCTTCATGGTGGATCCATTCTTGAATACTGATTCAACTATTGGTCCGAAAAAAGAGCCACCGCATGCGGTGGCCCCAGAGGGTCGAGCGTCAGACGAGGACGACGAAGGCGTTGTCGACGATGGCGCGCAGCACCGTCGCGTCGGGGTTCGCCTTCCCCACGACCATCAGCCCCTGGCAGGTCGCGACCAGCACCTTGGCACTGCCGGCCGGGTCCACCGAGGCGCGCACCCGTCCCGTGTCGCGGGCGTTGCGCAGGGCCGTGGTCATGCACTGCTCGAGGCGAGCGAGATGTCCGCGGACGACGGCGGCGGCCTCGTCGTCCTCGGCGGCGTTCTCGATCGCCGTGTTCACCAGCAGGCATCCCTGCCGGCCTTCCGGGCTGAGCAGGTCGTGCACCAGGCCGTCGAAGTACCCGCGGAGCGCGGCCAGTGAGGCACCGGGCGCCGCGAGCTCGCCCAGCTTCTGGGGAACGATCAGCTTGGAGTACCGCTCCAGGGACTTCAGGAACAGGGTGTGCTTGCCTCCGGGGAACGCGCTGTAGAGGCTGCCGGGCTTCACCCCTGTCGCCTTGACGAGATCCTCGATGGACGTGGCCCGATAGCCCCGCCACCAGAAGCGCAGCATGGCCTGGTCCACCACGGCTTCGGGCTCGAACTCTCGGGGTCTGGGCATGGCACGAAGATACATGAGCGACCATTCAAGAACAAGCTCGGGCCGGGCCGCAGCTCTACGGAGCAGGCTGGTACGTCACGGTCGTACCGGGGCAGGCCTCCGCGAGCTGGTCGAGTGCTTCGAGCTCGACGGCGTCGCCGGTGAGTCCCCAACGGAGTTTGGTCGCGACCCATTCCGAGACGTACCGACAGGTGACTTCGACGGTCGGGGGCAGCCATTCGGCCGGGTCCTGGTCGGCCTTGCTGCGGTTCGCGGCTGCCGAGACGGCGACCAGGGAGGTCGGGACGTCGAGATCATTGGCGTAGGCCTCGCGCCGCTCCGCCGTCCACTGCGACGCCCCGGAGTCCCAGGCCTCGGCCAGCGGCACCATGTGGTCGACGTCCAGGGCGCCGGCCGAGGTGATCCACTTGGAGTCGTAGTACGACCACCAACGCCCGCCGGACAGCTTGCAGCCCGGGAGGACCTGAGGAGGGTCGACGGCCTCGGCGAGGAGCACCTCTGCTCGGGTGTTGCAGCCGTCGGCCGGGATCTTGCCCGCGTTCCAGTGCTTGAAGCTCGTGCGCTGGTAGCCGTCGCGCACCTCGGCGGCGAGCGGGAGTGCGTGAACCGCCGCCGCGATCGGGACGGTGAATACCGGGGCGGAACGATCCTGTGCTTGGGCTGGAGTGGGTACCGCGAGAGGCGCGATGAGGAGCACGGCCGCAAGGGCGGCACACCTGAGGTTCTTGATCACGTCAAGCAGAGTTGACCGTGGGTACCTCGTTCGAGGGGTTCAACTCGAATGAATGAGCCATATGGATGTCTCAGTTCACCGGACCGGAAACACCGGTGCCCCGATCCGCCACAGGGTGGGCATCGCCGGACAGCCGACGCGGGCACGGGCGCGTCGGCGATCGAGTCCCGCCGAACGACATGCTCAGTGGGGGGATGGCGAGGCTGGGAGCGGGCCGTGGGGGCGGTGCTCGTGTGTGGTGTCCGTCAGACCGTGACGGCGGAGGGGTCAGCAGCCGGGGTCGGTGGCGGGAGAGTCCGAATCGCTGCGGTAGCCACCAGCGCCGCCTGACGTGATCGGGAGCGACGCGGTGGGGCCTGGACGACCTCTCCGGCCCTCCGTGGGCAGCCGTGGTGATCGTCGCCCGTTCGACCGGCGAGGCTCACGGACCGAGGCGTGCGTCGGGGGCTTCCGTACCGCACGCCGTCGTCCCGGGCAGGGCCGCGCGAGCGCGCGGCCGTAGTCCCCTAACGGTCGTCCAGCAGCACGAGTTCCTCCAGTGCCTTGCGTACCCGGGGGCGCCAGTCGGCCTGGCCGACCTCGTGGTGGGCAGCGGTGAGACGGCGGGTGGGGAGCTTCTTGGTCCAGGAGCGCACATCAAGTGCCGCCCGCCGCACGTGGATCAGGGCTCCGACCACGTTCGTCTGGAAGACGACCTCCAGTTGTTCCGGGCGTCCAGGAGCGGATGCACGGTCCGTGAGGACGAATGACTCGTAGAAGCCGTGATTCTGTTCCGTATTCTGTTCCGTGTCCGGGATGTAGCCGTGGACGACGCGTGCGGAGTCGCAGTAGTACCCCTCTTCCGCGAACGCGTCCAGGACGGCCTCGTGCAGCGGCAGGGCCGAGATGTGCAGGAGGTCGTTGTCGACCTCGCTTCCGTCGTCGTTCCAGTCGCGGCGGAGTCTGGTCTTCACCGAGAGCACGACTCCCAGGGCCCGGCCTCCGAGTTCGCTCACCGGCGTCTCCAGGGCAGCCGGACGGAGAAGGTGAGCCGTTCCTCCGCACCCTTGTGCAGGGTGAAGCCGGAGGGAGTGGCCGAAGTGCTCTCGAACTGGTCGTCGCGCTCCTCGCCGTCGTACTGCGTGCTGCGGACCTTGAAGCGCAGGTAGACGCCTTCGACGGGCGTGTCGCGTGCCCCGCCCTTGACATGTCTGAACGCCGGCTGAGACCCGACTCGGAGCGGCGGGGGTGGGGGTGGGGCTGTCGCCGCCCAGCGTGCGCAGGGCGTGCTCGTGGTCCGGCTCACATACCGGAGACTTGCGCAACATTTAAACTGTCGCCGTGGAGACGACCGAGGTGACCGACGTGACCGACGTGACCGACGTGACCGACGTGACCGAGGTGGCCGGCTGGGAGGCCGCGGTGCTCGACGGAGGGCCCGCGGACGGAGTGCGGATGAAGGTCTCCGGGCGGCCTCGCGTGATCCAGGTGACGTACCCCTGCCAGGTCGAGGGCGCGCCGCCCGGTGTGCGCGCGGACGCGGTCCACCTCTACCGCCGCGACTACACCGTGACCGGTGAGCCGCTGCGGTACGGCTTCGACGTCGCCAGCCCCTGACGGCCCTTGCTCAGTACGGTGGAACCGGCCCAGTGCGCTGGAACCGGCCCGGAGCGGTAGGGCCGACTCAGAGCGGTGGACCGGATCGGAGCGGTGGGAACAGCTCAGTGGGTTCGGTGGTCCTCGGTGGCCGTCGGGTGGGCGGTCGCCGTCACGGGCTCCCCGGGGGACGCCTGGACGACCCGCGGCGCGGGCTCCTCGGACGCGTTCCCGGTCGGCGTGGTGGAGGGCGCGGCCGCGCCGTCCTCCTTCATCGCCTTCGCCTCGCTCTTGAGGATGCGCATCGACTTGCCCAGTCCGCGGGCGGCATCCGGCAGCTTCTTGGACCCGAACAAGACGATGATCACGACTGCCACGACCAGCAGGTGCCAGGGTTCCAGTCCGTTGCGGAGCATCCCGCCCACCCCTTCTCCACGCCGACGACGGTGCGGGCCAGACGTGCCGCACCTGCCGCCACGATTGCTATTTTGCGCAACTGTACAACCCTGGGGTGGGCCGGTCGCCGTCTCAGTCGTCCGAGTCGGGCTTGCCGCGCGCTGCCGCGTACGCCTGGGCCGGCGTCATGGAGACGCCGTTGAGGGTGACCGTCTTGTACGGGCTGACCTTGGCGCAGGTCTTCGCCTGGTCGGCGGTCTGGGCATGGGCGTTGGAGACCGCGGCCTTGGCGTCGGCGGGTGCGGCCGTCCCGCCGCCCGGGTAGCCGGTGCCGCTCGGCCAGTCGCTGCCGATCACCAGGGTCAGGCCCGTTCCGGTGCCCTGCTTCAGATGCGAGGCGGACAGGCCGAGCGCCTTGGCCGCCGTCTGCGCCTCCGCCTTCCGGCCGGTGCCGTAGGTGAGGGTGGTGGCGGCCGCGGGGCTCGGGGCGTTGGCGGTGGTCGTGTCCGGACTGAAGCCCTTGTCGGTCAGTGCGGTGGCGACATCGGAGGCGCGGCCGGTGATCTCGGTGCCGTTCTCCACCGTCACGGCGATCCGGGACGCGGGTACGGCCGACGCGGTGGCCGTCGCCTTCGCGTTCGCCGAGGCCGCCGCGGACTTCTTGCCCGAACCGGTGGTCAGCGACTGGTCGTCGGCGATGGTGGAGAAGAGGGTCTTGGCGCCCGGGCCGACCACCACACGGTCGTTGTCGCCCGGATCGGGGGCCGTCTGCATCGTCGTGAAGGTCATCCGCTTCGTGGGGACCTTGTTCACGTCGTCCGCGAGCGAGATCAGCTTCTTCACGGTGCCCAGACCGTCGTCCACGGTCAGCGCCTTGGTGGCCGCGTCCGCGAGATCGTAGACCGCGCTGGGGTCGGTGAGCGTGCCCGCGCTCTTGAACTTGCGGATCATCGCGCTCAGGAAGATGTGCTGGGAGACGGTGCGGCCCAGGTCGCTGCCGTCGCCGAAACCGTGCCGGGAGCGCACGAACTCCAGGGCCGCGACGCCCTTGAGGGTGTGGGCGCCCTTGGACAGCTTCAGGTGCGAGTAGGTGTCGTAGACGTTGTCGCTGACGCACACGGACACACCGCCGACCGCGTCGGACATCTTGACCACGCCGGAGAAGTCCAGCTTGACGAAGTGGTCGATGGGGATGCCGGTGAGCTGGTGGACGGTGGCCACCTGGCAGGCCGGGCCGTACTGGAGCGCGCTGTTGATCTGCCCGTAGTAGCCGGGCGTGGACTGGCCGTTCGCGCTGTCCCGGCAGGCGGGGACGCGGGCCATGGTGTCACGGGGAATGCTCATCACGGTCGCGTTGGAGCGGTCGGCGGATATGTGCACCACCATCTCCACGTCCGCGTTGCTGCCGGTCTGCACCCCGGTCTTCGAACAGCCGCCGCCGAGCTTGCAGTCCGTCTTGCTGGTACGGCCGTCCGAACCCATCACCAGGATGTTGATCGGTGTGCGGCCGAACGCGTCGGCCTTCTCCGTGCCGCCCTTGCCGTCGAGCGAGACGCTCTGGATGTTGCCGTTCAGGTGCTGGTAGAACCACCAGCCGGCACCGGCCGTGACCACGACGAGGACCGAGAGACAGATCCCGATGATCTTCAGTGCCCGCCTGCCGCGCCGCACCGGCCGGGCGCGCCGCCTCGACCGTGTGCCGCCGCGCGAGCGGGAGGCCGCCCGGGCCGCGGCCCGGCCGCCCGGAGGACGCGCTCCGTCGGCTCCGGCCGTGCGCTGTCCGGGCACCTTGGGGGTGCGGCTGCGCGTGGCCTGGCCGGCCGGACCGTCCCACGGGTCGCTCATCTCCCACTCCCATGCATGAACGGTCGGGCTCGGCAGGCGGGGCCGTCAGGTACGGCCGGGCATGCACGGCGGTGTACGGGGGTGGCGAAGCAGGGCTCCGCCCGGGTTGCGTAGTTGCGCAATCTAACAAACCCGCTGCCCGAGCAGTACGGATCCATACGCGATTCACAGGTGAGGCATCTCATGAAACCGGTGAGCCGGGGGCCGGCGAAGGGCCGGGGGACGGAGCCGAAGGCCGCGGGGAAAGCTGTGAGGAAGGCCGCAGGGAAGGCGGCGAAGGGGAGTGCGACCGGACGGACGAGCGGGTGGACGGGCGGGTGGACGAGCCAGGGACCGGGGTCGCCGCGGTCGCCGCGGGCGCTGCTGTCGCTGCTGTCGCTGCTGTCGTGGGGGAGGCGGATGCCCTGGCCGGAGGCTGTTCGTCGCCCTGCGGGGTGTCGGCCGCGCGCACGATGACGTACACCGCCACGGCGAAGACCAGTACGGGAAGCCAGCGCCAGCGCCTTCGTGCCCCGGAATCGGACATGTCCTGCCCTCTCTGCACCCCCGCCCTCGGCCAGCCCCCTTCTACAGCAGGACGGCTAAGGGTTGTGTGAGGCGGCACCGCGCATGCCCGGCGTGCCCTCCTCCCCCATGCGCTCCTTCACCGCGACGCGCTCCTCCCCCGTCCGTCCCTTCACCGCGACGCGCTCCTTGCCCCTGCGCTCCTCCCCCGCGCACGCCGTTCCCTTTGCCGCGCAGCGTCGTTCGTAAGCCGTCCTGGCCGCCACGAGGCCTGCCGCGTACAGGGCCAGGACCACGGTGAGCAGGACGTAGTACAGGACGGGGAGGGCGGTCAGGCCGAGTGCCGGGCCGAGCGGTGACGGCGGGAGCGCCAGGCCGATCACGGCCAGGCTGATCGCCGCCCAGGCGACCGGGCCGGGGCGGCGGCCCGCCGCGATGGAGGTGCCCCCGCCCGGACGGCGTTGCGCGTACCGGAGCCGGCCGACGCGCAGCAGGACCATCACCAGGGCCTGGGTGAGCAGGTTCTCGGTGAACCAGCCGGAGTGGAACACGGCCTCGTCGTCCCCGGTCCCGGGCCCGTGCAGGGCGAGCGCGAGAACGCCGAAGGTGGCCAGGTCGGCGACGGCGTTGAGCACCCCGAACGCGGTGATGAAGCGCAGCAGGTCGCGCGGGCGCAGCAGGGTGGGCCGGCGCAGCACGGAGGGATGGGGGCGGTCGTGGGCGAAGGCGAGCTGGGCCGCGTCGAAGCACAGGTTCTGGGTGAGGACCTGCGCCGGGAGCATCGGCAGGAAGGGCAGCAACAGGCCCGCGGAGAGCATCGCGATGACGTTGCCGAGGTTGGAGGACAGCGTGATGCGCAGGTACGTGGCGATGTTGCCGCCCGCGTGCCGGCCGGCGGCGATGGCGTGCGCGATCGCGGTGAGGTCCTTCTCCGCGAGCACCATGTCGGCGCCCTCGCGGGCCACGTCGGCGGCGTCCCGCGGAGCGATGCCGACGTCGGCGGCGCGCAGGGCGGGCAGGTCGTTGACGCCGTCCCCGAGGAAGCCCGTCGTCAGCCCGGCGCCGCGCAGGGCCCGGGTGATCCGGGCCTTGTGTTCGGGGGTGCAGCGGGCGAAGACCGTCGTACGGCGGACCAGCTCGGCCAGTTCGGTGTCGCCGAGGGAGTCGATGGCATCGGCGTTGACCACGTCGTCCGCCGCCACGGGGATGCCGAGGTCGCGGCAGGCACGGGCGGCGGTGCCCGGGTGGTCGCCGGTGAGGATCTTGACGGCGACGCCCTGGCCGGTGAGGACGTGCAGCGCGGCGGCGGCGGTGGGCGTGAGCGCGTCCCGCAGGGTGATCAGGCCGCGGAAGCCGAGGCCGCGTTCGTCGGCCGGGGTGTAGTCGCGCAGCCGCGCGGGGCGTTCGGCGGTGGCGACCGCCAGGACGCGGAATCCGTCGTCGGCCAGGCGGGCGGCCAGTCCCCGCAGGCGGGCGCGCTCGCCGTCCGTGAGCGCGCAGCGTTCCAGTACGGCCTGGACGTCTCCCTTGACGACCAGGGTGTGCGCGCCGAGGCGTTCGGGGGTGCGGACGACGGCGGTGGCGAGGCGGCGCAGCGGGTCGAAGGGGACGGCCGCCACGCCGTCGTACGCCATCGGTCCGGCCTCGTCGGACGTGTCCAGGATCGCCTCGTCGAGGGCGTCGGGCACCGGCAGGTCGGCGAGTTGCAGGGTCCACCATGCGTTGACGGCGGCCCAGTGCAGGACCTCGGGGTCGTCCGCGCCGTCGGGACCGAGGGCGCGGTCCACCCTCGGCCGGTCCTGGGTGAGGGTGCCGGTCTTGTCCACGCACAGCACGTCGACGGCGCCGGCGTCGTGCAGCGCGGGCAGCCGCTTGACGATCACCCCGTGGGTACGGGCCAGCAGCGAGGCACCGCGGGCCAGGCAGGTGGTGACGAGGACCGGCAGCATCTCGGGCGTCAGCCCGACGGCCACCGCGACGGCGAACGGGAGCGTCTCCAGACCGCGTCCGCGCAGCGCCGCGTTGGCCATGAGCACCAGCGGCGGGGTCAGCAGCATGAAGCGGATCAGGATCCAGGAGACGCCGTGCACCGAGCGGTCGAAGGCGCTCGGGTCCTGGCGCTCGCCGCCGCGGCCGTGCGCGACGGCGAACCGGGTCCGCGCGCCGGTCGCGGTGACGACCGCGGTGGCGCTGCCGGAGGCGACGCTGCTGCCCTGGAAGCACCACTGCGGACGCCCGAAGCCGGTGCTGCCGGCACTGCCGGTGCTGCCGGGGGTGCCAGCACTGCCGGACGTGGCGGGGGTGGCGGGGGTGCCGGGGGTGCCGGGGGTGGCGGGCCCGGCATCGGCGCCCTCTGCCATGGCATCTGCGGCGGGCACGAAAGTGGTGTCCGCGGCGGCCACGAAAGTGTCTACGGCCACCTCGGCGGTGTGTACGGCCACTTCGACGGCGTGTGCGGCCGGCTCGGCGGTGCGTGCGGCCACCTCGGCGGTGTGTACGGCCACTTCGACGGCGTGTGCGGCCGGCTCGGCGGTGTGTACGGCCACTTCGACGGCGTGTGCGGCCGGCTCGATGACGTCCGGGGCAGTCTCGACGGTGTCTGCGCCGGTCTCGCGAAGGTCTGTGGGGATCTCGCGGGGGTCTGCGGGGATCTCGACGGGGTCTGCGGCGGTCTTGTCGACGGGAGCCGACTCCCCCGTCAATGCGGACTGGTGCACGGCCAGTCCGCTCGCCCGCAGCAGTCGTACGTCGGCCGGCACCAGGTCGCCGGGCCCGAGCCGGATCACGTCCCCCGGGACCAGTTCACCCACCGGCAGTTCCCGGGAGACCGGCGCGGCCGTGTCGTCGGCGCGGCGCAGCACCGTGGCGGTGGTGGCGACCAGCTCGCGCAGCGCGGCCGTGGACCGGTCGGCCCGGTGCTCTCCGGTCGCCCGCAGCACACAGCTCACCCCGACCAGGAGGAGGATCACCGTGGCGGTGCCCCAGGCGAAGACGGCCGCGGACACCAGCCCGAGACAGAGCAGGACCGCGGTGAAGGGGTCGCGCAGGCTGCGCAGGAACAGCCGGGGCCAGGAGGCCTCACGCCGGTCCGGGAGGAGGTTCTCGCCGAACCGGGACAGTCGTTCCTCGGCCTGTGCCTCCGTCAGTCCGCGCGGACCGCTCTCCAGCTCGCGCAGGACTTCGAGCAGGGTCGGGGCGGAGGGTCCCGGAGGGGGTGGCACGGCGGGATCCCGGTCGCTGCCGGACGCCGCAGCGGCGCCGGGAGCCGGCGTCCGCGCGTCCCGTCCCGAGGGCGCGGTGCTCTCAGCCACCGATCCCGCGCAGCCGGTGTACCGCGGTGGGGGGCTGCTGCGAACGCGCGGTCAGCTGGACCACCATCACCCGCACCAGCATCACCACGTCGGGATCGTCGATGTAGTAGACCTGGCGCCGGCCCTCCCGCCGGGAGCGGACGAGCCCGGCGAGCTTCAGCTTGGCCAGGTGCTGGCTGACCGCGGGCAGCGCACCGCCCACCCGGTCGGCGAGGTGAGTGACATCGCTCTCGCCCTGCGACAGAGCCCACATCAGATGGAGCCGGGAGGAGGAGGCGAGCAGGCCGAACGCGGCGGCAGCCGCCGCCAGCACCTCGGCCGACGGGTCCTCGAAGCCACCGGCGATCTCCGTCACAGCCCTCTCCCGTCCCGCCCTGTTCACAGCCGGCGTTCACAGCCGACGCACATGCGCCCACCCATGGTAAGCGCCGGTACCCCGGCAGCCGTGCGCTGCCGGGATCGCCGGTCGGGCCGGTCCTCGGATCGGGTCAGTCCTCGTAGTAGTTGTTGACGACGTCCGGTTCGTCGTCGTCGAACGCCTCGTTCAGCAGCGCGCCGCCGATGAGGCCGGCCGCACCGGCGCCGATGAGCGCGCCGGTGCCGAAGCGACGGCCGCCGCCCTGCTGCTGGTGGTCGTAGTGGTCGTGGTGCTCGTGGTGCTCGTGGTGGTCGTAGTGATCTGCGTACGGCTGCCCGTAGCCGCCCTGCTGCGGGTAGCCCGGCTGGGGATAGCCCTGCTGGGGATAGCCCTGCGGCACCGGCTGCGGGTACCCCTGCTGGGGCGGGGTGTAGAACGGCGGCACCGTGGTCTGCACCCGCTGTGCGCAGCCGCCGCACACCTGGACCGGGCGCGGGACACCCCACTGCGGGGACCAGGTGACGGTCGTCGCACCGGGGCCGTGGTTGGGGTCGAAGAAGCAGGTCACGGAGGAACTCCCGAGGGGTTGCGAGGACGGGGCGAAGGCCGGGGGCGCGGGCGGTACGACGACCGGGGGCGGCGGAGGTACGACGGCCGAGGGCGCGGGCGACGGAGCTGCCGGGGGCGCAGGAGGTACGGCGGGCTCGGGGGCACCGGTGCTCTTCTTCGGCGACGTGACCGTGGCCGGGCCGGATGCCGTCGTCTCCCGCAGGACCTCCACGCCGTAGTCCGTGGCGATGCCGGCCAGCCCCGAGGCGTAGCCCTGGCCGACCGCGCGGAACTTCCATCCCGCGCCCTGCCGGTACAGCTCGCCGAAGACCACCGCGGTCTCGCTCGACAGGGCGCCGGTCGCGAGGTCGTAGCGGGCCAGCTCGGTGCCGCTCTCCCGGTCGAGGACGCGGATGTGCGCGCGGTGCACCTGCCCGAAGCCCTGGCCGCGGCTCGCGCCCTCATAGAGGGACACCAGGAAGACGATCTTCTCCACGTGGCCGGGGACCCGGGTGAGGTCGGCGTGGATCTGCTGGTCGTCGTCGCCGGGCGGGCTGTCCTGGCCGGAGTGACGCACCGACCCGTCGGGGCTGCTCAGGTTGTTGAAGAAGACGAAGTGCCCGTCGGACAGGACCTTCCCCGACCGGTCGCACAGCAGGGCACTGGCGTCCAGGTCGCAGCCGGTGTCCGTCTGCCAGCCCAGCCCGACCGTCACCTCGGTCAGGCCGGGGGCCTGCTTGCTCAGCGACACATTGCCGCCCTTGGTCAGGGACACACTCATGCACGGCCTCCGCAGCTGCTTCCGCTTCCCGCGTCCATCGTGATCAACGCGACCCTAACCCGTTCCAGTTCCCCAGTTGCGCAATGTCTTGAGCAAGTGACAGAACCTCGACGGGACATCACCAGAAGGGACGAGAGCCTCGCCCGGCGCTCGCCGTCCTCTCTAGGCTTGCGCAAACAGGCAATCCCAGTGTCGGCGTCCGGCGGACTGCGCGCGGATCCCGACCCGACCGAAGGACGACACCGTGGGCATCATTGGCTGGATCATCCTCGGCCTGCTCGCCGGAGCCATCGCCAAGATGCTGCTGCCCGGCCGCGACCCGGGCGGGCTGATCGGCACCACCCTCATCGGCATCGCGGGCTCCTTCATCGGCGGCTGGCTCTCCGCCCGCTTCCTCGACCGCCCCGTGGAGAAGCACTTCTTCGACCTCTACACCTGGGGCGCGGCGATCGGCGGCGCCCTGGTGCTGCTCATCGGCTACCGGATCCTGTTCGGCGACTCCCGCGACTGATCCGGCCCCAGGGCGCCTGCCCCAAGTGCAGGCCCTGGGCGCCCTCCTCACATCCGGCCCCAGGGCACATTCCTCAAGTGCAGGCCCTGGGCGCCTTCCCCACGTCCGGGCCTGGGCGGGCTCCTTACGTCCAGGCCCTTGGCGGGCTCCTCAGACGTTGACGCCGAAGTCGGCGGCGATGCCCGCCAGGCCGGAGGCGTAGCCCTGGCCGACCGCCCGGAACTTCCACTCGGCGCCGTTGCGGTACAGCTCGCCGAAGACCATGGCGGTCTCGGTCGAGGCGTCCTCGGACAGGTCGTAGCGGGCGAGTTCGGCGCCGCCGGCCTGGTCGACGACGCGGATGAACGCGTTGCGCACCTGGCCGAAGCTCTGGCCGCGCGCCTCCGCGTCGTGGATCGACACCGGGAAGACGATCTTGTCCACCTCGGCGGGCACCGCGGCGAGGTTCACCTTGATGCTCTCGTCGTCGCCCTCGCCCTCACCGGTGAGGTTGTCACCGGTGTGCTCGACCGAACCGTCCGGGCTGGTCAGGTTGTTGTAGAAGACGAAGTGCTGGTCGGACACGACCTTGGCGGAAGCGTTCAGCAGCAGGGCGGAGGCGTCGAGGTCGAAGTCGGCGCCGGTGGTGGTCCGCACGTCCCAGCCCAGGCCCACCACGACCGCGCTCAGTCCCGGCGCCTCCTTGCTCAGCGAGACATTGCCACCCTTGGACAGGGAAACACCCATGGTTCATCCCTCCACGCACACGGTCGGTTCGGGCCCTTGTCCTGGACCCCGTTTTGAATCTACAACACTGTAGAAACAAGCGGCAGGGCGCACGCGGCGTCACCACGGCATGGAGCGTGAACCGGCCACTGCTGCCCGCTTTGTACGATGTGACGCTCCTTCGGCGTGAGGGGTTGAGCGTGAGGCGGAAGGGAGACACCGCGTGGCGGAGCCGGATCCGCGCCGTCGGCGCAGGGCACAGGGCGCGCTGGAGACCCGGGTGCTCGCGGCGCTGCACGAGGCCGGGCGCCCGGTCACCGCGGGCTGGGTGCGGGAGCACCTGGCCGCCGACCTCGCGTACACGACCGTGATGACGGTGCTGGCCCGCCTGCTGGCGAAGAGTGCCGTCACGCGCAGGCGCGAGGGACGGTCGTTCGTGTGGACGCCGGCCGCGGACGAGGCCGGGCTCGCCGCGCTGAAGATGCGGAAGGTGCTGGACGGCGAGCGGGACCGCCGGGCGGTGCTGGCCAGTTTCCTCACCGCCCTGCCCGAGGGCGACGAACAGGTGCTGCGCGAACTGCTGGACCAGGCCGCCGGCGAGGACTGAGCACGCGCGGGGATCCTCGTCCTCCTCCCGCCGGCCCTGCCGCCCACGGCGGACCGAAGGCAGACCCGGCCGGTCCACTCACGGCGGACCGAAGGCAGACCCGGCCGGTCCACTCACGGCGGACCGGAGGCAGACCCGGCCGATCCACTCACGGCGGACCGGAGGCAGACCCGGCCGGTCCGCCCCACGCGTTCAGCCGGACCACCGTGTGACGCGGTCTCCCCGCTGCCGCATGAGCACTTCCTCCAGCCGGCCGAGCAGGAAGGGCACGACGCCCCGTTCCAGCAGGGCCAGTTCCCACGCCTCGCGCGCCCGCGCCGCGTCCCGCGCGGCCTCGGCCGGGGCACCGCCCGCACCGGCACAGCGGTTGCGCCTCGCCGTCAGCAGCAGCCGGGCCACCGGCCTGGCCGCGGCCAGCAGGGGCAGGAGCCCGGCCGCACCGCGTGCCGAGGCCGCCTCACGCCCTGTCGCACCGCGTGCCGAGGCCGCCTCACGCCCTGCCGCGCCGCGCGCCGGGGCCACCTCATGCCCTGCCGCGCCACGCGCCGGGGCCACCCCGTGCCCAGCCGCGCCGCGCGCCGGGGCCACCTCGCGCCCGGCCGCCGCCGACGGCGAAGCCGCCTCACGCGCGCCCTCCGCCGGGCCGCCCGGTCCGGTCACCGCGGACCGGGCCCGCAGGTATGCCTGGTACTCGACGGCGACCGCCGCGGTGATGGCCGTACGCGCCTGCAGGGCCCGGGTCCGCAGCTGTTCCCGGCTGAACGCTCCCGCGGCGCGGTCGAGGGCGTCCAGCACCTGCTGGGAGCCCAGAGCCTGATCGAGCAGGCGCTCGAAGACCACGCCGATCTCGGTCGCCGACGGCCCGGCATCCGTCATGTGTCCCCCGATGAAGAAGGCCTCGCGGCGCCTTTGGTGCATGCGGAACAACCGCACTGAGCTGCGGTCGATGACTGGCGTCTCTAATAGTTCCTGAATTGCGCAACTTTTAAAGACTCGCACCGCAGGGGCCACCCGCCCGGCGGCACCGGGCGCCTCCAGTTTGACGGCACGGGGCGCCCGGGCGGCCTGCCGCGCCCCCGCCGGGCCGCTCCACGCCCGGGACAGCTCGCGTAGGACGCGGGTCAGGCCTGCGGGCCTGTGCAGGTTCCGGCGGTCTTCGCCGTCCCACGCTGCCGACCCGCAACGTCTCCGCCGCTGCCCCTCACCTCGTCGCCGTCCCAGCCCCTCACCTCGTCTCCGTCGCTGCCGCTCACCTCGTCTCCGCCGCCGCTCGCCTCGTGGCCGTAGCTGCCGCTCACCTCGTGGCCGTCCCTGTCCCTCACCCCGTGGCCGTCACTGCCCCTCACCTCATCGCCGTCCCTGTCCCTCACCCCGTGGCCGTCACTGCCCCTCACCTCATCGCCGTCCCTGTCCCTCACTTCGTGGCCGTCCCAGCCCCTCACCTCGTCGCCGTCGCGGACATCCCCGGATCCGCTCCCGCCCGGACGGCCCCCGACCTCGGCAGGACGAGCACCATGGTGAGGCCGCCGCCCGGTGTGTCCTCGGCGTCCAGCGTGCCGCCGACGGCCTCGGCGAAGCCGCGGGCCACCGCGAGGCCGAGGCCGACCCCGGCGCCGCGAGGCGAGTCGCCGTAGCGCTGGAAGGGTTCGAAGATCCGGCACTTGGCCTCGTCCGGCACGCCGGGACCGCGGTCCACCACACGCACCTCCACCCGGTCGGCGAGGGCACTGGCCGACACCAGGACCCGCTCGCCGGCCGGGCTGTACTTGACCGCGTTCTCCACGACGTTGGCGACCGACCGCTCCAGCAGGCCCCGGTCGACGTCGACCATGGGCAGGGTCTCCGGGATGTCCAGGTCGACGCTGTCCTCGGGAACGCCGCCGAGCGCCATCGGGATCACCTCGTCCAGGTCGGTCTCGCGGATGATCGGCGTGACCGTGCCGGTCTGCAGGCGGGACATGTCGAGCAGGTTGCCGACGAGATGGTCGAGCCGGTCGGCGCCCTCCTCGATGGCCGCCAGGAGTTCCGCCCGGTCGGCCTCGGTCCATTCGACGTCGTCCGAGCGCAGGGAGGTGACCGCCGCCTTGATGCCGGCCAGCGGGGTGCGCAGGTCGTGGCTGACGGCGGCGAGCAGGGCGGTGCGGATGCGGTTGCCCTCGGCCAGTTCCTTGGCCCGGTCCGCCTCCTGCCGCAGGCGCCGGCGGTCCAGCACCACCGCCGCCTGGGCCGCGAAGGCGGCCAGCACCCGGCGGTCCTCGGCCGGCAGCACCCGGCCGGACAGGGCGAGGGAGAGCCGGTCGCCGACGGGTACGTCGACGTCCGCGTCCTCGGGCGTGGCACAGGGCCGCGGGCCCACGCTGCCCGCGCAGGTCCAGGGCGCCACGTCGTCCGCGCGTTCCAGCAGGGCCGCCGACTCCATGCCGAAGGTCTCGCGGACCCGGTCCAGCAGTGCCTCCAGGCTGGTCTCGCCGCGCAGCACACTGCCCGCGAGGAAGGAGAGGATCTCCGACTCGGCGCGCAGCCGCGCCGCCTGGTGGGTGCGGCGGGCGGCCAGGTCCACCACCGACGCGACCGACACGGCGACCCCGACGAAGATGGCGATGGCGACGATGTTCGCCGGATCGGCGATGGTCAGGGTGTGCACGGGCGGGGTGAAGTACCAGTTGAGCAGCAGGGATCCGACCAGGGCCGAGGCCAGGGCCGGGAAGAGGCCGCCCAGCAGTGCCGCCGCCACCGTCATCGTCAGGAAGAGCAGCATGTCGTTGGCCAGCCCGACCTCCGGCACCACGCTGCTCAGCAGCCAGGTCAGCAGGGCCGGCCCGGCGATGCCGGCCAGCCAGCCGCAGATGATGCGGGAGCGGCCGAGGCGCGCGCCGCGGGCGACGGGCAGTCCCCGGCCCTTGCCCGCCTCGTCGTGGGTGATGAGGTGGACGTCGAGGTCGGGTCCGGACTCCACGGCCACCGTGGCGCCGACGCCGGGTCCGAAGACGTACTGCCAGCCCTTGCGGCGGGAGACGCCGAGGACGATCTGGGTGGCGTTGACGCCGCGTGCGAAGTCGAGCAGCGCGGCCGGTATGTCGTCGCCCACGACGTGGTGGAAGGTGCCGCCGAGGTCCTCCACGAGGGTGCGCTGGACGGCCAGTTCCTTGGGGGAGGCGGCGGTGAGGCCGTCGCTGCGGGCTATGTAGACGGCCATGACCTCGCCGCCGGCGCCCTTCTCGGCCAGCCGGGCCGCGCGCCGGATCAGGGTGCGGCCCTCTGGGCCGCCGGTCAGGCCGACGACGATCCGCTCGCGCGAGCCCCAGATCGTGGAGACCCGGTGCTCGGTGCGGTACTCCTGCAGATAGGAGTCGACCCGGTCGGCCACCCACAGCAGCGCCAGCTCGCGCAGGGCGGTGAGGTTGCCGGGCCGGAAGTAGTTGGAGAGCGCCGCGTCGACCTTGTCGGGCTTGTAGATGTTGCCGTGCGCCATCCGGCGGCGCAGTGCCTCGGGCGACATGTCGACCAGCTCGATCTGGGCGGCCCGCCGTACGACCTCGTCGGGGACGGTCTCCTGCTGCCGGACGCCGGTGATGGATTCCACGACGTCGCCGAGGGACTCCAGGTGCTGGATGTTGACGGCGGAGATGACGTCGATCCCGGCCGCGAGCAGCTCTTCGACGTCCTGCCAGCGCTTGGTGTTGCGGGAGCCGGGGACGTTGGTGTGCGCCAGCTCGTCGACGAGGGCCACCTGCGGACGGCGGGCGAGGACCGCGTCGACGTCCATCTCGGTGAAGGTGCCGTCCCGGTAGGCGATCTCCTTGCGCGGCACCTGCTCCAGTCCGTGCAGCATGACCTCGGTGCGCGGCCGGCGGTGGTGTTCCACGAACGCCACCACGCAGTCGGTCCCCCGCTCGATGCGGCGGTGTGCCTCGGACAGCATCGCGTAGGTCTTGCCCACGCCGGGGGCCGCACCGAGGTAGATGCGGAGTTTGCCGCGTGTCATGGTCACCCTTCGAAGCGGTAGCCCATGCCGGGCTCGGTGATGAGGTAGCGGGGGCTCGAGGGGTCGCTCTCCAGCTTGCGCCGGAGCTGGGCCATGTACACCCGCAGGTAGTTGGTCTTGTTGCTCTGGGAGACGCCCCACACCTCGTGCAGCAGCTGCTTCTGGGTGATCAGCCGGCCGGGGTGGGTGACGAGGATCTCCAGCAGCTGCCATTCGGTCGGCGTGAGGCGGACGTCGCGGCCCTCCCGTACGACCTTCTTCGCGAGCAGGTCGATGGTGAACCCGTCCGTCTGCACCAGCGTGGTCTCCGGGACCAGCGGCAGTTCCTCGGTGCGGCGCACGGCGGCCCGCAGCCGGGCCAGGAGTTCGTCCATGCTGAACGGCTTGGTGATGTAGTCGTCGGCGCCGGCGTCGAGCGCGGCGACCTTCTCGTCGGAGGACTGCCGGGCCGACAGCACCAGGACCGGCACGCGGGTCCAGCCGCGCAGGGCCCGGATCACGTCGACGCCGTCCATGTCGGGCAGGCCGAGGTCGAGCAGCACCACGTCGGGCTGGCGGGCCGCCGCGAGCCGCAGCGCGGTGGCGCCGTCGGGGGCCGCGTCGACGCCGTAGCGGCGGGCCTGCAGATTGATCACGAGGGCCCGTACGAGCTGCGGGTCGTCCTCCACCACGAGCACCCGGGTCATGGGTGTGTGCCTCTCCTGTCATGCCTGCGGGAGCCGGTGTCATGCCTGCGGGAGCCGGCGGAACCGGGATGTCTCCCGGGCCGCCGACTCCCGTTGCGATGCGCACAGGCCGTCACTTCCGGGCCGCGAGGTCCTTGAGCGCGATGTTGAGTTCCAGGACGTCGACCCGGGGCTCGCCGATGAAGCCCAGGGTGCGGCCTTCGGTGTGGTCCTCGACCAGCTTCTCCACCGCGGGGACGGTCAGGCCGTTCTTCGCGGCGACCCGGTGGACCTGGAGTTCGGCGTACTCGGGGGAGATGGCCGGGTCGAGGCCGGAGCCGGAGGAGGTGACCGCGTCGGCCGGGACGTCCGAGGGCCTGACGGTGTAGCCGGGCACCGAGTTGTCCTTGACGACGGCGGCCTTGGCGTCCGCCACCTGCTTGACCAGGACCTTGCTGTCCGCGGACAGGTTGGTGGCGCCCGAGAGGATCAGCTTGTACTGCGTGTTGACGCTGTTGGCGCCGAGCCCGTTGGCCGGGCGGCCCTGGAACCACTTCAGGTCCGGGTCCGGGGTCTCCTGGCCCTTCTTCAGCGGCAGGTTGTACGACTGCCCGATCAGGGAGGAGCCGACGACCTTGCCGTCCGCCTTGGTCTCGGAGCCGTTCGCCTTGCCGTGGAACGCCGTCTGCGCAATGCCGGTGACGACCAGCGGGTAGATGACGCCGGTGACCAGGGTCAGGACGAGCAGCGCCCGCAGGCCCGCCCCCAGCAACCGGGCTGTGTTCACAAAGGAGTTGTTCATGTCCTTCAACCGATCCCGGGGATCAGAGAGATGATCAGGTCGATGATCTTGATGCCGATGAACGGCGCGATGAGTCCGCCGATGCCGTAGATCCCGAGGTTGCGCCGCAGCATCCGGTCCGCGCTCATCGGCCGGTACTGCACGCCCTTCAGGGACAGCGGCACCAGCGCGATGATGATCAGCGCGTTGAAGATGACGGCCGACAGGATCGCGGAGTTGGGCGAGGACAGGTGCATGATGTTCAGCTTGTCCAGGCCCGGGTAGACCGCCGCGAACAGCGCCGGGATGATCGCGAAGTACTTCGCGACGTCGTTGGCGATGGAGAACGTCGTCAACGCGCCCCGGGTGATCAGCAGTTGCTTGCCGATCTCGACGATCTCGATGAGCTTGGTCGGGTTGGAGTCGAGGTCGACCATGTTGCCGGCCTCCTTGGCGGCCGACGTACCGGTGTTCATCGCCACGCCGACGTCGGCCTGCGCGAGCGCCGGGGCGTCGTTGGTGCCGTCACCGGTCATCGCGACCAGCTTGCCGCCCGCCTGCTCCCGCTTGATGAGGGCCATCTTGTCCTCGGGAGTGGCCTCGGCGAGGAAGTCGTCGACGCCCGCCTCCTCGGCGATCGCCTTCGCGGTCAGCGGGTTGTCGCCCGTGATCATGACCGTCTTGATGCCCATGCGGCGCAGCTCCTCGAACCGCTCCCGCATGCCCTCCTTGACGACGTCCTTGAGGTGGATGACGCCGAGGACCCGGGCGCCCCGCTCGTCGTGGACGGCGACGAGCAGCGGGGTGCCGCCCGCCTCGGAGATGCGGTTGGCTATCGCGTCCGCGTCCTCGGCGACCGTGCCGCCCTGCTCCTCGACCCAGGCGATGACCGAGGCCGTGGCGCCCTTGCGGACCTTGCGGCCGTCGACGTCCACACCCGACATACGGGTCTGGGCGGTGAAGGCGATCCACTCGGCGTGCGCCAGCTCGCCCTGGTGGCGTTCGCGCAGCCCGTACTTCTCCTTCGCCAGCACGACGATGGAGCGGCCCTCGGGCGTCTCGTCGGCCAGCGAGGAGAGCTGGGCGGCATCGGCGACCTCGGCCTCGGTGGTGCCCTTGACCGGCACGAACTCGGCGGCCTGGCGGTTGCCGAGGGTGATGGTGCCGGTCTTGTCGAGCAGCAGCGTGGAGACGTCGCCGGCGGCCTCGACCGCACGGCCCGACATGGCCAGCACATTGCGCTGGACCAGCCGGTCCATGCCCGCGATGCCGATCGCGGAGAGCAGCGCGCCGATGGTGGTCGGGATCAGGCAGACCAGCAGGGCGACCAGCACGATCATCGTCAGGTGCGTGCCCGCGTAGTTCGCGAACGGCGGCAGCGTGGCGCAGGCCAGCAGGAAGACGATCGTCAGCGACGCCAGCAGGATGTTCAGGGCGATCTCGTTCGGCGTCTTCTGCCGGGCCGCGCCCTCGACCAGGTTGATCATCCGGTCGATGAAGGTCTCGCCCGGCTTCGTCGTGATCTTGATGACGATGCGGTCGGACAGCACCTTCGTACCGCCCGTGACGGCGCTGCGGTCGCCACCGGACTCGCGGATGACCGGCGCGGACTCACCGGTGATCGCCGACTCGTCGACGGAGGCGACGCCCTCGACGACATCGCCGTCACCGGGGATGACGTCACCGGCCTCGCACACCACCAGGTCACCGATCTTCAGGTCGGTGCCGGGGACCTGCTCCTCGGACGTGCCGTCCGCGAGCAGCCGGCGCGCGACCGTGTCGGTCTTGGCCTTGCGCAGGGTCTCCGCCTGGGCCTTGCCGCGGCCCTCGGCGACCGCCTCCGCCAGGTTGGCGAAGATCACGGTCAGCCACAGCCAGGCGCTGATCGCCCAGCCGAACCAGTCGCCCGGGTCCTTGAAGGAGAACACCGTGGTCAGCACCGAGCCGATCCACACCACGAACATCACGGGCGACTTGACCAGCACCCGCGGATCGAGCTTGCGGAACGCGTCCGGCAGCGACCTGACCAGCGCCTTGGGGTCGAAGAGGCCCGCTCCGACACGGCTCTCGGCGGGCTTGTGCCCGGTGGGGACGTCGCTGTGCGGCGCCCGGGTGGGTGTGGCTGTGGACATGGAGTCCTCTGGGTTCTCTGTACGGGTGGTCATCACGCCAGCCCTTCGGCGAGCGGACCCAGCGCCAGGGCCGGGAAGTACGTGAGACCGGTGATGATCAGGATCGCGCCCACCAGCAGGCCGGTGAACAGCGGCTTCTCGGTGCGCAGGGTGCCGGCCGTGACCGGGACGGGCTTCTGCTCGGCGAGCGAGCCGGCCAGCGCCAGCACGAACACCATCGGCAGGAAGCGGCCCAGCAGCATCGCGAGTCCGGTCATGGTGTTGTACCAGTCGGTGTTCGCGTTCAGGCCGGCGAAGGCCGAGCCGTTGTTGTTCGACGCGGACGTGAAGGCGTACAGGACTTCGGAGAATCCGTGTGCGCCGGAGTTCAGCATCGAGTGCGGGGGCGTCGGCAGCGCCATGGAGGCGGCCGTGAAGACGAGCACCAGCGCCGGGGTGATCAGGATGTAGCAGGCGGCGAGCTTCATCTCCCGCGCGCCGATCTTCTTGCCCAGGTACTCGGGCGTACGGCCGACCATCAGACCGGCGATGAACACCGCGATGACCGCCATGATCAGCATCCCGTAGAGGCCGGATCCGGTGCCGCCGGGCGCGATCTCGCCCAGCATCATGCCGAGCATCGCGATACCGCCGCCGAGGCCGGTGAAGGAGGAGTGGAAGGAGTCCACCGCACCGGTCGAGGTGAGCGTGGTCGACACCGCGAAGATCGACGAACCGCCGATCCCGAAGCGGACCTCCTTGCCCTCCATCGCCCCGCCGGCCGCCTGCAGCGCCGGGCCGTGGTGGGCGAACTCGGTCCACATCATCAGGGCGACGAAGCCCAGCCAGATGGTGAACATCGTGGCGAGGATCGCGTAGCCCTGCTTCACCGAGCCGACCATCACGCCGAAGGTGCGGGTCAGCGAGAACGGGATGACGAGGATCAGGAAGATCTCGAACAGGTTGGTGAAGGGCGTCGGGTTCTCGAAGGGGTGGGCGGAGTTGGCGTTGAAGTAGCCGCCGCCGTTGGTGCCCAGCTCCTTGATGGCCTCCTGGGAGGCGACCGCGCCGCCGTTCCACTGCTGCGAGCCGCCCATGAACTGACCGACCTCGTGAATGCCGGAGAAGTTCTGGATCGCACCGCAGGCGACGAGGATCACCGCCGCGACGGCGGCGCCCGGCAGCAGGATCCGCAGCGTGCCGCGCACCAGGTCGGACCAGAAGTTGCCGAGTTCACCGGTGCGCGAGCGCGCGAAGCCCCTGACGAGGGCCACGGCGACGGCGATGCCGACGGCCGCGGAGACGAAGTTCTGCACGGCCAGACCGGCGGTCTGCACGACGTGACCCATGGTCTGCTCGCCGTAGTACGACTGCCAGTTGGTGTTGGTCACGAAGGACACGGCCGTGTTGAACGACTGCGCCGGGTTGACCGAGGAGAAGCCCATCGAGCCGGGCAGGACGCCCTGGAGCCGCTGGAGCAGGTAGAGGAAGAGGACGCTGACGGCCGAGAAGGCGAGGACACCGCGCAGATACGCGGGCCAGGTCATCTCGGCGTCGGGGTTGGCGCCGATGCCCTTGTAGATCCACTTCTCGACGCGCAGGTGCTTGTCGGAGGAGTAGACCCGGGCCATGTAGTTGCCGACGGGGACGTAGACGAGTGCCAGTGCGCCTATGAGGGCGAGCAGCTGGAGCAGGCCGGCCGATACGGGACCCATAGGTGTCTCAGAACCTCTCCGGGAAGATCAGGGCGAGGACGAGATAGCCCAGCAGGGCGACGGCCACGACCAGGCCGACGATGTTCTCGGCGGTCACAGCTTCGTCACCCCCTTGGCGACAAGGGCCACCAGCGCGAAACCCGCGAGCACGGTGACGACGAAGGCCAGATCGGCCATCGCGAACTCCTGGAGTGAGGTTCGGTGAAACGGACGATTCGAGGAAAGCGCCTGGCTGGCCGGATCCGGTCGCCCGTTGACGACTCTCTTACGGCAGCCCGTACGGCTTTGACGGGGCTCTTACGGCTCCTCGTCCGTACCGACGGGTAAGGGGGCGTGACAGCAGGTGACCGCGGTCACAGCCGGAGCGGTCACAGCCGGAAGCGGAGGCGGCAGATCACCGCGTCCGTCTCACGGCGTACGGCGTACGCGACGACGGCGCCCCGCTGGTTCTGCAGCAGCCGCTGCCACAGCCGCTCGGGTTCGGCCTCCGGGATCAGGACGGTGACCCGCGTGCCCGGCTCGGCGGTGGCCGCCGCACGGGCGTACGCGGCGATGGGACGGCCGAGCGTGCGCCGCTCGCAGGCCAGCCGGACCAGGGGCACCCCCGGGTCCCACTCGGCCCAGGCGCGCTCCAGGACGTGCAGCTGGGCGCGGTCCTCGGGGTCCGGGTAGCAGACGGTCACCGCGCGGACCTCGTCGCCGAGCGAGGCGGCCGCGGTCAGCGCCTCGGAGGTGAGCCGGGACAGGGACGAGACGGGGACGATCACCAGCGAGCGGTCGCGATGCGGGGCCTCGGGGATGCGGCCGAGCCCGAGCCGCTCGCCGATCCGGGCGTAGGCGCGGTGCACGGCGAGGAAGCCGGCGACCAGCACGGGCAGTGCCACCACGATCAGCCAGGCGCCCTCGGTGAACTTGCTCGCGGTGACGACGACGGCCGAGACACCGGTGAGCAGCGCGCCGAATCCGTTGAGCAGCGCCTTGCCGCGCCGGCCCCGGCCGCTCGGCTCCCGCCCGCCCACGCCGGTCCGCTCCCGGCCACCCGCGCGGCTCTGCTCCCGGCCTTCCAGACGCCAGTGCTTCACCATGCCCACCTGCGCGATGGTGAAGCCGACGAACACACCGATCGCGAACAGCGGCACCAGGGTGTTGGTGTCGCCGCCCGAGAAGACGAGCAGCGCAGCCGCGGCCACGGCCAGCGCCAGCACGCCGTGCCGGTGGACCTGGCGGTCGGCCTTCAGGGCGAAGACGTGCGGCAGGTAGTTGTCGCGGGCCAGGAGCTTGAGCAGCACCGGAAGCCCGCCGAAGGAGGTGTTCGCGGACAGCGCCAGCAGGAACATCGTCGCGAACTGGATGACGTAGAAGGCCCAGTTGTGGCCGAGCGCGGCGTCCGCGAGCTGGGCGAGGACGGTGACGCCGGCGACCGGCCGGAGGTGGAAGCGGGAGATCAGCACCGACAGGCCGACGAGCATCAGGCCGAGCACGGCACCGAGGGCGACCTCCGCACGCTGGGCGCGCCGCACGCGCGGGACGCGGAAGGAGGGCACGGCGTTGGCGATGGCCTCGACCCCGGTCAGGGCGCTGCACCCGGAGGCGAATGCTTTCAGCAACAGCAGGACGCCCACCGTCGAGGCGTTGTCCGCGACCACCGAGGCATGCCCGGCGGCGGTCGCCGTGCTGACGGGGTGGGAGCGGAACAGGCCGACCACGATGAGCACGAAGACGGCGCCGACGAACACGACCGTCGGCACGATGAAGGCCCTCGCCGACTCCACGATCCCGCGCAGGTTGACGCCGGTGATCAGGACGAGCACCGCCAGGCACAGCCACAGCCGCTCGCCGTAGAGGCCGGGGAAGGCGGAGGTCAGAGCCGCCACGCCGGCCGTGACGGCGACGGCGACGTTGAGCACGTAGTCCAGTACCAGCGATGCGGCCGCCACCAGGCTGGTGCGCGCCCCCAGATGTGTCTTCGCGACGGCGTAGGAGCCACCGCCGTCCGGGAAGGCCGCGATCACCTGCCGGTAGGAGGCCACCAGCACCGCGAGCAGGCCCGCGATGGCCAGGGTCACGGGCAGCGTGAAGCCGAGCCCGTGGGCGCCCGCGGCCGCCAGCACGAGGACGATCGCCTCGGGGCCGTACGCCACCGACGCCATCGCGTCCAGTGACAGCGCCGCGAGTCCTGTGACGGCGGTCAGCCGGTGGCGTTCGCCGGTATCGGGCGGTTCCTCGCCGGCGGGAACGGCGTCCGGTTCGGTGGTCAGGACGGTCATGGGTGCGTGCTCCTTCGTCAGGAACCGCGCACGAAGGACGAGGTGTGCGCGGTGCACCCAGGTTCTGACCGCTTCCGCCCGTATCCGACCGTTCCTTGCGGCATCTTCGCGCCCATGAGGCGTACCTTGACGGGATCTTGACGGCCTGTGATCCGGTCGGCGGCCACGGACCGCACCCCGCCCGCATGACCTGCGCCAAGATTCACCCCGGAGCCGTCAGAGTCGCGTCAAAATGCGGGGTTCCGGTCCGGTTCGTCTCTACCGTCGGCGGAATGCGACGCCGCGACAACACGCGCAGGGCACCGGCCGGCGCTCACGCAGGGACGTCCGGGGATGCAGAGGCATCCGTGGGTGCAGGGACGTCCGGGGATGCGAAGGCATCCGTGGGTGCAGGGACGTCCGGGGATGCGGAGGCATCCGGGGATGCGGTGCACGACCGCCGCTGGGCCGGGGACGTCAGGGAGGCCGTCCGCTGCGCCGGCATGCTGCTCCTCCTGCTCCTGCTGGTCGACTGGGGCTCGGGCCGGATCGCGCTCTGGCGCGGCCTGTTGTGGCTCGCGCTCTCCCTGCTGCTGTTCCTGGTGCTGTTTCCGGCCCGGGTCTCGGCCGGCGAGAACTGGCTGGCCTCGCGCCGGCTGCTGCGCGAACAGCGCGTCCGCACCGACCTGTTGGTCTCCGTGCGGTGCCTGGGCGGCGTCTCCCAACGGCTCCTGCTGCGCGACGCGTCCGGCGCGCGGGTCGAGGTGGACCCCGAGGTCCTGGTGCACAACCCCCAGCTGTGGCACCGCCTGGACGAGAGCGCGCGGAAGGCGGCCGCCGGCGGTCTGCTGCTGTGCGGGCAGACCGCGCTGCACCGCCTCTCCACCCGCGTGGACCGCGAGACCGCACAGGCCGTGTTCAAGGCATCCGGGCTGGAGTAGGCACCCCGGACACCTCCCGAGCCCCGCCGGACGCCGCCCCGGTCCCGCCGGACGCCGCCCCGGTCCCGCCGGACGCCGCCCCGGTCCCGCCCGACGCCGCCCGGGTCCACCGGGGCGCCTTCCGAGCCCCTGGGCGCCTCCCGGGTCCCGGCCGCCCCGGTGTCACCACCCGCGGACCGGCCCCGACGTGTCCAGCGCGGCCCCGGTCTGGTCGGCCAGCGTCACCGCCACCAGCCGGGCCGGGAGCCCGGGTACGTCGCCCGGGCCGGGCGTGAGCATGAAGCGGCCGAGGTAGTGGCCGTTGCCGTACGCGCGCAGCTCGATCTCGCCCTCGGGCCAGCCGTCGGTGTCGGGGTTCCGGCTGCGCCGGCCCACCGTCACGGTCCCGTCCTTCTCCAGCCGCGGCGGCCGGCCCAGCAGGGTGCCGTACTCGAAGCGGCAGGAGCGCAGGCCGAGCAGGTCGGTCAGCTCACGGCGGACGTGGTCGACCACGGTGTCGGCCGAGCGGGCGGACTGGACCAGGTCGGCGGTCCGGTGGATCCGGGCCAGGTGCGCCGCGTCCGTCACCGTCATGACCTCCAGCCGGCGGGCGCGCGCCGCGAGCTGGGAGACGATCGCGCCGACGGCCAGCAGCAGCACCGCCGTCCCGATGTCCGCGGAGGCGTCGATGTCGAAGGTCCGGTACGGCCGCGTGAGGAAGAAGTCGAACCAGGCCGCCGCCGACAGCGCACCCACGGCACCCGCCGTGCGGCTGCCCAGCGAGGCCACGGCGACGACCACGACCACGAGGACGAGGGCCGCGTCGGTGTGCGACAGGCTCGTGCGGAAGGGGACGAGGAGGAGGGCCGCCAGGAAGGGGGCGACCAGGCCCGCCGCCAGGGCGAGCCGGTCGCGCAGCGGCCAGGAACGTGCCGTGCTGCGCGCCCCGAGCGGGCGGTGCAGCCTCCGGGTGCCGGTCATGGTGCTCATCACGCACCTCCTGGGCTCTGTTCGATCACGGAAGGTCCGGCACCCACGGCCTGCCCGGCGAAGGGCAGCGACACGACCATGGTCAGGCCGCCGCCGGGGGTGTCCTCGGCAGTGACGGTGCCGTTCATCGCCTCGGTCAGTCCCCGGGCGAGGGCCAGCCCGAGGCCGAGTCCTGTGGTGTTGTCGGTGTCGCCGAGCCGCTGGAACGGCTCGAAGAGCCGGTCCCGGCCGGCCGGGGGCAGTCCCGGACCCCGGTCGACGACCCGAAGTTCCACCCGGCCCGCCAGGGCACTGGCGCTGACCAGCACCCTCCGCCCCGGCGGGGTGTGCCGGGCGGCGTTGCCGACGAGGTTGGCTATCACGCGCTCCAGCAGCGGCGGGTCGGCGAGCACCGGCGGGATCTCCTCCGTGTCCGCCACCTCGACCCCGGCAACGTCCGCCAGTGCCATGGGCAGGACCTCCTCCAGGGAGGTCGGGCGCAGGTTCAGGGTGAGCACGCCCGCCTCCAGACGGCTGAGGTCCAGAAGGTTCTCCACCAGCCGGTTGAGCTTGGTCATGGACTCGTCGGCGGTGGCCAGCAGCTCGTCGCGGTCCTCCGGGGAGAAGTCGACGTCCCGGCTGCGCAGCGAGGTGACCGCGGCCCAGCCCGCCGCCAGCGGCGTGCGCAGATCATGGCCGACGGCCCGCAGCAGCGCCGTACGCATCCGGTCGGCGGCCTTCACGGGTTCCACCTCGGCGGCCGCCTCGGCCAGCCGGGCCCGCTCGACCGCGGAGCCGACGTGCGCGGCGAACGCGGCCAGCACGCGCCGCTCCGAGGACGACAGGGTGCGGCCGCGCAGCACGAGGTGGGCGCCGGGGCCGGCCGGCACGAAGGCCGTCGCGTCGGCGTCCGGCGGCTCGTCCGCCAGCTCCGCCGACTCCATGCCGAAGGTCTCCCGCGTCCGCTCCAGCAGCGCGGGGATCGTCGCCTCGCCGCGCACGATGGTGCCGGCCAGGGACGACATGGTCTCGGCCTCGGCGGTGGCGCGGGCCGAGCGCCGGGACAGCCTGAGGGAGCGGTCCACGACCCCGGCCACGGTGGCCGCGACGACCGCGAAGACGGCCAGCGCGAGCAGGGCGTTGGGATCGTTCAGGGTGAAGGCGCCGATCGGCGGTATGAACCAGTAGTTCAGCAGCAGCGAGGCCGTCACCGACGCGATCACCGCCGAGGTGACCCCGCCTATGCACGCCACCCCCACCACGGCCAGCAGGAACAACAGGGCCTCACTGGTCAGGTCCAGCGTGCCGCGCGCCTGCGCGAGGACGGCCGTCAGCAGCACGGGCAGCACCAGACCGGCCACCGGTCCGGCGATCATCCGGGCCGTGGACAGGGTGCGGCGCCGCGACGGCAGCAGGGTGCCGCGTCCGGCCCGCTCGTGGGTGACCCGGTGCACGTCGATGTCACCGGACAGCTCGGTCACGGTCTCCCCCGTGCCGGGTCCGGTCAGGAACCGCGTCAGCCGGCCGCGGCGGCTGGTGCCGAGGACCAGCTGGGTGGCGTTCTCCGCGCGGGCGAACTCCACCAGGGTGGTGGCCACGTCGTCGCCGACCACCGAGTGGTAGCTGCCGCCGAGGTCCTCCACGAGCCTGCGCTGCCGGGTGAGGGAGGCGGCCGAGACGCCGCCCGCCAGCCCGTCGCTGCGGGCCACGTGCACGGCCAGCAGGTCACCGCCCGCGGACCGGTCGGCGATCCGGGCGGCCCGCCGGACCAGCGTGTCGCCCTCCGGGCCGCCGGTCAGCGCGACGACGACCCGCTCCCGGGTCTCCCACACCCGGCCGATGCCGTGCTGCGAGCGGTACTCCTGCAGCGCCTCGTCGACCCGGTCGGCCACCCAGAGCAGCGCCAGCTGGCGCAGCGCGGTCAGATTGCCGGGCCGGAAGTAGTTGGCGAGGGCCGCGTCGATCTTCTCGGGTGCGTAGATGTTGCCGTGCGCCATCCGGCGGCGCAGGCCCTCGGGCGGCATGTCCACCAGCTCGACCTGCTGGGCGCGTCGTACGACCTCGTCGGGCACCGTCTCGTGCTGCGGTACGTGCGTGATCTTCTCGACCACGTCGTTGAGGGACTCCAGGTGCTGGATGTTCAGCGCCGTGATGACGTCGATGCCGGCGGCGAGGAGTTCCTCGATGTCCTGCCAGCGCTTGGGGTTGCGGCCGTCGCCGGGGACGTTGCTGTGGGCGAACTCGTCGACGATCGCGACCTCGGGGCGGCGGTCCAGCACCGCGCCCAGGTCCATCTCCTCGAAGTCACCGCCGCGGTAGGCGCAGCGGGCGCGGGGGACGGCCTCCAGGCCGTCGGTCATGGCCTGCGTGTGCGGACGTCCGTGGCACTCCACGAAGCCCACCACCACGTCCGCGCCGCGCGCGGCGCGGCGCCGCCCCTCGTCGAGCATCCGATAGGTCTTGCCGACCCCGGGGGCCGCCCCGAGGTAGACCTTCAGCCGTCCGGGCCGTACGTCATTCATCGCCGCCGACGCGCTCCGCTCTCTGGATCAACTCCCCTGTACCGAAGGGGGACTGCTCCCAAGGAAGCGCTTGAGCGGGCCGGCCGGGGCAGCCCTTAGCGGTTCCTTGGCGCAGGCCGGGGTGACCTTGACACTGTCTTGACGTGACCTGGGCCGATAGGGTGAAGGCGGTGTGCCGGGAAGTCTGGTCGGCGGGGAGCCAGGGTGGCTCCTTCAGGGATCCAGGGGGACGGCATGCGCAGCGTCGGCACCGTACTCGCGTTGGTCATTCTGGCCACCGTGGTAGCCACCTTCGCTCGCCGGTGGCGCATTCCGGCGCCCTCGCTGCTGGTCGTGGCCGGTCTGGCGGTGGCCCTGCTGCCGGGCACGCCCCAGATCGAGATCAGCCCGCAGATCATCGCGCTGGTGGTGCTGCCGCCGCTGCTGTACGCCAGCGCCGAGGACATGCCCTGGCGGGAACTGCGCGCGGTGTGGAAACCGGTCGGTATCCTCGCCATCGGCCTGGTCCTGGCCTCGGCGGCGGCCGTCGCCGCGGTGGCGGCCCTGGTGACCCCGCTGTCCTGGCAGATGGCGTTCGTGCTGGGCGCGATCCTGGCCAGCACCGACCCCGTGGCCGTGACCGCGCTCGGCCGCAGGCTCGCCCTGCCGCCCAAGGTGCAGGTGCTCGTCCAGGCGGAGAGCCTGTTCAACGACGCCACCTCGCTGGTGCTGGTCCGGGTGGCGGCGGGCATCGCGATCGCGTCGGCGGCGGCGAACTGGGGCGCGGCCGGCGGCCAGTTCCTGGTGCTCGCCGGGGGCGGCACGGTGATCGGGGCCGCGGTGGCCGGGGTGGTGGCCCTGATCCGGCGGCGCACCGAGGAACCGGTGCTGGAGACGGTGATAGCACTGGTCACCCCGTACGCCGCATACCTGCTGGCGGAGGCCGCGCACACCTCCGGGGTCACCTCGTGCGTGGTGGCCGGAGTGGTCCTCGGCGGCCGGGGCGACCGGCTCACCAATGCCCGCATACGCCTGCAGCTGCACGCCGTCTACGGCACCGTCGTCTTCCTCCTGGAGAGCGTCGTCTTCTCGCTCATCGGGCTGGCGCTGCCCGCGCAGGTGCGGGCGCTGGCCGACGGCGACCGGGGCTGGCCGCTGTACGCCCTCGCCGTCGCCGCCACGCTGATCGCCGTACGCCTGCTGTGGCTCGCGCCGCTGTCCGCGGTCGTGCAGCGCAAGGGCGGGATCGGCCGCCTGAACTGGCGGGTGCCGGTGGTGCTGACCTGGGCGGGCACGCGCGGGGTGATGCCGCTGGCCGCCGCGCTGTCCATCCCCGAGGTCACCCGGAGCGGTGCCCCGCTCACGGACCGGCCCCTGGTCCTCGTCCTGACCACCTCGGTCGTGGTGGTCACCCTGGTCGTCCAGGGCTTCACCCTGGCCCCGGTCGTGCGCCGCTCCGGCATCGCCCTGGAACCCGCGCACACCGAACGCGAGGAGGTCGAGGCCCGCTCCCGCCTCGCGCACGCCGGACTCGCCCGGCTGGAGGAGCTCGCGGAGCTGGAGGCGGTGCCGGACGTGGTCGTCGACCGGCTGCGGCGCGGCCTGACCGCCCGCCTGGACGACGCCCGCGACCGTCTCGCCGAGAACAACGGCACCGCCGCGGCGACCGAGTCCGCCGACCGGGTCTACCGCCAGCTGCGCCGCGACCTGATCGCCGTGGAGACGACGGAACTGCAGCGCCTGTACGACGACCACCGCATCAGCGACACGACCCGCCGCCGCCTCCAACGCTCCCTGGACCTGGAGGAGGCCCGCCTGGCAGACGCGTGAGCGGGCAACGCCGGGCAGCTCCCCGAACGTGCACCGCAGACCGCGCCCCAAAGGGGCGCGGGGAACTGCGCGACCAGCCACAACGCCCCCGCACCCGACACACGGACCCCCGGCAGCCCCCCGGCACAGGCCCGCCTGGCAGACACCTGAGCCGACCGCCCCGGGCAGCCCCCCGAACATGCACCACAGACCGCGCCCCAAAGGGGCGCGGGGAACTGCGCGACCAGCCACAACGCCCCCGCACCCGACACACCGACCGGCAGACCCCCGGCGCCCCCGGCGAAGCCCTCAGCGGTACTCGGCCAACCGCGGCCGAAGCCCCAGCCCGGCCAGCACCACCGCCGCCAGCAGCAGCCCGTCCGCCCAGGGCAGCCCCCCGCCCACCGCCGCCCGCCCCTCCCGCACCGCCGCATCGAAGTGCGCCCGGTTGATCCCGCTCACCTGATCCAGCGCCGCCATCCACGCACCGAAGTGCGCATTGGAGGTCCCCGCCCCCCACCCCATGCAGAACTCGGCCGCCTCCCGCTCCCGGCCGGCCGCCACCAGCGCCCGGATCTTCCGGTCGTCCCGCTCGTAGACGGCGTACGTCCGCACCGTCCGCTCCGCCGCGGCCCGCTCGCCGGGAAAGGTGATGTTGTCCAGCTCCCGCCGGAACTCGCCGGTGAACTCCAGATCGTGGTGGTCCCGCTCGTACGCCTGCCAGGTGGCGGCCAGCCGGTCGTCGTACGTGGCGAGGGTCGCGCCGCGGATGCCGTACAACCGCTGGGACTTGGCGAGGAACGACTCCTCGTACTGCTCGCGGCGCTGGGGGTCGAGCAGATAGCGGCTCTCGTCGGCGTTGGCGTCGTAGGCGACGGCCCGGGCCCGGGAGAGCGCGACGACGGAGTCGAAGGCGTCGTGGCGGGCCACGCGCAGCCGGCCGGCGGAGGCGGACAGCATCTGCGCTCCGAGGATCACCGCGAGCAGGGTGCAGACGGTGGCCGCCAGGACACCGGGGTTGAGGATCCGCCGGAAGGTGCGGGCCAGGTACCACTGCAGGACACCGAGCGCGGCCAGCAGCAGCACACCGAGGGCGAGGACGGCGCGGAGCCGGGCGTCCAGGGCGGAGCGGGCGGAGGCGTACTCGGCGTCGAAGGCCGCGTCGTTCGAGGAGACCAAGGTGCCGGCCGCGGGCAGGAGCCGGGCGCGCAGCAGGTCGGTGGCGCGGCGGTGGTCGGCGAGGGCGGCGGGTCTGCCGCCCCGGTGCCCGTCGTTCTCCAGGGCGCGGCCGATCAGCTCCTGGTACTCGGCGAAGTCGTCGGTCAGCTGCTCCACGGTCCTCTCGTCGGACCGGTCGCCCTGGGCCGCGACGGCGAGGGTGCGCAGGTCGTGGCCGATATCGCGGCGGGCGTCGCCGTAGAGGCCGACCGCTTTCGCGTACGGGGTCCGCAGGCGCCCCTGGCCCGCATCGCCGTTGGCCAGCAGGAGGTTGGCGGCCTGGGCGTCCATGTCGTTCAGGGCGAGGTCGAGGTCGGCGGCGCTGGTGGTGCGCGGCGCGTCCTGTCCGGCCACGCTGTCCCAGGTGCCGTCGGCGGCCAGGCCGGCGACGGTGAGCAGGACCGCCACGGTGGTGGCGAGCAGGACCGTGGCCGCGCGCAGAAGGCGCAGCCGCGCGGGCACGGTGGCCCAGAAGCGGCGGCGCAGAGCGGCCCGCGCGGCCCCGGCCTGCCGGCGCAGGCGCAGCCCCGGACCCCCCGCACGCGACCCCCCGCGTGCCCGTGGTCCGGGGCTGCCGCCGGCCGGTGCGGCCGTCGCTCTCTGTGGCGGTGTCTCCCCCTCGGTCCTGGGACCCTGCGCTGTCTCGGCCGTGAGAGCCACGGTCCCTCCAACGTCACGCCACGGACGGTCGCCCGTCCCCCGTTGCCGATCAGTCTGCGACCGGATCCGGCCACCTCCGGTGCGTCTTGACGTCTTCCTGATGACACATCAGCTCTGTTTGACGGGCCTTTGACGGGTGCCTCGCAACGGCCGTATGGGGGGCGCCAATTCCTGCCCCGACGGGGCGTTCCGCGCGGCGGCGGGGGCTAGATTCGCTCTCGGCCGCCGCCGGGGCCGCGGACGTCCGCGGCCCCGCAACGGGCGGAGTCCCCACTCCGCAGTGACGCGAAGGCGGTCCGGTGCCCGTCCGAGGGGCGGGCACCGCGCACGACGCCTCGCCCCATCGCCGGCGTCCGTGCGCCGCCGTGCGGTGCCGGGGCCCCGGCACCGCACGGACCGCGTCCCAGTCCGATTCCCCCGATTCCCCCGACACGACACGAAGGTGTCCATGCTTCCCGCTGCCCCCGAGCAGGCTTTACCGTCACGTCCCGAGCGCGCGGCCCGGCCAGGACCGGAGGGAAGGGGGAGACGCCGCGCACCGAGCGGCCTGTTCGAACCCGTCCAGCTCGTCCGCTCGTTCCCCGAGGCGCTGCGCAAACTGCACCCGCGTGCCCTGGTCCGCAACCCGGTGCTGTTCGTGGTGTCCGTCGGGGCGGTGCTGACCACCCTCTCCGCGCTGCTCCACCCCGCCGTCTTCACCTGGGTCATCAGCCTGTGGCTGTGGCTGACCGTGGTCTTCGCCAACCTCGCCGAGGCGGTCGCCGAGGGCCGCGGCAGGGCGCAGGCGGAGTCGCTGCGCCGGGCCCGCACGGACACGGTGGCGCTGCGCCTGCTCGACTGGCGCTACGGCACCGATCCGCGCACCGCCCGCAGCGAGACCGTCGCCGCCACCGCCCTGGAGCCGCTGGACGTGGTGGTGGTCGAGGCAGGCGGCACGATCCCGGCGGACGGGGACGTGGTCGACGGGGCCGCCGCGGTCGACGAGTCCGCCGTCACCGGTGAATCGGCCCCGGTCATCAGGGAGTCGGGCGGGGACCGCAGCGGGGTCACGGGCGGTACGACGGTGCTGTCCGACCGGATCGTCGTCCGGGTCGGCGCGCGCCCGGGGCACAGCTTCCTGGACCGGATGATCGCGCTGGTGGAGGGTGCGAACCGGCAGAAGACCCCGAACGAGATCGCGCTGAACATCCTGCTGGCCTCCCTGACGGTCGTCTTCGTCCTGGTCGTGGTCGCCCTGCAGCCGATGGGCGGATACGCCGGCGCCGCCCAGTCGACGACGGTGCTGGTCGCCCTCCTCGTCACGCTCATCCCGACCACGATCGGCGCCCTGCTCTCGGCGATCGGCATCGCCGGCATGGACCGGCTGGTGCAGCGCAACGTCGTCGCCCTGTCCGGCCGCGCGGTCGAGGCGGCGGGCGACGTGAACACCCTGCTGCTCGACAAGACCGGCACCATCACCCTCGGCAACCGCGAGGCCGCCGCCTTCGTCCCGCTGCCGGGCATCGACGAACGGCAGCTCGCCGACGCCGCCCAGCTCTCCTCGCTGGCCGACGAGACCCCGGAGGGCCGCTCCGTCGTCGTCTTCGCCAAGGACCGGTACGGGCTGCGGGCGCCCGCCGAGGGCGAACTCGCAAACGCCCGCTGGGTGGCCTTCAGCGCACATACCCGGATGAGCGGTGTCGACCTGCGGTGGGACAACGGCGCCGTCTGCGCCGTCCGCAAGGGCGCCGCGCAGCAGGTGATGGACTGGGTGCGGATGTACGGCGGCCGGGTGCCGCCCGAGGCACGGCTGTACGCCGACGCCGTGGCCGCCTCCGGCGGAACTCCGCTGCTGGTCGCCGTGCACGACTGGGACGGACCGCGCGTCCTCGGTCTGATCCACCTCAAGGACGTCGTCAAGGACGGCATCGGCGAACGCTTCGCCGAACTGCGCCGCATGGGCATCCGCACCGTCATGGTCACCGGCGACAACCCGCTCACGGCCCGCGCCATCGCCGAAGAGGCCGGGGTGGACGACTACTTGGCCGAGGCGACCCCCGAGGACAAGCTCGCCCTGATCCGACGGGAGCAGGCGGGCGGCAAGCTGGTCGCGATGACCGGTGACGGCACCAACGACGCCCCGGCGCTCGCGCAGGCCGACGTCGGCGTGGCGATGAACACCGGTACGTCGGCCGCCAAGGAGGCCGGCAACATGGTCGACCTCGACTCCAACCCGACCAAGCTCATCGAGATCGTCGAGATCGGCAAGCAACTGCTGATCACCCGGGGCGCGTTGACGACGTTCTCCATCACCAACGACGTCGCCAAGTACTTCGCGATCATCCCCGCGATGTTCGCGGGCTCGTACCCGGGACTGGAGTCGCTGAACATCATGGGCCTGTACAGCCCTACCTCCGCCATCACCTCCGCGATCATCTTCAACGCGCTGATCATCGTCGCGCTCATCCCGCTCGCCCTGCGCGGTGTGCGCTACACCCCCTCCTCGGCCCACGACCTGCTCCGCCGCAACCTGCTCGTCTACGGCCTCGGCGGCCTGGTGCTGCCCTTCGTGGGCATCAAGCTGATCGACCTGCTGATCGCGCAGGTGCCCGGCCTCGGCTGAGCCCCGCCCCTTCGAGCGGTCCCCGTCAAGGTCCCGTATGTGCACGTCAGAAGCCCGTCAGAGACCGGGGTTCCGTCTTGCCCGGCGGTGGCGGGACGGCTTCGATGGAGCCTGTGAACAGCGCCTGGCTTCTCTTCGACCGGCCGCCGAGTCCCGCTCGGCCGTCGCGTCGTGCGCCGCGCTGACCGGAAGCGTCCGGGCGTCCCGCCGACGCCCGCGTCCCGCCGACGCCGCTTTCCGTGACCCGAGGGGCGCCGTGATCGGCTCCGGCGCCCCTCGCTCCACCCTCCTCACCGCACGCCCACCGCCCTGACCGGGCCGTGACCGCATGCCCTCACCCCGGATGGAACCATGTCCGATTCGACGCTCTCCCCGCTTCCCCCGCTCTCCCCGCTGTCCCCGCCTCCCCCTCTCCCCGGCCGCACCGTCCTGGTCACCGGCGCCACCTCCGGCATCGGCTACGAGACCGCCCGGCAGCTCGCCGAGCGCGGTGCCACGGTGCTGCTGCACGGCCGTACCGCGGAGGAGACCCGTACCGCCGCCGCCCGCCTGATCGCCACGACCGGCACCGACGCCGGCCGACTGGCCACGTACGCGGCCGACTTCAGCCATCTGGAGGAGGTGGAGGCGCTCGCCCGCACGGTCGTCGCCGCACACCCCCGGCTGGACGTCCTGGTCAACAACGCGGGCATGGCCGCCCCCGAGCGGCACACCGTCACCGCCAACGGCAACGAGGTCGCCTTCCAGGTCAACTTCCTCGCCCACTACCTGCTCACCTGTCTCCTGGAACCGGCCCTGACCAGCGCCCCGGGCGGCCGCGTCGTCAACGTCTCCTCCTCCCTGCACCGCACCGCGTCCATCCAGTGGTCCGACCCCAACCGGGCCCGCCGCTACTCCCGCCTCGCCGCCTACGCCCAGTCCCAGCTGGCGCTCACGGTGTTCGCGGCCGACCCGCGCGTCACCGCCGTCTCCGTGCACCCGGGCGTCTGCGACACGGCCCTGCTCCCCCTCTACTCCCACGAGGGCGCCTCCCCCGCCGAGGGCGCCGCGCACGTGGTCCGGCTGTGCGACCCGGCGGTCGAGATCGTCAACGGCGCCTACTACGACCGTGCCGAGCGCGTCGACCCGGCTCCGGCCGCCACCGAGGACCGCACGGTCAGGCGCCTGAACAGGCTGGCGGACCTGCTGGTCGGCCACACCGCTTGAAGAACCCTTCCAGGAAACGGAGTTGACGCACGTGTCCAAGCGCGCCCGCAAGAAGAAGGCCCGTCGCAAGAAGAAGGCCAACCACGGCTCCAAGGCCTGCCAGGGCTGACCGGCCCACCACCGGGGGCGGACGGAACACCACCGTCCGCCCCTTTCCGCTGCTTCCTGTCACACCCGGAGCCGGTAGGGCAGCATGCAGACCACGACGTCGGTGCGGGCCCGCAGCACGGTGGCCAGCAGCAGGCCCCGCTGGTTCTGCAGGATCTCGTAGCGGCGGTGCCGGGGTTCGACCTCGGGGATCAGCACCGCGACCTGCCGTCCGTCCCTGGCCGCCTGCTGCACGTACTCGACCATCGGCTGGACGAGCGAGCGGTGCGGGCTGTCGATGACGTCCAGACGCACCCCCGGGTCCCACCGCGCCCACGCCTCCCGCAGGGCACGGGTCTTGTCCGGGTCGTTGTGGACGGCGACGGCGACCACCTCGTCGCCCAGCGCGAGAGCGGCGCCGACGGCGTGCCGGGCGAGTTTGCTGACGTCGCCGAGCGGGACGATCACCAGGCTGCCGGGACGCGGGTCCGGCGGCCCCGGGATGCGGCCGAGGCCCAGCTCCTCGCCGACGGCCGTGTAGTAGCGCTGGATGCGGGAGAACAGCAGCATCAGCAGGGGTACGGCGATCACGACCACCCAGGCGCCCTCCAGGAACTTGGTGAACAGGAGGATCAGCCCGGCCAGGGTGGTCAGCGCCGCCCCGGTGCCGTTGATGAGCGCACGGCGCTTCCAGCCCGGGGGCCGCTGGGTGGCCCAGTGCCGTACGAGACCGAGCTGGCTGAGCGTGAACCCGATGAACACGCCGATCGCGAAGAGCGGGATCAGCCGGTGGGTGTCCGCGCCGGACGCGATCAGCAGCGCCGCGGCCAGCAGGGCCAGCGCCACCACGCCGTAACGGTAGACGGGCCGCTCGGCGCGCAGCCCGAACAGATGCGGCAGCCGGTGGTCGCGGGCCAGCAGGCTCATCAGCACCGGCAGCCCGCCGAAGCTGGTGTTCGCCGCGAGCAGCAGGACCAGGGTGACGATCAGGTTGGTCGCGTAGTACGCCCAGCCGTCGCCGTACGCGCCCGCGGTGAGCTGGGCCAGGACGGTGACGCCGCCGCGCGGGGCGACGTGGTCGCGGCGGATCAGCACGGCCAGTCCGATGAGCATCAGGCCCAGCAGCGCGCCCAGCATGAACTCGGTGCGCTGGGCGCGGGTGACCCTCGGGATGCGGAAGGTCGGCACGGCGTTGGCGATGGCCTCCACACCCGTCAGTGCCGAACAGCCGGACGAGAACGCCTTGAGGACGAGCAGCACGCCCAGCGCCTCGTGCGCCCGGAAGGTCTGTGCGGTGCCCACCACGGCCGCCGGATGGGAGCGCAGGAGACGGACGACGACGACACCGAGAACGGCCACGACGAACAGCACGGTGGGAAGCATCAGCACCCGGGCGCTCTCGGTGACCCCGCGCAGGTTGACGACCGTCAGCAGCGCGAGCCCCACCAGACACACGACCAGCTTGTCGTGGGCCAGGGAGGGGAAGGCGGAGGCCAGCGCGTCGGCGCCGGCGGTGAGACTGACGCAGACCGTGAGGACGTAGTCGACGACCAGACTGGCCGCGGCGAGCAGACTGGCGGTCGCGCCCAGGTCCTTCCTGGCCACGGCGTAGGCGCCTCCGCCGTCCGGGTGTACGGCGATGACCTGGGCGTAGGACACGACGAGCGCCGCGAGCAGGAACGTGATCGCCAGGGTGACCGGCAGGGTGGCACTCAGCGCGCCGGTCCCGGCGGCCACCAGGACCAGCACGATGGCCTCGGGGCCGTACGCCACCGAGCTGAGCGCGTCCAGCGACAGCGCGGCCAGCCCCTCCAGGCTGGTGAGGTGGTGCTTCTCCCCCTCCCCGGGGCGCAGCGGGACGCGCGGTTCCACCTCACGGCGTGCCAGGCCATACGCCATCGGGACCTCACCACGGACGGCAGGACGGTCGGGACCAGTGTCTCCGCGGGGCGCCCGTACGGCTTCCCGGGCTCCGCCGGCCGCGTGCCCTCCGGGGACCGCGGGCTCTGCGGGGCTGCGGAGGAGGGATGCGCCTGCGGGGCCGCGGAGGAGCGGATGCGTCTGCGGGGCCGCGGAGGAGCGGATGCAGGGGAGGGACGCGGGCGACACGAGTCACCCCAGGAATCCGCAGAGAATGTGTGCAGGAGTGCCACATGGGCCGCACACAGTCTTCCGAAAGCCTCGTTAGCGTGACTGGCCGCTCGATCCCCGTGCGAACGCGGCCAGGCTCCCGCCGAGGCCGCAGGCGCCGTCGACTCAGGAAGACCGCAAATGGACTACTGCTCCTCGTGCCGTCGGCATCTGAACGGCGCCCTGGTGTGTCCCGGGTGCGGCGCCTACGCCCCGGACATCGCTCCCCCCGCCTCCGTCAGCATGCCCCGCACGCCGGCGACGGTGACCGGGATTCCGGCGCGGCAGGCGCACCCGGCCGGCGCCTGGCACGACGGCGCTCTCCGCGACGAGCCGGCTGCCGCTCCCCGCGGCGGGGCTCCGTCCGCCGGCCCGCAGGACGCTCCGCGTCCGTCGCAGGGCCGGGCGGCCCGGCGCCGCCAGCTGGTCCGCTGGAAGAAGAACAAGCGCCGGGCGGCGGTCGCGACCGCCGTGGCGCTCGTGGGCGGCGGGCTCACCCTGGCCGCGCTGGACCGGCAGTCCCCCGACCGGGCCCAGGCGGCCGCGGCACCGGACAACCGCCCCATGGGCGCCACCGACGGACAGACCACCGCCGAGGCCCGGCCGGAGTCGACGCCGCCCGGCACCCACCGGACCCCGCGCACCACGGCCCCGCGCACCACGGCTCCGGCCCACGCCCGGCGGTCGGGGGCCGACGCGCCCCGCGGGCAGACCTACGCCGCCGCGCCCCGGGCCTCCTCGCCGGACACCCGCCCGGACGCCGCGGCCACTCCCGTCCCCGCCCGGACGCAGGCCGTGCAGCACACCGTCGCGCCCGCATCCGGCAGCGGCACCGGCGGCGGCACCGGCACCAGCACGACGGCACAGCAGCCGTCCGCGCTCCCGTCCACGCCCGCGCCCGCACCCACCTCCTCGACCGGCGGCGGAACGGACTCGGGAACGTCTCCGGCGAGCCCGTCCCCGGCGGCGACCTCACCGTCGCAGCTGTGTCTGCTCGTGGTGTGCATCGGCTGACCGCCGTCGGGCGGCCCGGGCGGGCTCGGTCCGCCCGGGCCGCCGGGGCATCTCAGCCCGCCGGGGCATCTCAGCCCGCCGGGGCATCTCGGGCCGCCGAGGCATCTCGGGCCGCCGGGGCATAAGGATCGCGTCAGGATCCGCCACCCGGGTGTCAGAACCGCGTCAGCAGCGGTCGCGGGCGGTCGTCAGGCGCCTAGCGTCGTTCTCATGCGACGGAGCAGACCGGAGAGCCCGGCCGGTGACCGCCACTGGCGTGGCAGTGCCCGGTTCGCCGTGGGCTGCGCTCTGACGTTCTGTGCCATGACCCTCCTCGTCGACTGGAACGCGGGAAGCCTGACACCGCTGCGCACGCTGCTCTGGGTCCTTCTGTCGGCCGTCGTGTGCGCGGTGCTGCTGCCGCAGCGGGTGAGCGCGGGGCCCGGCTGGCTCGCCGTCCGCACCCCCTGGCGCCGGCTCGTGGTCCACACGGACACGTTGGCGGCCGTACGGCAGTACGGCGGCGTCTCCTCCCACCTGATCCTGCGGGACAGCCACGGCCACCGCCTCGAACTCGATCCCCGGATCCTCTGCGCCAACCCGCTGCTCTGGCACGAACTCGACACGGGCGTGCGCCGCTCCCTGGAGCGCGGCACCCTGCGCCAGGGCTCGGACGTCCTGGCCCGGCTCGGCCACCGCATCGACGACGAGACGGCCCGGGCGGTCCTGCGGGAATCCGGACTCCTCTGACGCCCCGCGGACCCCGGGGCCCCGGCCCTCGGGCTTCAGGCTTCAGGCGTCAGGCCTCAGGCCTCAGGCCTCAGCCGGGCCGGAGCCGCACCACGCCGGAGCCGCAGCCACAGCCACAGCAGAGCCTCAGTTGTTCCAGGTCTCGTCGTAGGGGTCGTGCGGGGTCGGTACCGGTCTGGCCGAGGTGACCTTCAGATAGGGGATCGGGCCGTTGTTGACCGGGTCGTGCGCGGACTCGGGGCTGTAGGTGCCGGTGACCTCCAGCCACGCGTCCGGCTGCAGGACCGGGGGCAGCTTGCCGGTCAGGGCGATCTTCACCGGCTGGGCGTCCGCCGCACAGCAGTTGAGGGCCATGCGGACCAGGTACGCGGTGCCGGTGCGGTCCAGGGCGAGGAAGCCGGTGACCCGGACGGAGCGGCCGTGCAGGGAGCGGCCGTGGCCGTAGGCCGCGCGGGAGGCGTAGTCGACCACGCTGAGCGGGACCGGGTCACCGGTGGGCAGCCTGCCGTAGCCGTAGGGCTTCTGCAGGGCCGTACCGGCGCGCAGGGCGCTGTAGGAGCCCAGGGCCGGCGGGGCGATGAGGATCAGGGCGAGCAGGGGCAGGAGCAGCAGCCAGGAGGTGCGGGGCTCGGGGTGGACGTGACCGGCGCCGGAGGCCTTCGCGGCCCTGATGCGCTTGCGCTCGTACCACGCCGTCGCCAGCGCGGCCACGATCAGCACCGCGCCCGACGCCAGCAGCAGCGGCTGCAGGCCCGCCTTGACATAGCGCAGGTACAGGTCGGTGGTGCCCGCGTGCAACAGGGCGGCGCCCAGCAGGAACATGACCGCCGCCTGGGCCTGCCGGTTCACAGCAGCACCGCCGCGGTCAGCACGCCGCCCATGACGGCCAGGACGAACGTGGCCGGGGCGAAGCGCAGCGCGAACCCGCGGCCGAACGTCCCCGCCTGCATCGCGAAGAGCTTGAGGTCGATCATCGGTCCCACCACCAGGAACACCAGCTTGGCCGTCAGGGAGAACTGGGTGAGGGACGCCGCGACGAACGCGTCCGCCTCCGAGCAGATGGACAGGAGTACGGCGAGGACGGCGAGCGCGAGGACCGAGAACAGGGGGTTGTCGGCCGCCGTGCGCAGCCATGCCGCCGGGGTCGCCGCCTTCAGCGTGGCCGCTGCCATCGCGCCCAGCACCAGAAAGCCGCCCGCGTGCATGGTGTCGTGCCGGACCGAGTTCCAGAACGCCTCCCCCCTGGTCTCACCCTCGTGCGCGCCGTGGGCCGGGGGGCGCAGCCAGTCCGTGCGGCCCAGGCGCTGCCACAGCCAGCCCATGGCGCAGGCCACGAGAAGGCTGGCCAGGAAACGGGCCAGGACCATCTCCGGCCTGCCGGGGAAGGCGACCGCCGTGGCGGTCAGGACGATCGGGTTGATCGCCGGAGCGGACAGCAGGAAGGCCAGGGCCGCCGCGGGGGTCACACCCCTGCGGACCAGTGCCCCCGCCACCGGGACCGATGCGCACTCACAGCCCGGCAGCACCGCACCCGCCAGCCCGGCCACCGGTACGGCCAGGGCGGGATGGCGTGGAAGGGCGCGCGCGAAGAAGGACGCGGGCACGAAGACCGCGATCGCCGCCGAGAGCAGGACCCCCAGCACCAGGAAGGGCAGGGCCTGGACCGTCACGGCCACGAACACCGTCATCCAGCTCTGCATCAGCGGGGTGCCGAGGGCCCCGCGGATCGGGGACTGGGCGAGCACCGCCAGCACCAGGATCAGCGTCAGGACGAGAGGGGAACTGAGGCGCCGGCCGTCGCGGCCGGGCTGCCCACCCTCGTGCCCGTCCGGCTGCCCGCCCCTATGCAGGTCCGGCTGCCTGCCCTCGTGCCGGTCCGGCTGCCCGCCCCGATGCCGGTCCGGCTGCTCGTCGGGCCGTTCGCCGCCCGCCCGTTGACCCGACGGGCGCGCCGGGGTCCGCTCGGTGGCGCCGGGCGGGGCGTCTTCGGTGATGGCCACGGGTGCGTACCTCCGGCTGTGTCTCCCTCCCCATCAGTACGCGGTTCCCGCCACGGGTGTTCACCCGCTGCTGGAACCACCCCTGCCCTTGGGGCAGTCTTTTCCCTCGTGGCGAGTGTTCCGTATCAGGGTGGGCCCGGTACCCGGCCGACACACATGGTGGTGTGCGGCGACGACGGTCTCGCGTACCGGCTGGCGGCCGAGTTGCGCGGAGTCCATGGCGAGCAGGTCACCCTGGTGGTGCCGCCGAACGAGCGCACGGCACGGCCCCCCGTGGTCGGGCGGGCCCGGGCCGCCTCGGCCGCGCTGCTCGACCGGGTGGTCAACGCCACCGTCGGCCGGACCGGCGGCAACGGTGCCAACACCACGGCCGCCACCGGCGCCAACACCGGCAACACCGGTGCCGGCGGCCACCGGACCGACGGCGAACGGGTGTTGGAGGCCGCCGACCTCACCGAGGCGGTGCTCATCGAGGCCGGACTGGAACGGGCCGCCGCGCTGGCGCTCGTGCACGACGACGACGAGACCAACATCCGGGCCGCGCTGACCGCCCGCCGGATCAACCCGCGTCTACGGCTCGTTCTACGGCTGTACAACCGGCGGCTGGGCCAGCACATCGAGGAACTCCTGGACCAGGCCGCGGCGTTGGCCTCCGGCGAGGGAGCCGTGGGCGGGCCGGAGGCCTCCACGACCGTGCTGTCCGACGCCCACACCGCAGCGCCCGCCCTGGTCGCCACCGCCGTCGCCGGCACCAGCAAGGTCGTGCAGACCGACAGTCTGCTGCTGCGGGCCGTGGAACGGCCGCCGTCCCGGGACGGGCAGATCGCCGACCACGGGCTGTGCACCCTGGCCCTGCTCTCGGCGACCAGCACGGATCCCGCCGGGGCGGACGGCTCCGAGGGCAGCGGGGAGCACGGGCCCCGGCTGCTGCCGGACGACGAGGAGATACGGCGGGCCACCGGGCGGGCCGCCGTGGTGCTGGAGCAGGTGTCCTCGTTCGGCGGGCCGGAGTCGGCCGCGGCCGGGCGCGGGGTGGGAGGCGGCGTACCGCCGTTGGCCTCCCTGTTCTCTCGGCGGCTGCGGTGGTCGCTGGCCGGGATCGTGGGGTGTGTGGTCGCGCTCGCCGTCGCGCTGTGGGTGGTCACCGGTATCCATCCCCTCGGGGCGTTCTATCTGACGCTGCTGGACCTGTTCGCGATCGACGACCCCGCCATCGGGGCGCCCCTGGGGCGGCAGATCCTCCAACTCCTCTCCGGACTGGTCGGGTTGCTGCTGCTGCCGGTGCTGCTGGCGGCCGTGCTCGAAGCCCTCGGCACCTTCCGGACCGCCTCCGGGCTGCGCAAGCCGCCCCGCGGACTGGGCGGGCACGTGGTGCTGCTCGGGCTCGGGAAGATCGGCACCCGGGTGCTGACCCGGCTGCGGGAGCTGCACATCCCCGTGGTGTGCGTGGAGTCCGACCCGGAGGCGCGGGGCCTTGCGGTCGCGCGGCGGCTGCGCGTGCCGGTGGTGCTCGGGGACGTCACGCAGGAGGGGGTGCTGGAGGCCGCGAAGATCCATCGGGCGCATGCGCTGCTCGCGGTGACCAGCGCGGACACGACGAATCTGGAGGCCGTGCTGTACGCACGGTCCGTGCGGCCCGATCTTCGGGTGGTACTGCGGCTGTACGACGACGACTTCGCCACCGCGGTCTACCGGACGCTGCGGGCCGCCCATCCGCATGCCTCGACAAGGACCCGGAGCGTGTCGCATCTGGCCGCACCGGCGTTTGCGGGGGCGATGCTGGGGCGGCAGGTGCTCGGGGCGATACCTGTGGAGCGGCGGGTGCTGCTGTTCGCCGCGGTGGAGGTGGACGGGCATCCGGAGCTGGAGGGGCGGACCGTGTCGGAGGCGTTCCGGGCGGGGGCGTGGCGGGTGCTGGCGTTGGAAGGGCGTGCGGATGTGCGGGGCGACCATGTGCTCGGCAAGGGGGACCGGGTGGTGGTCGCCGCCACTCGCCGAGGCCTGGCCGAACTGGGCTGACCCGCCCAGGGGGCTCCGCCCCCTGGCCCCCGTTCGCCCACCCACCCACCCGACTCGCCCCGTTACAAGGCACACCGGCCAAGACCCGGGGGGGTGGGTGGGCGGATAGGCAGGAGGGACCGTCCGACTCGCCCAATTCCCAAGACAACCGGCCCAGCCCGGGGGTGGGTGGGCGGATGGGCAGGAGGGTGGGACCGTCCGGCTCGCCCGATTACAAGGCACACCAGCCCAGCCCGGGGGGCGGGCGGATGGGCAGGGGGCAGGGCCGTCCGACTCACCCAGTCACAAGGCGCACCGGCCCAGCCCGGGGGTGGGGCAGCTCGCTCGGGTGGGTGGGCCGTCCGACTCAGCCGGTTGAAAGGCGCGCCGGTGCAGCCCGGGTGGGTGGGACAGCTCGACAGGGTGGATGGGCGGGTGTGGGTGGGCCGGGGGGCCGGGGGTGTGACTCAGGGGGTGGGGAGGTGTCGGGTGGTGAAGTCCAGTTCCAGTCTCAGCTGCTTGATCCGCTCGTCCACGACCAGTGACCCGTGGCCCGCGTCGTACCGGTACACCTCGTGCACCGCGCCCCGGGCCTCCAGCCGCTTGACGTAGTTGTCGATCTGGCGGATCGGGCAGCGCGGGTCGTTGACGCCCGCGGAGATGTAGACGGGGGCCTTGACCTGGTCGACATAGGTCAGCGGGGACGACGCCTGGAAGCGCTCGGGGACCTCCTCCGGCGTACCGCCCAGCAGCGTGCGGTCCATGGCCTTCAGCGACTCCATCTCGTCGTGGTACGCGGTGACGTAGTCCGCGACCGGCACGACCGCGACGCCCACCGTCCACGCCTCGGGCTGGGTGCCGATGCCCAGGAGGGTGAGGTAGCCGCCCCAGGAGCCGCCGGTGAGGACCAGCCGGGCGGGATCGGCGAGGCCCGAGGAGACCGCCCAGTCACGGACCGCGGCGACGTCCTCCAGCTCGATGAGGCCGACCCGGTGCTTCAGGGCGTCCGTCCAGGCACGGCCGTACCCCGTGGAGCCGCGGTAGTTGATGCGGATCACCGCGTACCCGTGGTCCACCCAGGCGGCCGGGCCCGCGGCGAAGGAATCGCTGTCGTGCCAGGTCGGGCCGCCGTGCAGGTCGAAGACCGTGGGGAGCGGGCCGAACGCACCGGCGGGCTTCTGGATCAGGGCGTGGATACGGCCGCCGGGGCCGTCCACCCATGCGTCCTCCACCGGCACCGACGGCGGGCACTTCAGACCCGGCGGGTCCAGGACCACGCCCCCGGACGTCGAGCGGACCGCCGGCGGCTCGGCGGCCGACGACCACAGGTACTCCACACTGCCGTCGGGGCGGGCCGTCGCCCCGGAGACCGTGCCGGGCGGGGTGGGGATACGGGCCAGCTCGCCGGCCCCCAGGTCGTAGCGGAACAGCTCGCTGCGGCCCTCGAAGCCGTGGACGACCAGCAGGGCACTGCCGTCCGGATACCACTCGGCGCTGACGTCGCCGGGCAGGTCGAGGCGCAGGTCCGTCTCCTCGCCCGTCGCCACGTCCCACACCAGGGGCTCCCAGCGGCCACGGCGCTGGTGGCCGATGAGCAGCCGGGTGTCGCCGTCCACGGGCGCGAAGCCGAGGACCTCCAGGCCGAGTTCCTCGGTGCCGCCCTTGGTGTCGTCCAGGTCCGCGACCGTCGTACCGTCCGGGCGCAGTACGCGCAGGGCCCCGTGCATGGCGTCGCCGTGCTCGGTGTGCTCGATCGCGATCAGCGAGCCGTCGCGCGAGAGGTCACCGACGCCCGCCGACTCGCGGTGCCGGTAGATCACGACCGGGTCCTCGTCCCCGCGGGCGAGATGGATCGTGGTGCCCTCCTCGTCCGTCGAGCGGCCGACCACCGCCGTACGGCCGTCGCGGGCCAGGCTCAGACCGGCCGGGTAGGAGGGCTCCAGGCCCGGGACGGCCGTCTCGTCGGGGCCGCCCGCGAAGGGCTGGCGGCGCCAGACGCCGAACTCGTCGCCGTCCTTGTCGTCGAACCACCAGATCCACGCGCCGTCCGGGGAGAGTATGCCGTCCGTCGTGCCGTTCGGCCGGTCGGTCGCCTGCCGCTGCCGGCCCGTCGCCCGGTCCCAGGCGTACAGCTCGTACGTCCCCGTCGCGTTCGACACGAACAGGGAACGGTCCGGTGCGTCCTCCGCCCAGTCGGGCAGCGAGACCCGCGGCGCCCTGAAGCGCTTCTCCCAGTCCGGCATCTCCGGCATCCGTGACGCCCTGCTCTCATTCTCGGCCCCAGTCATGCGCCCATACTGCCTGGCCCCACGGACAATGCACCGGTGGGTCCCCCCAGCCTGTGGACAACTTTCGGATCACGCCCACCAAGCCCGCACACATGTCCGCACCGTGCACCCCGGGCACCCCCGTGCACCCCGAGCCCGCCGAGCACCCCGAGCCTGCCGAGCACCCCGTGCACCCGCTTCACGCACTGGCCGCCATGCGCTCGCTTCACGCACTCGCCGCCATGCACTGGCCGTCATGCACTCGCCGCCATGCACTGGCCGTCATGCACTCGCCTCATGCACTCGCTTCATCCAGCCGCCTCCCGTACTCGCTCAAGGCCGTGCGGCGCGACTCGCGGACCCGGGAACCGGACCCCGCAAAAGGTCCGGTTCCGGGCCGCCGTACCGTTGAGGGCGTGTACCGGTTTCTGCTGACACCCCGCTGGTGGGGCATCAACGTCTTCGTGCTGCTCGCCATCCCGTTCTGCATCTTCATGGGGTCGTGGCAGCTGAGCCGGTTCGAGGGGCGGGTGCAGGACCACCGTGCCGCGACCGAGCAGGCCGCCTCCGACAAGCACGAGGCGGCCCGGCCCCTCGCCGGGATGCTGCCCGTCGACCAGAGCACCTCGGGACGACGGGTCACCGCGAGCGGCCGGTACGGCAAGCAGCTCCTGGTGCCCGGCCGGGAGCTGGACGGCAAGCACGGCTTCTACGTACTGACGCTGCTGCGCACCGACTCCGGCAAGGCCCTGCCCGTGGTGCGGGGCTGGCTGCCGGGCACGGCGGACGCGGCGAAGGCGCCCGCACCGCCGGCCGGCGAGGTCACCGTCACCGGTGCGCTGCAGGCCTCCGAGACCCCGGGGGACGACGGGGTCAGCGCCCAGGGCGGGCTGCCCGCCGGGCAGACGGGGGCGATCAGCTCCGCCTCACTGGTGAACCTGGTGCCGTATCAGCTGTACGACGCCTGGGTCACCCTCGACAAGGCGGACGCGGGGATGAAGGCCGTGCCCGCGACCGCGCCGAACGGCACCGGTCTCGACCTGAAGGCGTTCCAGAACCTCGGCTACACCGGGGAGTGGTTCGTCTTCGCGGGCTTCGTGGTCTTCATGTGGTTCCGGCTGCTGCGCCGTGAGGTGGAGTTCCAGCGGGACGCGGCGCTCGGGCTGATGCCGGAGCAGGAGAACACCTCCACTCCGACCGCCGTCTGACACCGCCCGAGATCCGGCACCACCCGCGAGATCCGACACCGCCCGAGATCCGGCACCACCCGCGAGATCCGGCACCGTCCGAGGTCCAACGCCGCCCGCGAGGTCCGGCACCGCCCCATCTCCACGCCCCGGCCGCGCGGTCCGACACCGCCCGGAATCCAGCGCTGCCAAATGTCCGCGCCCCGGCCGAATTCCGGCACCGCCGAGGTTCACGCCCCGGCCGCCGGCCGCGCCGCAAGGCCGGTTGTCCCAGGGGCCACGCCCCCGCCGCAATGCCGGTTGGCCCAGGGCTACGCCCCCGCCAGCACCCCGGTGTAGTAGACCGTCCCCGCGCACGCGTTCGACACCGTGGCCGACACCGTGGGCGAGTCCGTCTGGGCGGTGTGGGTGACCAGGACGCTGCCGTCGGCCGTCCCGCCGTCCTCGGGGAGGAGCTGGGTCGTGGTGCCCGACGTCGTGGTGTTGGTGTCCGTGCTCCCGGTGGCGCCGGCGTCCTGGGTGGGCGTCGGGTCCGGGGAGGGGTCGCCGCCGCCGTCCGAGCCGCCGGTGGTGCTGGTGCCGCCGCCGGTGGCGGGGCAGGTCTCGGAGGGGACGAAGGCGAACTTCTCCTCGTAGGCCGCACCGGGCGGCAGGAGCAGCGCCGAGACCTCCAGGGAGGGGTCCGGCAGACCGGCCGCCGCGTCCCCGGCCACATGCCGGGTCACGAGGACCTTGGCGGGATCCGCGGCGCCCTGGGCCGAGACACCGACCGTGCCCGCGCCGCCGACGGTACAGCCGGCGGAGGACGTGTTGGTGACGCGGAAGGTCCCGTAGACGACACCGGCGGAGTCGGGGGCGTCGACGCTCTGGGTGGCGGAGCCCAGCTGGGCCGCCGTGCACACCGGGGCGCCGGTGGCCAGGGTGGCGGAGGGGTTGGCACCGCCGGACGTGCTGCTTCCGGTGCCGCTGCCCTTGTCCGGCGAACCGCCCTTGCTGCTGTTCCTGCCGTGCCCCGGGGCCTTGCCGTGGGAGCCGCCGACGCTGCTGGAGCCGCCGTCCGGGCCCTTGCCCTGGCTGGTCCCGCCCTGTGCCTGGGTCGACTGCCCGGCCATGGCGGTGTTGGGGTCGGAGCCCCCGGAGGTGGAGACGTGGATCAGGGCGGGGATCGCGGTGCCGATGAAGAGGGCGGCGGCCGCCATGCCGACGACGGCCTGGCGCTTGCGGGCCCGCCGTGCGGGCACGGCCCGGCGCAGATGGTCCAGGGTGCCGGTGCGCGGTTCGATGTCGTCGACCGCGGAGTGCAGCATCCGGCGCAGGGCCGACTGGTCCGCGTCGAGCCCGTCCGGACCGTCCAGACCGTCTCGGCCGTCCAGACCGTCTGGGCCGTCGAGGCCCGGGCCGAGCCCCTCGGGGCCCTTGTCGTCGGGGCCGTGGTTCACAGTTCCGTTCCCAGCGTGCGATTGCGTGTGCTCTTGCTCGTGCTGCTTCGTCGGCTCGTGCCAGAGGTCGGGCTCATGGCGCTCGTGGGAGTGGCGTTCACGGGGATCGCCTCCTTCGGCGTGCTCGCTCATGACGGTGCCTCCATGGCCACCCGCAGCGCGGCGATGCCCCTGGAGCCGTAGGCCTTCACCGAACCCAGCGAGATCCCGAGCGTCTCGGCGACCTGCGCCTCGGTCATGTCCGCGAAGTAGCGCAGCACCAGGACCTCGCGCTGGCGGCGCTGCAGCCCCTTCATCGCCTTGATGAGGTCGCGCCGCTCCAGCTGGTCGTAGGCGCCCTCCTCCGCGCTCGCCATGTCGGGCATCGGCTTGGAGAGCAGCTTCAGGCCGAGGATGCGCCGGCGCAGGGCGGAACGGGAGAGGTTGACGACCGTCTGCCGCAGGTAGGCCAGGGTCTTCTCGGGGTCGCGGACGCGCTTGCGGGCCGAGTGGACGCGGATGAAGGCTTCCTGGACGACGTCCTCGCAGGAGGCGGTGTCGTCGAGGAGGAGCGCGGCGAGCCCGAGCAGCGAGCGGTAGTGCGCCCGGTAGGTCTCGGTGAGATGGTCGACGGTGGTGCCGACGACCTCGGTCTCCGCACCGTCCGCGGTGACCGCGGTGCCGTCGGAGCCGTCGCGCTGGCTGGGTATGCGGGCGGGCCGCGCTGCGGGCATGGGCGCGATCACCGGCATGCCGCCGGGAATGCGCGGCCGACGTGCCGCGCTGGGCGGTCGGAGCGCCGCGGTGCCGCGGACCGCACTGAGTTCGAGTACCTCTGCCACGCCAGTTGGACACGTCTCCCCCCACCAGGGTTGTACGTGCCGGGCGTCACATGTGCGACAACCGACGGTGAAGCAAGTGCCGTCATGCGCCCCGCTCTTCCCTTGTATCCCATTTGAACGGGCGTCCCCACGCCCCGATCACGGCGTCCCCACGCCAGGATCCTCACGTCTCACGCCCCGCAAGGGTGACCGCAAAGACGCTCCCCGCCCTCCGCACGGTTGCGGAGGGCGGGGAGGAAAATCCTCTGTCGCCGAGGAGCCCCGTTCAAGTGGTTTGGACCATGCTCCCCGCCACATTTCTTACATGGATCCTACAAACGTCTTACACACGGGCGTCGGCCTCCCCCACGAGGTCCGCTGCCACCAGCTCGGCAATCTGCGCGGTGTTGAGTGCGGCGCCCTTGCGCAGGTTGTCGCCGCACACGAAGAGTTCGAGCGCGGTCGGGTCGTCCAGCGCCCGCCGCAGCCGGCCGACCCAGGTCGGGTCGGTGCCCACCACGTCGGCGGGCGTCGGGAACTCACCGGCGGCGGGGTCGTCGCAGAGCACCACCCCGGGCGCGGTGGCGAGGATCTCGCGGGCGCCGTCGACGCTCACCTCGCCCTGGAAGCGGGCGTGGACGGTCAGCGAGTGGGTGGTGATCACCGGCACCCGTACACAGGTCACGGCGACCGGCAGGGCCGGCAGTCCGAGGATCTTGCGGGACTCGTCCCGCACCTTCATCTCCTCCGACGACCAGCCGTCCTCCCGGAGCGACCCGGCCCAGGGGACGACGTTCAGCGCGACCGGCTCCGGGAAGGGCCCGGTGTCGTCCCCGACGGCCCGCCTGACGTCGCCGGGCTTGGTGCCCAGCTCGGTCCCGGCGACCAGGGACAGCTGGGCCCTGAGCGTCTCCACGCCCGCGCGGCCCGCCCCGCTCACCGCCTGGTACGAGGAGACCACCAGCTCGCGCAGCCCGAACTCGGCGTGCAGCGCGCCCAGGGCGACGATCATCGACAGGGTGGTGCAGTTGGGGTTGGCGACGATCCCGCGCGGCCGCAGGCGCGCCGCGTGCGGATTGACCTCGGGCACCACGAGCGGCACGTCCGGGTCCATCCGGAAGGCGCCGGAGTTGTCGACGACGACCGCACCGCGCGCGGCGGCGATCGGCGCCCACTGGGCGGACACCTCGTCGGGCACGTCGAACATGGCGATGTCGACCCCGTCGAAGGCGTCCTCGGCCAGGGCCACGACCTCGACCTCCTCACCGCGCACGGCCAGCTTGCGGCCGGCCGAGCGCGGCGAGGCGATCAGACGGATCTCGCCCCAGATGTCCGCACGCTGGGACAGGATCTGGAGCATGACCGCGCCGACGGCTCCGGTCGCCCCCACGACCGCGAGCGTCGGCTTTCCGGTCGGCGCCATCAGCGGCCCGTGCCTCCGTAGACGACGGCCTCGTCGGTGTCGGAGTCCAGCCCGAAGGCGGTGTGCACGGCGCGCACGGCCTCCGTCACGTCGTCGGCACGGGTGACGACCGAGATACGGATCTCGGAGGTCGAGATCAGCTCGATGTTCACGCCCGCGTCGCTCAGCGCCTCGAAGAAGGAGGCGGTGACGCCCGGGTTGGTCTTCATGCCGGCGCCGACGAGGGAGATCTTGCCGATCTGGTCGTCGTAGCGCAGCGAGTCGAAGCCGATGCCGGGGCGGTTCTTCTCCAGCGCGTCGATGGCCTTGCGGCCCTCGGTCTTCGGCAGCGTGAAGGAGATGTCCGTCAGGCCCGTGGAGGCCGCGGACACGTTCTGCACGACCATGTCGATGTTGATCTCGGCGTCGGCGATGGTCCGGAAGATCGCGGCGGCCTCACCCGGCTTGTCCGGCACACCGACGACCGTGATCTTGGCCTCGGAGGTGTCGTGCGCGACACCGGAGATGATGGCCTGCTCCACCTGCTTGTCCCCAATCGGCTCACTGCTGACCCACGTGCCCTGCAGTCCGCTGAAGCTGGACCGGACGTGGATCGGGATGTTGTAGCGGCGGGCGTACTCCACACAGCGGTGGAGCAGGACCTTGGATCCGGAGGCCGCGAGCTCCAGCATGTCCTCGAAGGAGATCCAGTCGATCTTCTGCGCCTTCTTCACCACGCGCGGGTCGGCGGTGAACACGCCGTCGACGTCGGTGTAGATCTCGCAGACCTCGGCGTCGAGCGCGGCGGCCAGCGCCACGGCCGTGGTGTCGGACCCGCCGCGCCCCAGCGTGGTGATGTCCTTCTTGTCCTGGCTGACGCCCTGGAAGCCGGCGACGATCGCGATGTTGCCCCGGTCCAGCGACTCGCGGATCCGGCCCGGCGTGACGTCGATGATCCGGGCTTTGTTGTGGACCGAGTCGGTGATGACGCCTGCCTGGCTGCCGGTGAACGACTGGGCCTCGTGGCCCAGGTTTTTGATCGCCATGGCCAGCAGGGCCATGGAGATACGCTCTCCGGCGGTCAGCAGCATGTCGAACTCCCGGCCGGCAGGCATCGGTGAAACCTGCCCGGCGAGATCGATCAGCTCGTCCGTCGTGTCGCCCATCGCGGAAACGACGACAACCACCTGGTTGCCGTTCTTCTTCGCTTCCACGATCCGCTTGGCGACGCGCTTGATGCCTTCGGCATCGGCTACGGAGGAGCCTCCGTACTTCTGCACGACAAGGCCCACGTGCGCTCCTCGCTCGGTTCGTTTGTGTCGGCTCAGTCTAACGAGCGTCCGAAATCCACCACCCTGCTCCCGCATGGTGAGACATCGTCCGCTGTCATCCCGTACCTGCCCAGCACTCGGCCCGCCACGCGGAACGTGCCCCGGCTCACAGCGGCGCGGGGCGGCGGCCCGGGGAGCGCGACGGCCCGGGGCCGCTGTCGCGGCGCTTCGTCCACAGGCTGTGGACGGTCCGGGGCCGGTGCGCGGCCCTACTGCGCCGGGTGCATCCCCAGCGGCTCGCCGATCTCCTCCGCCATCACCTGACCCGCCTCGAACTCCAGGGTCTCGTCACCCATGCCCTGGTCGGTGTCGAGACCGTCCAGCTCCTCCAGGGGCTGGTTGAGGCGGACGTGGGCCACCACCGACTGGAGGGCGCGCAGGGCGGCGGAGGCGGTGCCGCCCCAGTTGGAGAAGTAGGAGAACTGCCACCACCACAGGGCCTCCGTGGTGCGGCCCGCGCGGTAGTGGGCCATGCCGTGGCGCAGGTCGGTGATGACGTCGGTGAGGTCGTCGGAGATACGGGCCGGCACGGGGGCCTTGCGGGGCTCGTAGGGGTCGAAGACCTCGGAGTACACGTCGATGGGCTCCAGGAGGCGGGCCAGGTTCTCGCGGAGTGCGTCCACGTCCGCCTCGGGGCCCAGGTCGGGCTCGTAGCGCTCGTCGGGAACGATGTCCTCGTGGGCGCCCAGGCGGCCGCCGGCCAGCAGCAGCTGGGAGACCTCCAGGAGGAGGAAGGGTACGGCCGAGTCGGGCTCGTCGCCCTTCGCCACCTCCGTGACGGCCACCAGGAAGCTCTCGACCTGGTCCGCGATCTGGACCGCGAAGTCGTCCGGGTTCTGCGTCGTGGCGTGCAGCGTGGCGTCAGACATCTAGGAGTCGTCTCCCCTCGAAGGCGCGGCCGAGCGTGACCTCGTCCGCGTATTCCAGGTCGCCACCCACCGGGAGGCCGCTGGCCAGGCGGGTGACCTTCAGGCCCATGGGTTTGATCATGCGGGCGAGGTACGTGGCTGTCGCCTCGCCCTCCAGATTCGGGTCCGTGGCCAGGATCAACTCCGTGACCGTCCCGTCGGCCAACCGCGCAAGAAGTTCTCGTATACGCAGATCGTCGGGGCCGACGCCCTCGATCGGGCTGATCGCGCCGCCGAGCACGTGGTAACGGCCGCGGAACTCGCGGGTACGCTCGACGGCGACGACGTCCTTGGGCTCCTCCACGACGCAGATCACCGACGGATCGCGGCGCGGGTCGCGGCAGATGCCGCACAGCTCCTCCTGCGCGACATTGCCGCAGGTGGCGCAGAAGCGGACCTTCGCCTTGACCTCGAGGAGCGCCTGGGCGAGCCGCTTCACGTCCGTCGGCTCCGCCTGCAGGATGTGGAAGGCGATCCGCTGCGCGCTCTTGGGACCGACGCCGGGAAGCCGCCCCAGCTCGTCGATGAGGTCCTGGACCACGCCTTCGTACAACGGACTGCCCTTTCCTGGAGTCTTTCAGTACGTACGGTAGTTGGCCACGGCCCGTCTTAGAAGGGCAGGCCGGGGATGCCGCTGCCGCCGCCCAGGCCCTGCGCCAACGGGCCCAGCTTCTGCTGCTGGAGGGACTGCGCGTTCTCGTTGGCCGCCTGGACGGCCGCCACGATCAGGTCGGCGAGGGTCTCGGTGTCCTCCGGGTCCACCGCCTTCGGGTCGATCTTCAGGGCGCGCAGCTCGCCCGAGCCGGTGACGGTGGCCCGCACCAGGCCGCCGCCCGCCTGGCCCTCGACCTCGGTGTTCGCCAGTTCCTCCTGCGCCCGCTGCAGGTCCTGCTGCATCTTCTGGGCCTGCTGGAGCAACTGCTGCATGTTGGGCTGGCCACCACCGGGGATCACGATCAGCTCCTGGTTCTTCGTCCGCTCCGCTGCTACTGCCGTTGTGCACGAGCCTACGTGGTCTACGCGGCCATCGCCCCGCCACTCTTTCGAGTGAGAACAGTGGCAGCCCTATACCTGATCAAAGCCCTCTTCCGAGCGGAAAAGCCGGGAAAGCTACGTGCGAGCCACCCATTGGGCGGTAGGAAGGGTGCCGCGCGTCGACATGCAATGTCACGCAATGTGATCGGCCGTGACCAGTGCCGTGTTCAGTGCCGTGTTCGGTGTCGTGTTCAGTAGGGAGTGCCGGGTGGGTCAGCCGGAAATGCAGCCCGAGGGGCCGCCTCAGGACGGGCGGGGCGAGGGCGCGGCCGGGCTGCGGCCGGGCGATCTGGCAGGGCGGACGTTTCCGCTCGGGGACTGGGCGGAGCCGGCCGAGCGGCTCGACGAGCTGTACCGCTGGGTGGAGGAGGGGGCACTGCAGACGGCGGCCTGGTATCTCGCGGACCGGGTGTGGAAGCGGCGGGCGGCGCGGACGCTGCGGGCCGGGGCGGCGGCCGGCGCGGTCTGCGGGTCCACGCTGCCGTTGCTGGATCTGACCGGGGTGGTCGGCGGGGGCGCGCCCTGGGGATACCTGGCGCTGATGCTCGCGTTGGCGTGCGTGGGCGTCGACCGGTTCTTCGGCGTAACCTCCGGATGGATAAGGGACGTCGCCACCGCACAGGCCGTGCAGCGTCGGCTGCAGGCGCTGCAGTTCGACTGGGCCTCGGAGAGTGTGCGCGAGGTGCTGGGACCGGCGGAGGGGACGGCGAGCGAGGCCGCCGAGCGGTGCCTGGGGGTGCTGCGGCGCTTCTCGGAGGACGTACTGGAGCTGGTGCGCACGGAAACGGCCGACTGGATGGTGGAGTTCCGGACGGGTCCGGCGCCGCTCGGCATTCAGGCGGCGGTGGCTTCGGGGGTACGGACGGAGACCGCCGGGCCCGTAGGAAGGTTTCCGCTCCCCCCGGCGAACGGCACCCGCCCGAACATGCCCCGGCAGCGCCCGCCCGAGCCCCGCTAGGCGCCCGCCCGAGCCCCGCCAGGCGTTCAAAGGACCCGCAGCCCGGCGGCGTCCGCCCGGACCGCCGGGCGGCTACGCGCACAACTTCATGCCCTGCGGGGTCCAGCACGGGACGTGGCCGTGGCTGCGGACGATGTCCTGGCCGTTCCCCCGGGACAGGAAGGTCAGGAAGCTGGAGGCCAGGGAGTCCGAGGAAGGCCGGCCGTAGGTGTAGGCGTACTCGATCTCGCGGTACGGGTAGGTGGTGTGCCCCTGTTCGATGGCGTCCACCGAGGGGGCGTCACCGTCGAGCGCCAGAATGCGCAGCCCCCTGGCCCGCTCGGCCAGGTTGAGTTCGCTGTAGCCGATGGCGCCGGGCAGCTCGGCCACCTCGGTCAGCACCTGGTCGGTGGAGTCGAGTTCGCAGCGGGCCAGCCGGGCCGTCGGGTCGTCCTTGTGGACGCAGTCGACGGAGGAGTTCGCCATCTCGCCCCGGCCCAGGACGCGCCGCTGGAAGACCTGCCGGGTACCGGAGTTGGCGTCCCGGCTGACCAGGCGCACGGGCAGCGGACGGCCGCCCAGCTGACGCCAGTCGGTGATCTCTCCCCGGTACAGGCGCCGCACGTCCGCCGCCGAGAGGTTCTTCACGCCGACGTCGTCGTTCACGACCAGCGCGAAGACCGACAACGCGACACGGTTCTCGCGGAGTTCGGGCATGTCGGCCGGCTTGGGTCCGTCGGAGAGGGCCACCAGCGGTGGTGAGTCCGTCCCCTTCGCCCGGGCGCCCGCGGCGGCCAGCTCCCGTATGCCCGCGGTCGATCCGTGCGCGTCCACCGTGATCGACGAGCCCGCGCAGTCCTCCTCGTACTTCTTGGCCACGTCCCGCATCACCGGCTCGAACGCGGTCGATCCCGTGACGGTCAGCGTGCCCTTCGCGCAGCCGATCGGGGGCGGTGTGCCGTCGCGGGCCACGACGATCGCCGCGAGGGTCACGACGGACAGCGTCAGCATGACGGTGATGAGCCGGGACGCGCGGCTGAACAGCGGCGGCTTGTCGTCGGGCGTGGCGCTGCGGTTGGGATGGACCTCGCCCTCCCTGATCCCGCCGACGATCCGGATGTCCCGGCCGACGTCCCCGCCGGACAGCAGCACCAGCAGCTTGAAATGGTCCCCCCTGTTCAGCGGGACACGCGGGATGCGCAGGGTGTTGGCCTCGTAGCCGAAGCCGCGCTCGGCGGTGAAGTGGTCCATCAGATGGTCGGTGTCGGTCGGCTGGGTGACCGAGACACCGCGGACGGTACGGTCCGTGAACACCGCGGTCAGGCCGTGGCGTTCGGGGCTGGTGTAGTCGTCGCGGTCGATGCCCAGCGAGCCGTCGTTCTCGATGCGCAGCAGGACGAGGGTCGCGTCGCTCATGTCCGGCGCCTCGTCGAAGAGGCCGAGCCGGCGGTTGGCCCGGCCCGAACGCACGTCGTCGCCGACGGGGTTGTCCATCTGCACGCGGTAGCCGACGCGCTTGCGGCGCGGCACCCGGCGCTCGTACCAGACCATGCCCGCGGACGCGGCGATGCCCAGCACCGCCGTGCCGACGGCGACGATGTTCTCCGTGCTCAGCCACTCCATGTGGTGCCCCCGCCACTCCCGGAGCCGATGCCGGATGGTGGGGTCACGGTACGCGCGAAGAAAGGGACGAACCGGACACGTGAGCCGAAGTTCGCCGTACGTTCAACTACCCCAGCAGGAACGGGGGTTCATGTCATCGCTTGGTGTACGTCAGGCTCTCCCCGCCGCTCTTCTTCACCCGCTTCAGCCTGCCGTCCGACTCCAGCGTGATCTCGGTGGCCTCACCGGGAGAACAGGACGAGAGCGGTTCACCGGAGGACACCGTGGACGGCCCGATCTCCAACGGACCGCCGCCGCCGGGCTGTTCGGCCAGCTTTGCCTCGAACACGCAGTGGTACGTGCCGCCGCCGTCGGTGGGTCCGTCCGCGACGAGCGTGAGGACGGTGTCGCCGACCCGGCCCTGCTCGATGGTCAGCTCACGGGTGTTGGACCCGTTGGCGTTGTCGATCGTGGTCTCCCAGGTGCCGAGGTAGCCGGCCGGTATCACGCCGTCCGCGGGCGCGGAGGAGGTCCCCGCCGAGGCCGTGGGAGAGGGCGCCCTGGAGGTGTCGTCCGGTGCGGTCGAACTGCTGGTCGGCGCGGGGCTGACCGTCCCGCCGGCCGTGTCCTGACCGCCGTGGTTCATCAGCGCGTACACCGACCCGCCCGCGCCCAGCGCCACGACCAGCGCGATCACGACGAGCAGCGCGGTCGACCGCCCGTTCCTGCGCTCCGGCTGCGGAGCACCGATCGCCGGCGGCCCGTAGGGCGGCGTGGAGCCGAGCCCGCCGCCGTAGGGGTTGTACGGCTGCTGCGGATATCCGTAGGCGGCGGAAGAAGTCTGTGCCTGCTGCGGGTACCCGTAGGCGGCGGAAGGGGCCTGCGCCTGCTGCGCGTGTGGTGGATACTGCCCCTGCTGCGGAGGCTGCCCCTGCTGGGGGTGTTGCTGAGGATGCTGCTGGGGTTGCTGCGGATATCCGTACGGACCCGCCGCCCCGTACGCGCCGGGCGCCCCATGACCGGAGGCGGGAGCCGGACCGGGCGCAGGGGTGGCGGGAGGTGTCGCGGTCGGCGTGACGGGCGGCGGAGCGTGCCCGGACGCCATGGTCGGAAGATGCTCGACGGCAGGCGCGGCCGGCGCAGCGGAACCCTCATCGGCAACGGACCCGTGCTCCGGCGAACCACCCCCACCTCCCTGCTGATGAACCCAGGCAGGCGTAGGCACACCACCCCGATCACCACCGGCACCCGCCCCCACCCCCGCAGGGGACGCACCCGCAGGGGACGCACCCGCAGGGGACGCACCCGCAGGAAACCCACCCGGAGCCGAACCTGCTGACGACGCTGCACCCCCCGACGCCCCACCCCCGCCCGCACCCGCACCCGCACCCGCACCCGCCGACGGCGCGTCCGCCCCACCGGGGCCACCCGCACCCGACGACGAAAGCTGCACGGGTGGTGCGGGTGGGAGCTCAGACCCGGCCGAAGGCCGGGTGGCCGCCCCCGAAGCCGCACCCGCCCCAGAACCGGCACCCACACCAGGCACCGCACCCGCCCCAGAACCGGCACCCCCACCAGGCACCGCACCCACACCCGGCGCCGCCCCAGCCCCCGGCGCCGCCCCGGACTCCGCGCCCCCTTCCGGATCCTCGGCCTCCAGCAACCGCACCGCATGCCGTCCCAGCTGCGCCACCAGCGCCCCGGGCAGCCACGGATCCCGGGACCGCCCCCCGGCCACCGTGTCCTCCGCCCCCGTCCGCTCCAGAATCCGGTCCAGCGAAGGCCGTGCGGCGGGGTCCTTCTTCAGGCACTCCCGCACCAGATCGGCGATCCCCTCCGGCACCCCTTCCAGATCCGGCTCCTCCTGAGCGATGCGGAACATCAGGGCGTGCACCCCGCTGCTCGCGCCCCCGAAGGGCAGCACACCGGTCGAGGCGTAGGCGAGCACCGACCCGAGGCAGAACACATCGCACGCGGGCGTGATCCGGTCCCCCCGCACCTGCTCCGGCGCCATGAACCCGGGCGACCCCACCAGCGACCCGGTGCGGGTCAGTCCCTCCCCGGCCAGCGTCTCCATCGCCCGCGCGATCCCGAAGTCGATCACCCGCGGCCCGTCGATGGTCACCAGCACGTTCGACGGCTTCAGATCCCGGTGCACGATCCCCGCCGCGTGGATGTCCTTCAGCGCGTGCGCGAGCCCCGCCGCGAGGATCCGTACCGACCGCTCGGGCAGCGCCCCGTGATCATGTCCGACGACCTGCTGCAGGGTCGGCCCGGCAACGTACCCGGTGGCCACCCAGGGCACCGCGGCCTCGGTGTCCGCGTCCAGCACGGGCGCCGTCCAGTACCCGCCGACCCGCTGCGCGGCCTGCACCTCCTGCCGGAACCGCGCCCGGAACTCCTCCTGCTCGGCCAGCTCCTCGCGGACCAGCTTCACGGCGACGGTACGGCCGCGGTCCGACCGGGCCAGGTACACATGCCCCATACCGCCCGCACCCAGCCGCGCCAGCAGCCGGTACGCCCCGATCCGGGGCGGATCCCCCGGTCCCAGCTTCTCCATCCCCGCGCCGCCTTCCCCCCCATAGGTCTGCAACGGACCGAGAATAGTGCGGTCGTACGGGGAGTCGCGCGGAGCTGCGTCTACGGTTCCGTAACAGCCCGCGCCGGCCGGCCCCGGCCGGTCCGGGAGCGCCGAGGGCCGCTCCGGGAGCCCACGGCCGCGCCGATCACCGGCGCCGTTCGGCCCCCGCGTCGACAACCTGTCGCGGAATCCCCCCGTCCAAGGAACAAGACGCCGATGTCGCGTCCGCATCCCGGACATTTACGCTCGCCCGCATGACCCCTCAGCCCAACCCCGGAGCCGGCGCCGCAGTGAAGGCCGCGGACCGTGCGCACGTCTTCCACTCCTGGTCAGCCCAGGACCTCATCGACCCGCTCGCCGTCGCCGGCGCCGAGGGGTCGTACTTCTGGGACTACGACGGCAAGCGGTACCTGGACTTCACCAGCGGGCTCGTCTTCACCAACATCGGCTACCAGCACCCCAAGGTCGTCGCCGCGATCCAGGAGCAGGCCGCGACGATGACGACGTTCGCGCCCGCGTTCGCCGTCGAGGCGCGTTCGGAGGCGGCCCGGCTGATCGCCGAGCGGACCCCCGGCGACCTGGACAAGATCTTCTTCACCAACGGCGGCGCGGACGCCGTCGAGCACGCGGTGCGCATGGCCCGTCTGCACACGGGCCGCCCGAAGGTGCTCTCCGCCTACCGCTCGTACCACGGCGGCACCCAGCAGGCGATCAACATCACCGGCGACCCGCGCCGCTGGGCCTCCGACGGCGCCGCCGCCGGAGTCGTGCACTTCTGGGCGCCGTTCCTGTACCGCTCCCGCTTCTACGCCGAGACCGAGGAGCAGGAGACGGCGCGGGCCCTGGAGCACCTGGAGACGACCATCGCCTTCGAGGGCCCGGGCACGGTCGCGGCGATCATCCTGGAGACCGTCCCCGGTACCGCCGGGATCATGCTCCCGCCGCCCGGCTACCTGGCCGGGGTCCGGGAGATCTGCGACAAGTACGGCATCGTCTTCATCCTGGACGAGGTCATGGCCGGGTTCGGACGGACCGGTGAGTGGTTCGCGGCCGGCCTGTTCGACGTCGTCCCGGACCTGCTGACCTTCGCCAAGGGCGTGAACTCGGGTTACGTGCCGCTCGGCGGCGTCGCGATCTCCCAGAAGATCGCCGAGACCTTCGGCAAGCGCCCCTACCCCGGCGGTCTCACCTACTCCGGGCACCCGCTGGCCTGTGCCGCGGCCGTCGCCACGATCAACGTGATGGAGGAGGAGGGCGTCGTCGAGAACGCCAGGCGGCTGGGCGAGAGCGTCGTCGGCCCCGCCCTGGCCGAGCTGGCCGAGCGGCACCCGAGCGTCGGCGAGGTCCGCGGTGTCGGCATGTTCTGGGCGCTGGACCTGGTGAAGAACCGGGAGACCCGGGAGCCGCTGGTGCCCTACAACGCGGCCGGCGAGGCGAACGCCCCCATGGCCGCGTTCACGGCCACCGCCAAGCAGCACGGCCTGTGGCCGTTCGTGAACATGAACCGGACCCACGTGGTGCCGCCGTGCAACGTGACGGAGGCCGAGCTGAAGGAGGGCTTCGCGGCACTGGACGCGGCGCTGAGCGCCGCCGACGCGCACACCGCGTAGCGGAACCGCAGCTGCCGCTCCGGCAGGCCGAACGCGTAAGGTGACGTGCTCGTAAGAGATGGCGAGTATGTGCGAGTACGTCACCCCTACGTGTGAGGAGAGGCCCGGACGATGCCCGGCAACGGCGCCGTGACGCGCAGCACCCTGCGCCAGCAGATCGCGGACGCCCTGCGCGACGAGGTGCTGGCGGGGCGCCTCATGCCGGGCCGGGCGTTCACGGTCAAGGAGATCGCCGACCAGTACGGGGTCTCGGCGACCCCGGTCCGCGAGGCACTGGTCGACCTGTCCGCGCAGGGCATCCTGGAGGCCGACCAGCACCGCGGCTTCCGCGTCCCCGAGTACTCCCTCGCCGACTACCGGGACATGATCGAGGCCCGCAGCCTGGTCACGGACGGCATGTTCCAGGCCCTCGCCGCCGGTCACAAGGCATTCGCCGACACCGAGGACCCGCGCACGGCAGCGGCCCTGGCGGCCGTGCGCAGGCGCGGCGAGGAGGCCCAGCGGGCCTCGGCGGCCGGTGACCTGACCGTGCTCATCGGTTACGACCTGCGCTTCTGGCGCGAACTGAGCGGGCTGTTCGGCAACCCCTATCTCGCCGACTTCCTGCACCGGCTGCGCGTGCAGTCCTGGGTGTGCGCGGTCCAGCACCTGCGCCGCCTGCCCGATGTGCGCGGCCGTCTGTGGTCCGGCCACACCGAACTGGTCGACGCCCTGGCCCACCGCGAGACGGAGCGGGCCCGCGCGATCGTGGCCACCGCCAACGCCCACTCCCTCGCCCTGGTCGAACAGCTTGCGGCGGAATGACCGCCCACCTGGTCAACTCCTCGGCGTCTGGGTATGGGACCTGAACAAGGAAAACCGAGCCTGTGCACAGGGGCAGCTGAGCCCGCACCCCACCGACTACCCTTCCCTGACCACCTGCTGCTGTGCGTGAATCGCGCGCCGATGCGAGGAGCTCTCTTTTGGCCTGTGACCTGTGGCTGGTACCGCTCGTGGACGTGTTGTGCCACACCCCGGACAACCCGTTCGCCGATGAACTCGCGCACTACAACAACGCGCTGGCCACGGCCGGCCTCCCGCCGGTGCCGGTGTACCAGTACATGCCGGGCCTGTCCGGCGAAGTCGCCCCGGTGGCCGGCTTCGACTACGACGCGCTGCACTTCCTGCGCCGCGTCTACCTCCTCCAGGTGTGCGGACTGCCGGTGACCCCGGTGGACGAGCTCGGGGGCGACTACGAGCAGCTGCTGGAGATGTTCGAGTCGACGGCCCAGCAGTCCCACCTGGTCTGGCACTACGACCACGCGGGCGCCTACGTCCCCGTCGACTTCCCGCACCCGCTGTCGAACGACGACCTCCTCGCGGGCGGCGGCCCCCTCGGCTCCTCGCAGACCCTCCTGAGGGAACTGGAGTACGTGGCCCCGTCGATCGGCATCGATCCGGCCAACCCCCCGTCCGCCCCCGAGCCCCCCTCCTCCCCCACGGAGTTGGAGGAGCCGGCCGTCGCGGCGCCCTACGACCCCAGCCCCTTCGCCCGCGAGCGCCACGTGTGGCTCGGCCTGCACGCGGCGGCGACGCGGTCCCTGGCACAGGGGTCGATGATCGTCTTCAGTTGAGGGCGCCGCGCAACAGCAGCGTGTGCACCAGACGGCCGGGGGCGGTGGGCGGACAGCGCCAGGCGAGCGGCCAGGTGAGACCGTCGAGCGCGGGGATCGGGATGAAGCAGACACGGTACGGGCCGCTGGTCAGCCGGGTGACGTCCGCCGGCCAGGAGTGGTGGGCGGTACTCCCGGGCGCCACGAGGAAGTAGACGCAGCGCCGCCCGCTGCCGGACTCCACGACGGGCCCGGGATCGCCGCCGGTCATCTGCGCGAGCCGGTCGGCGACTTCACGCCCGTGGTCCCCGTCCAGCCGCACCGCGTCGAATTGGACCCCTGCCTTGCGGAGCTGGATGCCAGTGGCGGGAATCCATTCCAGGGTGAGGTGACTTTGCGTATTCATGGGACCAGTGTCAGTAGCGGCCGCTACCTTCTTCCATAACTCTCCGTCGACCCTTCGAGACGGTCGGGAGTCGATGTGGAGTGCCGATGACCGTTTGAGTTCGGTTGAGTCCGGGGGTGACCGCAATGGCGCGGGCGGAGAACAAGGTGGAGGCGGGCGGCACGGCACATCTCGTCGCCGCCCTGGCAAAGGCATTGCGTGAGCAACAGAAGCTGACACAGGACGAGTTGGGCAAGCGGATCGGCTACACCGGCTCCGCGGTCAGCGCGATGGAGACTTGTGCGCAGCCGGCCAGCGACAAGATGCTGGTGTCGCTGGAGGAGCACATCGGAGGTGGGCTGGGGATCTTCGAGAAGGCCCGGAAGTTCATCCTGCTCGACAAGTACCCGCCGCAGTTCAAGAACTTCGCGTTGATGGAGGCGGAGGCGGTGACGCTGTCGTCGTATCAGACGTTCGTGGTTGACGGTCTGTTCCAGACACCGGACTACGCCCGCGCACTGATCGGTGGCGGCTTTCCCAAGCTTCCCGAGGCGAAGGTGGAAGAACTGGTCGAAGCCCGCATTGCTCGGAGGACGCTGCTCGACAGGGACCCCTCTGCCATGGTCGAGCTAATCCTCGACGAGTCGGCGCTACGGCGGCCGTTCGGTAGCTGGGAGGTCCTGCGCGAGCAATTGCGCTCGCTTGCGGTGGATGCCGAGAGGGACAATGTCAGCATCCAAGTTATGCCCGTGGAACGGGGCTTGAGGGGCGGCCATGCAGGAGCCCACGGAAGCATGGTGGTGGTCGTGACGAAAGAACATCACCACGTGGTCTACCTGGAGGTCGAGGACCAAAGTCTCCTGCTCAGCGATCCGTCGAAGGTAGCCCAACTCACCCATCGTTATGCAAAGATCCGCACACAGGCTCTGAGCCCGGACGACTCCCTGAGCCTCATCCGAAAGCTGGCGGGAGAAAAGCAAACATGACCACCACCCTGCGATGGTTCAAGTCGAGCTACAGCGACGCCGGGGGCGGGCAGTGCCTGGAAACCGCCTACACCTGGCGCAAGTCCTCGTACAGCAATGACAGCGGCGGGCAGTGCGTCGAAATAGCCCCCTGCCCCCACACCATCCACATCAGAGACTCCAAGAACCCCACCGGCGGCCATCTGTCGGTCTCCCCCGGGGTCTGGGCCGACTTCCTCACCCACGCCGCGAAGTAACCGCGTTCCGCTTCACGTACGACCAGGTGAGCGCCGTGCGCCCAGGCGGGGGCCGGAAGCGGGGCGGCAGTCACTGTGGGCATGCCGTACGGACCGGTCCGGGGCCCGGTGGCCGCGCGTCGTCCCCGCGGCCGGGCACCCTCCGCCGGTCGGCGGAAGGTGCCCCTGCTGCGGAAGAGCGTCCTAGAACACCGGTGTTCCGGCCTGCGTCAGCTTCCAGTTGGTGACCGCGAAGTCGGCCGGGTCGAGGCTCTTCTTCGCGGTGACGTAGTCGATCATCAGCTGGCGGATCTCGTTGGTCGAGCTGTAGGCGATCGGCGCCGCGGCGATGTGCGGGTACCCCGAACCGCCGTTCGCGCGGTAGTTGTTGACCGCCACGACGAAGACCTGGTCGTCGGCGACCGGGGCGCCGTTGTAGGTGAGGTTCTTGATCCGGGAGCCCTCGGCCTGGGCGATGTCGATCTCGTAGGAGACGCCCGCCGCCGTGTCGTACATGTAGTCCCAGAAGCTGTTGGCGTTGGTGAGGGTCGCGGTGTCGACCTTCGTGCCGGCCGGGACCTGGTGGTAGTACTTCGCCCCGTACTCCAGGTAGTCCTTGAGCTGCGCGCCCGTCAGCTTCTTGCCGTACAGGGTGTTGTCGTAGATGTAGAGCCCGGCGATGTCCTTGATGGTGACGTTGCCCTTGGGGATGTCGGCCGTGCGGCTGAAGGGGGCCGCGACCGAGATCAGCGGGAGGGCGGCGTCCGCCGTCGACAGACCCGTCTTCACGGTGTCCATCTGCACCTTGTGGATGAAGTCCATGATCGGCACGTCCTTCCAGCAGGAGTCGGCCGCCGAGAGGTCCTCGGTGCAGGTGCCGACCGCCGTGTTGACGTACTTCACGACCAGCTGGTGGTCGGCCTCCAGGAGCTTCTTGATCTCCGGGTCCTCGTCCACCGTGTTGGGGTTGAGGGTCTGGGCCTTCTTGCTGGTCACCTTCCACTGGCCGTGGTGCAGTTCGAGCTCGAAGTCGAAGACGCTCAGGCGGTAGCCCCAGCAGTACGGCTCGGAGAGCAGGACCTCCTCGCCGGTCTGCTCGTTCTTCACCGTGTACGACGGGACTTCCACGTGGGTGTGGCCGACGAGGATCGCGTCGATGCCGGGCACCTGCTCGGCGACGAGGTTCGAGGCGTTCTCGACGTAGGGGAGTTCGTCGCCGTAGGAGGAGGAGCCGTCCAGGCCCGAGTGGTCGGTGAGGAAGACGACGTCACAGCCGAGGGCGCGCAGCCGGGGGACGTACTTCTTCGCCTGCTCGACCAGTCCCGGGAAGACCATCTTCCCGCTGACGTTGTCCTTGTCCCACAGGGCGATGCCGGGGTTGGTGAGGCCGAGGATGCCGACCTTGATGTCCGGGGCGCCCGGCACGCGGATCCGCTTCACGGCGTACGGCTGGAAGGCGGGGCGCAGGGTCTTCGCGTCGAGGGCGTTCGCGCCGAGGAGGGGGAAGTGGCACTGGCTCTCGAACTTCCGGAGCACCTCGATGCCGTAGTTGAACTCGTGGTTGCCGAGGGCGGCGGCGTCGTAGCGCATGTGGTTCATGGCGACGGCCATCGGGTGCTTGGGGCCGTGCTTGCCGCCGCTGCCGGTGATCGGGTCGATGCGGGCGAAGTAGTAGGCCAGGGAGGTGCCCTGGATGATGTCGCCGGCGTCGACCAGGAGGGTGCGGTGCTCGCCCTTCGCCTCACGCTGCTGCTTGATGAGGGTGGCGACCCGGGCCACGCCCACGGAGTTGCCCGCCTTGTCGGTGTAGGGGGCGTCCAGGTAGTAGTCCCAGTCGAAGACGTGACTGTGCAGGTCGGTGGTGCCCAGGATGGAGAACGACCAGGTGCGCGGTGCCTTTGGGGGCCGGTGACCGGCGTCCGCGGCCTCGGCCGTGCCGGTGCCGGCCGCTCCGGCGGCGGCGACGGCGGCGCCGGTGACGGCCGACTTCTTCACGAACTCCCGGCGGTTCATGGGACTGACGGGCATACGGATCTCCTGGGACACGGGCGAAGGGTTTGATGGACGAGCCGTGCGGGACTACACGCGTAGAGCGTGGCGCCCCCTCACCCCAACCCGGAACCAGAAACAAGCCATGTCCCGGTCAAGGATGAGCCATGTAAAGGGCATGCGAACGGCCGTGCCGTCAGGAGGAATTGTCTCTGGGGGGGGATCCGGCGTCGCGGGGTCGCGGGCCTTGTGCGCTCCGGGGCTACGGCCGCAGGTCGGGTACGCGGCCGATGAGGTGGATCACCGGCGGCCACAGCACCCCGCTCGCCATCAGCAGCGCGGGGCCGAGGTGCACCGGGCACACCCGCAGCGGAGGCCTGCCGTACCGGGCGATCTCGAACACGGCGGGGTCGGAGCAGTCCGTGCCGTCGGCCGGGGCGTCTTCGCCGCCGTAGGGTCCCCGGCACAGCGCGGTCCGGTGGACGCTCATATTCCGATTGTGCACCTCGCACACAACGGAACCGCCCGCCGATCACGCCCGAAGGCGGACCGGCGGGCGGCGGAGCGGACCGTAGACGTCCCGCGGCCTACAGGAACGAGTTGATCTCGATCGTCTCGTCCCGGCCCGGGCCCACGCCGATCGCGGAGATCGGGGCGCCGGACATCTCCTCCAGCGCCTTGACGTAGTTCTGGGCGTTCTTGGGGAGGTCCGAGAAGGACTTGGCCTTCGTGATGTCCTCGGACCAGCCCGGCAGGGTCTCGTAGACCGGCTTCGCGTGGTGGAAGTCGGTCTGGGAGTACGGGAGCTCCTCGACGCGCTTGCCGTCGATCTCGTACGCCACGCAGACCGGGATCTCCTCCCAGCCGGTGAGCACGTCCAGCTTGGTGAGGAAGAAGTCGGTCAGACCGTTCACACGGGTCGCGTAGCGGGCGATGACCGCGTCGAACCAGCCGCAGCGGCGGTCACGGCCGGTGGTGACGCCCCGCTCGCCGCCGATGCGGCGCAGCGCCTCGCCGTCCTCGTCGAACAGCTCGGTCGGGAACGGGCCGGCGCCGACGCGGGTCGTGTACGCCTTGAGGATGCCGATGACCCGGCTGATCTTCGTCGGGCCCACCCCGGCGCCGGTGCAGGCGCCGCCCGCGGTCGGGTTCGAGGAGGTGACGAAGGGGTACGTGCCGTGGTCGATGTCCAGCAGGGTGCCCTGGCCGCCCTCGAACAGGACGACCTTGTTCTCCTCCAGGGCCTGGTTGAGGAGCAGCACCGTGTCGGCGACGTACGGCTTGATCTGCTCGGCGTAGCCCAGCAGCTCCTCGACCACCTGGTCGGCGGCGATGGCGCGCCGGTTGTAGAGCTTGGTGAGGACCTGGTTCTTGACGTCGAGGGCCGCTTCGACCTTCTGCATCAGGATCGACTCGTCGTACAGGTCCTGGACCCGGATGCCGACGCGGTTGATCTTGTCCGCGTAGGTCGGGCCGATGCCGCGGCCGGTGGTACCGATCTTGCGCTTGCCGAGGAAGCGTTCCGTCACCTTGTCGACGGTCACGTTGTACGGCGTGATGATGTGCGCGTTACCACTGATCACGAGCTTGGACGTGTCGACGCCACGCTCGTTCAGACCGCTCAGCTCGGAGAGCAGGACCGACGGGTCGACGACGACACCGTTTCCGATGACCGGCGTACAACCGGGCGAGAGGATTCCGGAAGGGAGGAGGTGGAGTGCATACTTCTGGTCGCCGACGACCACCGTGTGGCCGGCGTTGTTGCCACCCTGGTAACGCACTACATAGTCCACCGAGCCACCGAGCAGGTCGGTCGCCTTCCCCTTGCCTTCGTCACCCCACTGAGCACCGAGCAGCACAAGTGCGGGCACGCGCGTACACCCCTTCCGGGCGGGGCATGTCCAAGGTCAGGGGCGTGGGCGTAACGTTCACCGCCGCATGCCACCGCGACCGTCGTTGGCCGCACAACCGTCGGACCGGATGCCCCGGAATAGACGAAGCCCCTGGCGCAATAGCGCAAGGGGCTCTTGCACAAAGATGCTACCCGAGGAAGCGAGGCAGGACCGAGGTGGCAACCTTCGCGACGTCCGATCAGCTGCTGGTGATCATCGATCCGGCGGCACGGCAGACCGACGGGGAGTCCGTACGGATCGCGAAAGACGTGCTCAGCGCGGGTGCGACCACCAAGGTCTGTCTGCCGGAGGGGCCCGAGGAATTCGCCCGGGCGCTCGGCCGGCGAGGGTCCCGGCGCCCGGTCGTGGTCGGCGACGACCGGGCGCTGGTCCGCGCGGTGGCCCTGCTGCACCGGCAGCGGGAGCTGGCCGGATGTGCGCTGTCGGTGGTGCCGGTGGGTTCGACGGCCCTCGCGGAGTCCCTGGGTGTGCCGGGCGGGGCGGTGGCGGCGGCACGGGCCGTGCTGGAGGGGGCCGAGCGCCGCCTGGACCTGCTGGTCGACGACAGCGACGGCGTGGTGCTGGGTGCGCTGGGCATTCCGCCGGCGCGGGCGGCTGCCGCCGAGCAGGTGAGCGCCGCCACGGGCGGGGACTGGCTGCGCACCACGTACCGCTCCCTGGTCCGCACCCTGGCCCCCCGCCCGGCCCGCCTGGCCACCGTGCCCGCCCCGGGCCCCACCCGGCTCCGGGTGGAGGTGGACGGCGAGACGGTCGTGGACCTGGACCAGCCGGTCGAGGCGGTCACCGTGGCCCCGGGTACGGCCGGTGCGGCCTCGGTGGAGGTCCGGCCCCTGTCGGTGGGCGCCGAGGCGACGCCGCTGCGGGCGTCGGGGCGGATGGTGACAGTCACCGGGGCGGACTTCCGCTACCGGGCGGACTCGGCCGTGTCAGGGCCCGTGCGGCGGCGGACCTGGCGGGTGGTGGAGGGGGCCTGGGGGCTCACGCTGCCGCCGTCGTCCTAGCCGGTCCTCGACCGCCCTGGGTCGCCGGTCGTCGGCTGTTTTCGGCCGACCGGTCCTGGATCACCCTGGGCCGTCGGTCGTCGGCTGTTTCGGCCGGCCGGTCCTGGATCACCCTGGGCCGTCGGTCGTCGACTGTTTCGGCCGGCCGGTCCTGGATCGCCCTGGACCGTCGGTCGTCGGCTGTTTTCATCCGGCCGGTCCTGGATCGCCCCGGTCGGTCCTCGATGGTCCTGGCCGGCCGACCCTCGATCAGCCCTCGGCACACAGGGTACCCAAAGGGACACGCACAGTGGCGGAGATGGCGAAAATCGGCACCCTAATGGTCTGGTGACAAATATTTAACCGCCCTGACCCCTTCCCGACCCCCTGCTCGATCCACCATCCTGCTCCATCAGGATCTTCTGACGGAACAGGGAAGGGGCCACCCGATGGCAGTGGACGAGGGCGTCGCCCCGGCGGCAGAGACGGATGGCGACGGCACGGTCCATCGACTGAAACCCAATGCCATCGGGCTGCTCGGCGTGGTGTTCATGGCCGTCGCCACGGCCGCGCCGATCACCGCGATGACCGGCAACGTGCCCTTCATGGTGTCCTCCGGCAATGGCATCGGGGCACCCGCGAGCTATCTCGTCGCAATGGTCGTCCTGGCAATCTTTTCCGTGGGCTTCACATCGATGGCAAAGCACATCACCTCCACGGGCGCCTTCTACGGCTTCATCTCCTACGGCCTGGGCCGCACCGCAGGACTGGCCTCCGGGCTGCTGGCGACCTTCGCGTACGTCGTCTTCGAACCGGCGCTGATCGGGATCTTCTCCACCTTCGCCACGAACACCCTCAAGGACCAGACGGGCATCCACGTGCCGTGGTGGGCGTTCGCGATCCTGATGCTGGCGATCAACGCGACCGGCACCTGGTTCGGGGTGAGCGTCGCCGAGAAACTGCTGGTGGCGCTGCTGGCCACGGAGGTGACGGTGCTGGCCGCGATGGCCGTCTCGGTCGCCCTGCACGGCGGCGGGCCGCACGGGTTCACCTTCGCGCCGGTCAACCCCGTCAACGCCTTCAAGGGGACGTCCGCCGGGCTCGGGCTCTTCTTCGCCTTCTGGTCGTGGGTCGGCTTCGAGTCGACGGCGATGTACGGCGAGGAGTCGCGCGACCCGAAGAAGATCATTCCCAAGGCGACGATGATCAGCGTGCTGGGCGTCGGCGTCTTCTACGTCTTCGTCTCCTGGATGGCCATCACCGGCAACGGCGAGGCGGAGGCCGTGAAGGCCGCCTCCTCCGCGAACCCGCTCGCGATGTTCTTCGACCCCACCGAGCGCTACGTCGGCCACTGGGCGGTCGACGTCATGCAGTGGCTGATGATCACCGGCTCGCTGGCCTGCGGCATGGCGTTCCACAACTGCGCCGCCCGCTATCTGTACGCCCTCGGCCGGGAAGGCGTCCTGCCCTCGCTGAAGAGGACCGTCGGCCGCACCCACGCCCGGCACGGCTCCCCGCACATCGCGGGGCTGGTGCAGACGATCGTCAGCGCGGTGCTGATCGGCGCCTTCTGGGCGGCCGGCAAGGACCCGTACACCGGGACGTACGTGCTGCTGGCCATCCTCGGCACCATGGCGATCCTGGTCGTCCAGGCCGTGTGCTCGTTCGCGGTGCTGGTGTACTTCCGCACCCACCAGCCCGCGAGCCGCCACTGGTTCCGCACCTTCACCGCGCCGCTGGTCGGGGGCATCGCGATGCTCGCCGTCGTCGTGCTGCTGGTGTCCAACATGGGCGCGGCGGCCGGGCCCGAGTCCGGCTCGCTGGTGCTGAAGGCGACGCCGTGGCTGGTGGCGCTGGTCGCGGGGACCGGCATCGGCTACGCGCAGTACCTCAAGCGACGCTCGCCCGAGCGGTACGCGCTGCTGGGCCGGACGGTCCTGGAGGAGACGAAGGAGCGCTGACCGCGGTCAGCGTCCGAACCTCACCTCCCGGACGGTCCCGGAGGAGACGAAGGAGCGCTGACCGCGGTCAGCGTCCGAACCTCTCCTCCCGGTACGTCTGCCAGCGTGCCATCATCTCGGCCACGTCCTGCTCGATGAACTCGAAGAAGGCCAGGGTCTCGGTCAGCCTGCGCCCGGCCGGTGTGTCGGCGCCCAGGCCGGCCACCCCCTCCCTGAGGGCGTCCTCCCAGCGCTTGATGATCGCCTCGCGGCTGGTGAGCGCCTCGTACCACTGGTCGCTGTGCACCCGGTACCGCTCCCGGCGGGAGCCGGGCTCGCGCTCCCTCGACACCATGTGGACCTGCGCGAGGTAGCGCACGGCACCGGAGACGGCCGCAGGGCTGATCTGCAGCTGTCCGCCCAGCTCGGCCGAGGTCAGGGCGCCGGTGTCGGAGGCGAGCAGGGCGGCGAAGACGCGGGACGGCATGCGCGGCATCCCCGCCTCGACGAGCTGGGCCGCGAAGTGCTCCACGAACCGCGAGACCGACTCCGGATCCCGCTCGGTACTCGACTCCGTCATACCCCTCACCCTATCCGGTGTTCATTCGCTTCCTTAACTTCACAAATTTCTGAATGCAGCGTACGTTCGGAGCCATGACCAAGGCCATCACGGTCTGCGGACTCCACAAGTCCTTCGGCCGTACGCGTGCGCTGGACGGCCTCGACCTGGACGTCGAGGCCGGTGAGGTGCACGGCTTCCTCGGACCCAACGGCGCCGGCAAGTCGACCGCCCTGCGCGTCCTGCTCGGCCTGCTGCGCGCCGACGCCGGCGCCGCGCAGGTGCTGGGCCGCGACCCGTGGACGGACGCCGTGGAGGTGCACCGCAGGATCGCCTACGTCCCCGGCGACGTGACCCTGTGGCGCAACCTCTCCGGCGGCGAGGTCATCGACCTCTACGGCCGGCTGCGCGGAGGCCTCGACACCCGTCGCCGGGCGGAGCTGACCGAACGCTTCGAGCTCGACCCCACCAAGAAGGGCCGCACCTACTCCAAGGGCAACCGGCAGAAGGTCGCCCTGGTCGCCGCCTTCGCCTCGGACGTGGACCTGCTGATCCTGGACGAGCCGACCTCGGGCCTGGATCCGCTGATGGAGGAGGTCTTCCGGCGCTGCGTCGAGGAGGAGCGCGACCGCGGCCGCGCGGTCCTGCTCTCCTCGCACCTCCTGAGCGAGGTCGAGGAACTCTGCGACCGGGTGAGCATCATCCGCGCCGGCCGCACGGTCGAGAGCGGCTCGCCGGCCGACCTGCGCCACCTCACCCGCACCAGCGTCACCGCCGAACTCGCGGGACCGCCCGACGGGCTGGCCCGGCTCCCCGGCGTCCACGACCTCGACGTACAGGGCCGCCGCGTCCGCCTCCAGGTCGACACCGACCGGCTCGACGGCGTGCTGCGGCAGCTGGGCGAGGCGGGCGTGCGCTCGCTGACGTCGAGACCGCCGACCCTGGAAGAGCTGTTCCTGCGCCACTACCGGGACGAGGTGTCACGATGACGGCTCTCGCGGTACCGGCGTCCCGCGGCGGCTCCCGGCAACTGGCCGGCACCACCACCCTGTTGCGCTTCGCGCTGCGCCGCGACCGGGTGCTGATCCCGGTCTTCGTCGCGGTGAACGCGCTCATGGTCCTCTCCATGCCGGACACCCTGAAGCACCTGTACGGCACGTCGGCCGAACGCGCCGACCTGTCCCGCCAGTTGACGGCCAACGCCTCGCTCCGGGCGCTGATCGGGCCGGTCTTCGACACCTCGGTCGGCGCGCTGACCGCCTGGCGCGCAGGGGTCTACGCAGGCGCGCTCGCCGCCGCGATGAGCCTGCTGATCGTCGTACGGCACACCCGGGACGAGGAGGAGAGCGGCCGGCAGGAGCTGGTGGTGTCGGGGACGGTGGGCCGCCGGGCCCCCCTCGCGGCGGCGCTGCTGGCGGCGGCCGTCGCCGACGCCGCACTGGCGCTCCTGGTCGCCGCCGGTCTGGCCGGACAGGGAGCGTCGGGCGCCCTGGCCTTCGGACTCGGCCTCGCGGGCGTCGGCATGGTCTTCGCCACGACGGCGGCCGTCGCCGCCCAGCTGACGGAGAGCGCACGCCTCGCCCGGGGCCTGACGGCGGCCGTGCTCGGCGCGGCCTTCGTCCTGCGCGCCGCGGGCGATGCGGCGACGGACGCGGGCACTTCCCCGGCCCTCGGCGGCGCAGGCTCCTCGGTCCTGACCTGGCTGTCCCCGCTGGGCTGGCTGGAGTACCTGCGGTCCTTCGCCGACGAGCGGTGGTGGGTGCTGCTGCTCCCGGCGGCGGCGGTGGTCGCGCAGGGCGCGCTGGCCCACCGGCTCGCCGGACGCCGGGACATCGGCATGAGCTTCCTACCCACCCGGCCCGGACCGGCCACCGGCCGCCTCGGCACGGCGGCCGCGCTGGCCTGGCGCCTGCAACGCGGCAGCGTCCTCGGCTGGTCCCTGGGCTTCCTCCTCGCCGGGGCCGTCTACGGCGGGCTCACGGACGGCGCGGCCGGCCTGGTCCGCGGCAACGACAACGCGCGGCGGATCGTCGAGCGGATGGGCGGCCGCAGTGGTCTCACGGACGCGTTCCTCGCCTCGGCGGTCGGCATGCTCGGCCTGGTCGCGTCCCTGTACATCGTGGCCTCGGTGCTGCGTCTGCACAGTGAGGAGACATCGGGCCGGGCCGAACCGGTGCTGGCCTGCGCGGTGGGGCGACCGCGCTGGGCCGCGGGCCATCTGGCGATCGCCTTCGGCGGCTCGGTGCTGATCATGCTCCTGGCGGGCCTGGGCTTCGCCGTCGGCCACGGCAAGGAGGTGGCCCCGGTCCTGGGCGCCTGCCTGGTGCAGCTCCCGGCGGTGTGGGTGGTCGGCGGAGTCGCCGTCCTGCTGTTCGGGGTGGCCCCCCGGCCGGCACCGGCCGCCTGGGGCGTCGCCGTGGCGGTGCTGCTCATCGGCTGGGTGGGCCCGGCCCTGGACGCCCCTCGGTTCGTGCTGGACCTGTCCCCGTTCGGACATCTGCCGAAGCTGCCGGGCGGGGGCATGGAGTGGGCACCGGTGCTGGTCCTCACCGGGCTGGCGGTGGTGCTGGTGGCCGTGGGGCTGGCGGGGCTGCACAGACGGGACGTCAGGTCGTGAGGCTGCGGTTGCGGGTGGGGTCACGGGCGCCGATAGTGGGAGAGCAGCCGCGTCCCGATCAGTGATCCCCCGGCGGAGTGTCCGTACGGCGCCGGAGAGCGGACCTGACGACCAGTCGGCGAGGCTGTCACCTCCCTCGCTTTCGGAGAGGAGTCTCCTCATGCGCAAAAACGCCCGCGCACGCCGTCTCCTGACGGCGCCGACGGTCTTCGTGGCCGGGGGCCTGATGCTGCTGCCGACGCAGGCACGTGCCGAATTCGCCGCCACCGCCGCCGACGCTCCGCGCATCTCCGGAGCCGCCTTCCAGATCCGCAACGTGCAGACCAGCAAGTGCGCCACGATCGCCGGGGGAACCCTGACCGACAACAACATCGAAATGGTCCAGTTCACCTGCGACACCGACGGCTCGCGCCGCTGGAAACTGGTCAACTTCAACGGCGACTCCTACCAGATCCGCAACGCGAGGACCGGCAAGTGCATGACCATCGCGGGCGGCACCCTGCCCGACAACAACCTCAAGATGGTCCAGTTCACCTGCGACAGCGACACCTCGCGGCGCTGGCGGGTGGCCAACTGGAACGGCTCCTCCTACCAGCTCGTCAACGCGAAGACCGGCAAGTGCGCGACGATCGCCGGCGGGACCCTGCCCGACAACAACCTCCAGATGGTCCAGTTCACCTGCGACACCGACCCGTCGCGGCGCTGGGTCCTGCGACTGGCCGGATGACGCCGACGCACCCTCCAGGGGTCGCGGCGCGGCTCAGCGCATCGCCACCCGCAGCCCTTCCAGCCCCCGGATCACGAAGTTCGGCTTCCTGCTGGGCTCCGCCGCCAGGGTCAGGGTGGGGGCCTGCTCCAGCAGGGCCGTCATGGATGCCGCCAGTTCGATGCGGGCCAGCGGTGCGCCGATGCAGTAGTGGATGCCCGCGCTGAAGGAGATGTGCGGGTTGTCCTTGCGGGTGAGGTCGAGCTTCCCGGGGTCCTGGAAGACCTCCGGGTCGTGGTTGGCGGAGCCGAAGAGCAGGGCGATCTCCGCGCCCCTGGGAATCACCGTGCCGTCGATCTCGATGTCGTCCAGCACCCAGCGCTCGAAGAGCTGGAGCGGGGTGTCGTAGCGCATCAGCTCCTCGATCGCCGAGGGGACCAGCGAGTGGTCCGCGCGGAGGGCGGCGAGCTGGTCCGGGTTGCGGAACAGGGCGTACCAGCCGTTGACCGTGGCGTTGACGGTCGCCTCGTGCCCGGCGTTCAGCAGCAGGACGGCCGTGGAGATCATCTCCTGCTCGGTCAGCCGGTCCCCCTCGTCGTGGGCCGCGATCAGGCCGGAGACCAGGTCGTCCCCGGGCTCCTTGCGGCGCGCCGCGATCAGCTCCCTGAGGTAGTCCGAGAACTCCACCGACGCCCGCACCGCCCGCGCCGCGGTCTCCCCGGACGGATTCAGCTCGTACATCCCGCAGATGTCCGCCGACCAGGGGCGCAGCCGGGCGCGGTCCGGCTCGGGGATGCCGAGCATCTCGGCGATCACCGCCACCGGCAGCGGTTCCGCCACGTCCGCGAGCAGGTCGCCACCGCCCGCCCCGACGAGCTTGTCCACCAGCTCGGCGGCCAGGCCCTGCACATACGGCTTCAGCCGCTCCACCGTGCGCGGGGTGAACGCCTTCGACACCAGACGCCGGATCCGCGTGTGGTCCGGCGGCTCCAGGTCGAGCATGCCGTGGTCGTTGAGGGTGTGGAACGGCTCGTGCTCCGGCGGGGGCGCGCTCCGGCCGAAGTCCTCGTGCGTGAACCGGTGCTGGTAGGTGCGGCCCAGGCGGCGGTCGCGCAGCAGCGCCGAGACGTCCGCGTGGTGCGGGAGGAGCCACTGGTCGGTCGGCTCGTACCGGATCACCCGGCCGCGGCCGCGCAGCCCGGCGTAGGCCGGGTAGGGGTCGGCGAGGAACGCGGGGTCCCAGGGGTCGAACGCGAGGTCGGTCTGGCCTGCCATGCGGGGACGCTAGCGCGCCGGCCCGGCGTCTGGCCAGGGGTGTCCGCCCCCGGCGTCCTCCCCGCTCAGATGCGGTCCGCGAGCAGGACGTAGTCGTAGTAGAGGGGGTCGCCCTCTTCGTCCACCGGGTATGCGTAGCTGCTCTGGTTCGACAGGATCACCTTGAGCTCCGGCAGGGCGTCGAAGCCCAGGTCGTTCTCCTCGACGGCGTGGCCTCGTTCCGCGAACCGTTCGACGAGGTCCTCGCCCGGCGTGCGGAAGACGTCGAGCCCGTCGAGCAGCACCCGCACGTCGGCGCCCTCGTTCCGGAACCGGTACAACTCCACGCCGCTCAGCGCGCCCTTGGTGAACCCGAGCACGACGTCCATCTCGAAGTCGTCCTGCCTGAGCACGATCTGCCCCGGCTCCTCGTCGGCCGAGACGGTCCGGAAAAGACCCCACTCCGCCACCGCGCCGCGCGCCTCCTCGACCGACATGCCGAGCCGGAGGCGCGCCACGCCGACATGCGGCAGGAGTTCCAGTTCCATGTTCACTTCCTTGATCGCGCGCCCCTGGCCCTCACGCCGGGGGAGCGCTTGTGCCAGGCGATGCCGCCCTGTTCGCCGGCCGGCTCGGCCGGGGTACCGATGACGTCGGTGACGATGGCGAAGAACCGGCTGCCCACGTAGGCCTGGCCGGCACGGGGATGTCCGCGCAGGACGGGACACGCCGTCAGCCCGGTGTCACCAGTCGTGCCTCGTAGGCGAAGACCGCCGCCTGGGTGCGGTCGCGCAGGCCCAGTTTCACCAGGATGCGGCTGACATGGGTCTTGATCGTGGACTCGGCGACCACCAGCCGCCCGGCGATCTCCGCGTTGGACAGGCCCTGGGCGATCAGGATCAGTACCTCCGTCTCGCGTTCGGTCAGCTCCCCGTACGCCGCCTGGGCCGCCGGCATCATGCGCGGGGACTCCGAGAGCCGGGAGAACTCCGTGATCAGCCGCTTGGTCACGGAGGGGGCCAGCAGCGCCTCGCCGGAGGCCACCACCCGCACCCCGTCGGCCAGTTGGCGCGCGGAGGCGTCCTTGAGGAGGAAGCCGGAGGCTCCCGCGCGCAGTGCCTGGTAGACGTACTCGTCCAGGTCGAACGTGGTCAGCACCAGCACCTTCGCCGCCCCGTCCGCCGCGACGATCTCCCGGGTCGCCTCGATGCCGTTCAGCTCCGGCATGCGGATGTCCATCAGCACCACGTCCGGCGCCAGTTCCCGCACCCGCTCGACCGCCTGGCGGCCGTTGACGGCCTCGCCGACGACCTCGATGTCCGGCATCGCGTTGAGCAGGACCGAGAAGCCCTCGCGCACCATCATCTGGTCGTCCGCGATCAGTACGCGGATCGTCATGCCTCATCCTCGATCGCGGTGTCGGCCGCCGGCACCGGCAGGAACACCGTCACCTCGTACCCTCCGTCGGCGGCCGGGCCCGCCGTCATCTCCCCGTTCAGCATCGAGACGCGCTCGCGCATCCCGGTGATGCCGTGCCCCGCGCCCGGCGAGGGCTTGATCAGCGCCGGGGCGGGCGCCGGACCGTTGACGATGCGCAGGCCCAGGCCGCCGAGCACGTACCCGATCTCGACCCGCGCACCCGCCCCCGGGGCGTGCCGCAGTGTGTTGCTCAGCGCCTCCTGCACGATCCGGTACGCCGACAGCTCGACGCCCTGCGGCAGTTCGCGCACCGCTCCGGTCACCGCCTTGTCCACCTCCAGGCCGGTCCCGCGCACATTGGCGAGCAGCCCGTCCAGGTCGGCGAGGGTGGGCTGCGGGGCGTCCGGCACCTCGTAGTCCTCCGCGCGGACCACTCCCAGGACCCGGCGCAGCTCGGTCAGGGCCGCCACCGCGTTCTCCCGGATGGTGACGAACGCCCTCTCCAGCTCCGGCGGCGGGTTCTCCACCCGGTAGGGCGCGGCCTCCGCCTGGATGGCGACCACCGACATGTGGTGGGCGACCACGTCGTGCAGCTCGCGGGCGATGGTCGTGCGCTCCTCCAGCAGCGTGCGCCGCGAACGCTCCACGGCGGTCACCGTCTGCTGGGCGGTCACCTCCCGCTGGGCCTGCCTGCGGATGTGCCGGACGGTGACGGCGAGCAGCAGCAGCGCCGAGACGGTCAGCATCTGGCTCACGTCCGAGCCGCCGTACCCCCAGCCGGAGAACGTCTCCAGGACGAAGCCGTAGACCCCGGTGAGCACCCACATCCAGGCCGCCGTCCGCGGGCGGGTGCGTATCGCGACGACCGTGAGCACCGTCAGGTGGGAGACGAAGCTGCCGGGCCCCCACGGCCAGTCGAAGCCGGTCGCCCCGCCGACGACGGAGGTGACCGTCGTAGCGGCGAGCGAGAACCAGAACGCCCCCACCGGACGCGCCAGGAGCAGCAGCACCGGCCCCAGTGCCAGCGCCCCGCACAACAGGGACGGCAGCCCGGCGCCGCTCGTGCTCGTCATCGCGATCAGCATCGCCAGCAGACCGAGGCCGGTGACCACCGCGTGCGGTGTCCAGGCCAGGTATTCCCGCATGCGGGGGGAGCGTCGGGCGAGCCGGCCGTCCGGCTCCCTCCGGGGCAGCGGGCGATAGGCGAACGCGTCGTGGAACAGGTCCTGCCGCAGCCCGTGCAGGGCGTCCGCGGCGAGCCGGTACTCGGGGCTGCGCTGCCGCCCGGTCCCGCCCGCCGGTGTCGTCTGCGTGTACGTCGTCTGGGTCACGTGGGAAACGGTAGGCCGACCGCGGGCCGAGGTCGTCACCTTGCAGAACGGTCCTGGGACATCCCCCTCAGGTACTACGGGCGGCCGACGGTCAGTCTCCGACAGGTACTACGGGCAGCCGCGGTCAGCGTCCGACAGGCACCACGGGCGGCCGCGGTCAGCGTCCGGACGGCCTCACCAGGCCCGACTCGTAGGCGAAGACCGCCGCCTGGGTGCGGTCCCTGAGGCCCAGCTTCACCAGGATGCGGCCCACGTGCGTCTTCACCGTCTGCTCGGCCACGACCAGCCGCCCGGCGATCTCCGCGTTCGACAGGCCCTGCGCGATCAGCGCCAGCACCTGTGTCTCCCGCTCCGTGAGATCGCCCACCCGCTGCTTGAGCGGGGCCCGGGGCGTGCCGTCCAGACGGGAGAACTCGGCGATCAGCCGGCGGGTGATGCCCGGGGCGAGCAGCGCGTCGCCGGCGGCCACGATCCGGACCGCCTCGGCGAGCTGGTCCGCGGAGGCGTCCTTGAGGAGAAACCCGGAGGCACCCGCCCGCAGCGCCTCGTACACGTACTCGTCCAGGTCGAAGGTGGTCAGGACGAGGACCCTGATGTCCGGGTGGCCGAGGGTGATGCGGCCGGTCGCCTCGATGCCGCCGACATCCGGCATCCGGATGTCCATCAGCACCACGTCGGGGTTCAGTTCGGCGGTCCTGGCGATGGCGTCCCGGCCGTCCACCGCCTGCCCGACCACCTCGATGTCGGGCTGGGTGTTGAGCAGCACGGTGAAGCCCTGCCGGACCATCTGCTGGTCGTCGGCGATGAGTACCCGGATGGTTCCGGCGCCGCTCGTCATGGGGTCTGTTCTCCTGTCGGGGGCGGGCCGGACGCGGTGGCGGGCGGGCCGCCGTCCCGCGGGAGGAAGGCGGAGACCGTGAACCCGCCGTGCCGGGTCGGGTGCGCGGTGACACGGCCGCCGAGCATCGCCGCGCGCTCCCGCATGCCGAGCAGCCCGTGTCCGGCGCCCTGCGGGGGCGGGACGGGCTGCCGCGGACGGGAGTTGGTCACCGTCAGGTTCAGCCCGGCCCGGGAGTGCGTGACCTCGACGCGCACCCGGGACCCGGGCGCGTGCCGCAGGGCGTTGCTGAGCGCCTCCTGCACGATCCGGTACGCCGACAGCTCGACGCCCGGAGCACAGGGCCGCACCCCTCCCGTGACCTCGGCGGTGACGTCCAGCCCCGCCGCACGGGTGTTCTCGATCAGCGCGTCGAGCCGGTCGAGGGTGGGCTGGGGGGCGTCCGGGGCCGGTCCCGTGGCGGGATCTCCCAGGCCGTAGGGGTCCTCGGGGTTCTCCGAGCGCAGCACGCCGAGCACCCGGCGCAGCTCGTTGAGCGCCTCCAGGGCGTTCTGCCGGATGCCCGCGAGGTTCTCGGTCAGCTCCGGCGGCGGGTGCTCGACGAGGTGCGGGGCCACCTGGGCCTGGATGGAGATGACCGACATGTGGTGCGCCACCACGTCGTGCAGCTCGCGCGCGATACGGCTGCGCTCCTCCAGCAGGGTGCGCCGGGCCCGCTCCTCGGCGGTGAGGGTGGTCTGCTCGACGAGTTGGGCGCGCGCCACCCGGCGGCCGCGCAGGGCGATGCCGAGCACCACGACGACCGTGGAGAGCACCACCGCGACGACCCCGGTGGGCTGGTAGTGCGCCCCGCCCCACACGCCCTCCAGGACGTAGGTGGCCAGCACGGTCAGGGCCAGCGCCTCGACCGACACCCGGGTGCGCACCCGCAGCGCGAGCAGCAGCAGGACGAGCAGGTGCGCGATGATGCCGGCCGCGGTCCAGGGCCAGGTGAACTCCTGCCCGGCGCCCGTGCCCTGCGTTGCGTGGACCGCGACGGCTCCCAGCACGGTCGCCGTCATGGACAGCCACCAGGCCGCGACGGGCCGCCACATCGCGAGGACGATCGCGCCGCCCGACGCGAGACCGAGCGCGTAGGCCGGTCCCGGGCCGAGTCGTCCGCCGTCGCCGAGCTGTGCCACGGCGCCGAGCGCGACCACGGACGCGGCCAGGCACAGCACCCCGTGCGGCAGCCAGCGCAGCCACACCGAGGGGGGCAGCGGATCCGGCCGAACGGTCCACAGGTCGTCGCGCAGCACCCGCAGCCGGCCCCTGGCCCGGCCCCCGAGCGCCCCGAACGCCCGCTCCCCCGTGTCCGTCACACGGCCCACCTTAGCCACGACGGATCACCCGTACGGCCTGCGCGTCCGTGGCCCGGTGCACCCGGACCACCCGTGAACGCCCCGGTGCGCGGGGCCCGTCGGCGTCCGGGGAACGGTGGTGGGGGCGCTGTTCGCAGGAGCGGAACGCGGTCCAGCACACGGCCAGGACCAGCCCGAACACCGGGAGCCAGCCGAGCCGGGCCGCCACCCAGGCCAGGGAGTCGGGCGGGGTGTGCAGGCCGGGCAGCCGGCCGGCCGGGAGGGCGGTGGCCGTCGTGGCCATCAGGGCCGTCTGGTGCCACAGGAAGATCGTCATCGCGGAGAGGTTGACCAGGGCCACGGCCGCCCAGGCGAGCGGGCGGCGCATCGCCCGCCGCAGCCGCTCGCGCAGCAGGAGGGCCAGCCCGCACTGGGCCATGCCGAAGGTCACGGCGGCCAGGGTCGGCGGGTTGAGGTTGGAGACCGCGCTGCCCGGGACACCGACCATCGACGCCGGGTAGCCCGCCCACAGCACGAGGGCGGCCGTGGCCGTCGTACCGCCCAGGAGCAGTACCCGGGCCGCGCGGCGGGTCTGCAGCTCGCCGCGGGTCCAGGCGGCGCCCAGGGTGTACGGGACCAGCCAGCCCGCCGCCAGGTTCACCCAGCCCAGCCAGGAGGGTCCGGTGTGCAGGCCGAAGCGGAGCACGTCCACGTGCAGGACGACGGCCAGCGGCCAGAGCGGGTTGAGACGGGCGACCAGGGGGGTGGCCGCCGTCAGCGCGGCCAGGACCAGCAGGAACCACAGCGGGGACAGGGCCAGTTCGACGAGCGTGTACAGCGTCTCGAAGGGGGTGCCGCTCAGCAGCAGGGCCGTCGCCGTCACCGTCCACAGGGTGAGGAGGGCGAGGACCGGCCGCAGCAGGCGGGCCATGCGGGCGCGCAGCCACGCGCCGTACGGCACGCCCCGGGCCCGGGCCGCGGCCAGGCTGCGGGTCGCCACATGCCCGCCGACCAGGAAGAACACGGCCAGGGTCTGGAAGGCCCAGGAGACCGGGGCCAGCCACGGCAGGTGCTGCAACGGGCTGGCCGTGTGCAGCGCGCCGTCGTCCGCGACCAGCGCCGTCACCAGCCAGTGGCCGAGGACGACACCGAGGATCGCGAAGGCGCGCAGGGCGTCGACCGCGCGGTCGCGGGATCCGGGTGTGGCGGTGTCCACGCGGTGGGCACCCTGACGGATCGTGCGCAGCGCGCGGCGTGGGGCGCTCAGGACCGGCTCAGCCACGGGTCACCTCCGAGGTCTCGCCGAGGGTGATCCGGGCCAGGTTGGCGAGGGAGGCCGAGCCCGGGGTGAAGTAGCCGCTGTGGCCGGCGCCGGCGGCGTCGAAGACCCGGGCGCCGAAGGCGCGGGAGACCGGATCGGTGCCGAATCCGACGGTGGCGAGGAGGAGGTCGGCGCGGACGTGCGGTACGTGGGCCACCCAGTCGTCGCTGCCGCGGGCCGCCCAGACCCGGGCGGGTGTGTGCAGGCCGGCGACGCTGTCGGCGCCCGTGCCGGGGCTGCCGACCAGGGCGATGTCGTCGACGGGCAGGCCGGGGGCGGTCCGGCCGCAGACGACCGAGCCGTAGGAGTGGCAGAGCAGGGAGATGCGGGCCCGGGCGGGGGCGAGGGTGTGCAGCTCCCGTACGAAGGCACGCAGGCGGGGGGCGGCCCGGTCGGCCCGGGTCGTGGTGGTCACGGTGGTGCTGACCGTGCCCGGGGTCCGGTAGCCGAGCCAGGCGGCCACGGCGACCCGGGTGCCGGCGGGGGCGCGGTGCGTGAGGTCGGCGTACAGGGCTGCCGCCGCCCGGTGGAAGCGTTCGTAGGTGTCCACGGAGGTGTCGGATCCGGGGACGAGGACCGCCACGCGGTCGGCGCGGGTGAGATCGCCGAGGATCTCGGTGGCCAGCCCGGTGCCCCGGCCGTCGAAGGAGAGGAGCCGGCGGGAGCGGGCGGCCAGGGCGCGGTCGGCGGCGGCGCGGTGTCCGTCGCCGTGGGCGGCGGCCATCCGGGCCGCCTCGGCGGCGTCGGCCCGGTTCGCCTCGTACGCGGCGTCCAGGGTGGACGGCGTGAGGGGGCCGAGGACGGCGGGGGGCGGGGCGGGGATCCCGGGGCGGGTCGCGCCGGAGAGCGGCACGGCTATGGCGGCGGTCAGAAGAGCGGAGAGGAACGCCCGGCGCCAAGCGGGGTCCCGGCGTGCCGTGCGGTGCGGGTCCGGGGTGTCCGGCCGTGCTCGCCCCATGGTCGGCTTCCTTTCGGATCGCCCGGCCATCGGGCTTGTCCGTCAAGGAAGTTAGAAACCGGGGGGCGTCGTCGGCGTCCCGCCAGGGAGCTGTCCTGCGGAGTAGCTCTCAGGTACTACGGGTATGACCGGGGCCGGCCCCTACGGGGGAACCGGGTGCCTCACCAGGCGAGCTGGGCGATCTCCTCCGCCACCACGGCGCACGCGTCCGCCGCCGGGTCGATCAGCGGGAAGTGGCCCACGTCCTCCAGCAGCGTCAGGCCCGCCACCTCGCCCGCCTTCGCCGCCGCGTCCGCGTACGACTCGGCCACCGGATACGGCACTTCCAGGTCCGCACGGCCCTGGACCAGGGTGGTCGCGATGCCCGTCGGGAGGAGCAGCACGGGATCGGCGTACGGCCGGCGCTCGGCGAACCGGTCGTGGCCCCCGAGGAGTTGCAGCGCGGCGTTGCCGCAGACGTCCAGTTTCTCCGCCACCGCGAAGTCCGCGATCGGGGCGAGGGCGACGACACCGCGCAGCAGGGCCGGGCCGTCGGTGCGCCAGGGGGCGTCGGCGGGCAGGACATGGCGGGCCGCGGCCCACAGGGCCAGGTGGCCGCCCGCCGAGTGACCGGTGAGCACCGTGCGACGCGGGTCGGCCTGCGGGAGCGCCTTGCGGACGAGGGCGGGCAGGTCGTCGAGGGCGGCGGCCACGTCGTCGAAGGTGTCGGGCCAGCGGCCGGCCGGGGGGACCGGGGGCTCGGCACCGGTGTCCGCCGACGCGCCGGCTGCCGACGCGGGTGCCGTGGGCTGGGCGGGGATCAGGGGGGCGCCGCCCCTGCGGTACTCCACGTTGGCCACGGCGAAGCCCCTGCGGGCCAGGTAGTCCGCGAAGGGGGTGACATGGAGACGGTCGTAGCGGGCGCGCCAGGCTCCGCCGTGCAGGACGACCACCAGGGGGGCGGAGGCGGTGTCGGTACGGGGAGCGTAGAAGTCGATCACCTGGTCGGGGTGGTCACCGTATGCGGCGGTGGCGTCGGGGGCGACCGGAGGGTGCGAGAAGGCCGACTCCTCTTCGGCGGCGGCGCGGGCTGCTGCGGCGTCGTCCGGCATGCTCCAACCTCTCAGCGACAGAACGGTTTTGGCGGACCAGGCGGAAAACCACGTCGGCCGTTGGCGGGGACGGTATCAGGCTGGTGACGTGCGAGGACATGGGGTTGTCACGGAGGGTGAGGGTAAACGGTTCTGCGGCGCGTGTGCACGGGGCGGCGGGGGCAGGGCACCATCGCGCCCCGCCCCACGGCCCCCGTTCCGTGCCCGTCGGGTACCCGCCGGGACCCGGCTGCGTATCCGCCCGGCCCTGGCTACGTATCCACTGGGCCCCGGCTGCGCACCCGCCGGAACCCGGCTGCGTATCCGCCGGGCCCCGGCCGGGTACCCGTTCCGCTACCCGAGCACCTCCCCGAGCACCCGGGCCGCTCGTTCCACGTCGCCGAAGCCGACGTACAGCGGGGTGAAGCCGAAGCGGAGGACGTCGGGGTGGCGGAAGTCGCCCACGACACCCCGGGCGATCAGGCGCTTCATCACCTCGCCCGCGTCGGGGCAGCGCAGGGCGATCTGGCTGCCGCGCTCGCCGTGCGCCCGCGGAGTCACGCAGACGACCCGGTCCGGCTCGGTGTACGCCGTGACGCACTCCAGGAAGAAGTCCGTCAGGGCCAGGGACTTGGCGCGGACCGCGGGGACCGAGACGTCGTCCCAGACGTCCAGGGCCGCCTCCAGGGCCAGCATGGAGAGGATGTCGGGCGTGCCGACGCGACCGCGCACGGCGCCCGGTGCCGGGGCGTACGACGGGCTCATGCCGAAGGGCTCGGCGTGGGAGTTCCAGCCGGGGAGCGGGGAGTCGAAGCGGTCCTGCAGTTCGCGGCGGACGTAGAGGTACGCGGGCGAACCGGGCCCGCCGTTCAGGTACTTGTAGGTGCAGCCGACCGCCAGGTCGACCCCGTGCTCGTCCAGGCCGACCGGCAGCGCGCCCGCGCTGTGGCACAGGTCCCAGACGGCGAGCGCACCGGACGCGTGGATCGCGGCGGTGAGGGCGGGCAGGTCGTGCAGCCGTCCGCTGCGGTAGTCGACGTGGTTCAGCAGGACCGCCGCCGTACGGTCGCTCAGCGCCGCGGGCACCTGCGACGGGGTGAGCGCCCGCAGCCTGCGGCCGGTCATACGGGCCGCCGACTCGGCGATGTAGCCGTCCGTGGGGAACGTCGTCGCGTCGACCAGGATCTCGTCGCGGCTCTCGCCCGCCATCCGGACCGCCGCCACAAGTGCCTTGAATACATTGACACTTGTGGAGTCGCCCACGACGACCTGGCCCGGCGCGGCACCCACCAGCGGGGCGATCCGGTCGCCGATCCGCTCGGGCGCCGTCCACCAGCCGCTCTCGTCCCAGGAGCGGATGCGCAGCTCGCCCCACTGCCGGCGGACGACGTCCTCGATGCGGCCCGGCACGTTCGCCGGCAGGGCGCCGAGCGAGTTGCCGTCCAGATAGACGCCCGCGGGCCCGGCCGTCTCGTCCGACCCGGTGTCGAGGACGAAGCGCGAGCGCAGCGGGGCCAGTTCGTCCGCCGCGTCCAGCTTCCGCGCGCGCAGCACCGGCTCAGACATGGGACCTCGCCGTCCACAGCTCGGGGAAAACGTTCTTGCGGGCGCGCTTCTCCAGCCAGGCCACGCCGGCCGAGCCGCCCGTGCCGGGCTTGGCGCCCATCGCACGGCGGGTGGCGACCAGGTGGTCGTTGCGCCATCGCCACACCAGTTCGGCGACGTCGGTGAGCGCCTCGCCGAGGCGGGCGGCCTCGGCGTCCTGGTCGCCGGAGTAGACCGCCGACCAGACCGATTCCACGGCGTCGGAGGGCTCGTAGCGCTGCGCCACGTCCCGCTGCAGGACGGAGGCCGGGACCGGGTGGCCGTGGCGCGCGAGCAGCCGCAGGACCTCGTCGTACAGGCTCGGCTCGTGCAGGGCCTTCTCCAGCTCCGCGTGGACGCGCGGGGCGCCGCGGTGCGGGACCAGCATGGACGCGGACTTCTCGCCGAGCAGGAACTCCATGCGGCGGTACATCGCCGACTGGAAGCCGGAGCCTTCGCCGAGGGCCGAGCGGTAGGAGTTGAACTGCGCCGGGGTGAGCTGGCCGAGCGGCCTCCAGGAGGCGTTCAGGGCCTCCAGCTCCCGTACGGAGCGCTTGAGCGCGGCCACGGCGGTGGGCACGTCGTCCGAGCGGAGCGCCTTCGCGGCGGTCTCCCACTCGTGCACGATCACCGTGAACCACAACTCCATGACCTGGGTCGTCACCAGGAAGACCATCTCGCCGGGGTCCTCGGAGAGGGTCTGCTGGAGGTGCGTGAGCACGTCCGCCTTGACGTAGTCCTCGTACGGCGTCGTGCCCGCGAAGTCGAGATGCGGGGTCTCGGGCTCAGTGGCCTCGGAAAGGGGGTGAGCCTGTTGGGACATCGCTGTCTCCTGTGTTACTCCGGGTAGCGGTCCGCCCCTGCCGATGCCGACACGGGGGCCCCGGTCCCCAAGCGGAATCCTCCGTAATCCCATCGGATACGGCAAGGCCCGTCTGCAGCCAGACGGGCCACACTGGCATCTCCCGTACGGGCCGGCCCGGTATCTCCCCTGCGGGCCGGCCCGGGGTCGGTCCGGGGTCAGCCCAGGGTCTGGGCCGCCGTCGGGGAGGAGTCCTTCAGGAACTGCGAGCAGCGCTCGTACTCCTCCTGCTCGCCGATCGCCTGGGCGGCGCGGGCCAGCCCGTGCAGGGCGCGCAGGAAGCCGCGGTTGGGCTCGTGCTCCCATGGGACCGGGCCGTGGCCCTTCCAGCCGTTGCGGCGCAGGGAGTCCAGGCCGCGGTGGTAGCCCGTACGGGCGTAGGCGTACGACTCCACGACCGATCCCCGCTCGAACGCCTCGTCGGCCAGCTGGGCCCAGGCGAGCGAGGAGGTGGGGTACTTGGCGGCGACGTCCGCGGGGGCGGTGCCCTGAGCAAGCAGCTCACGGGGCTCCGGGTCATCGGGAAGGTGGGTCGGAGGCGGACCGCCGAGGAGGTTCTCGTGAATCGACATACCCCCAGTTTCCCGCACCCGACCCCCCAGAGCCCCCACACCAAGGCCACGGCAGCCCCGAGGGGCGCACGAAACAGCCAAGCTCACGCCCCCCAGGAGCGCGAAACAACCAAGGTCACGACAACCCCCAGGGGCGCGCGAAACAGCCAAGGTCACAGCAACCCCCCAGGGGCGCGGGGAACTGCGCGACCAGCCCCCACGAACCCGCAGCCGAACACGACGATCCGAAGCCGCCCACAAACCCACAGCACCAACACAGCCAAGGTCACAGCAACCCCTTAGGGGCGCGGGGAACTGCGCAAACCGGCCCCCACGAAGCCGCAGCCGGACACGGCGAGCACCCCCGCACAGGCACCCACATCAGCCGTACGACCAACACCACGGCAGCCCCCAGGGCCGCGGGGAACCGCGCAAACCGGCCCCCACAGCCCCGCAGCCGCAGCCCGGAGCTACGGACGGCGCCCCCGCTCCAGCGGCGGAGCCACCACGCACCCATGGGTCCTGCACTCCGGCCGCCGGCAGTCCGGGCCCGGATTCCGCACCAGCGCGAAGGCCAGCGCGGACCCGGCCACCAGCACCCCCGCACAGATCGGCATCGCCCGCCCGAACGCCGCGTCGAACGCCGCCGCGGAGCGGTACGCCTCCGGCCCCATGCCCGCCAGCAGCGGCAGCGCGGCCACGGCGATCAGACCCGCCGCACGGGCCGCCGCGTTGTTGACCCCGCTGGCCAGACCCGCCCGCGCGGTGTCGACGGAGGCGAGAACCGTGGCGGTCAGCGGAGCGACCACCGTCACCAGCCCGGCGCCCATCACCACCACGGCGGGCAGCACGTCCGTCAGGTAATTCGCGTCCGGCCCCACCCGCAGCATCAGCAGCATCGCCGCCGCGCACAGCAGGGGCCCGACGGTCAGCGGCAGCCGCGGCCCCGTACGGTCGGCCAGCGCGCCGGAGCGGGCCGAGAACAGCAGCATCAGGGCCGTCGTCGGGAGCAGGGCCGTACCGGCCTGCAGGGCCGAGTAGCCGGCCACCACCTGGAGCTGGAGCGCGGTGAGGAAGAAGAAGCCGCCGAAGGCCGCGTACACGCACAGGGTGACCAGGTTGACCACGGTGAACTGGCGCGAGGCGAAGATGTCCGGCGGGAGCATCGGGTCCGGGCGGTGTCTCTCGACCTGGACGAAGGCCAGCGCGGCGGCCAGGCCCGCCGCCGCGCTCACGGTCACGGCCGGCGAGAAGCCCTGTCCGGCCTCGATCAGGGCGTACGTCAGCAGGGCCAGCGCCAGGGCGCCCAGGGCCGCGCCGAGCACATCGAAACGGCCGTGGGCGCGGCTGTCGGACGACTCCGGGACGTGGCGGAGCGCGACGGGGACGCACAGCAGGGCCAGCGGCACGTTGAGCAGGAAGACCCAGCGCCAGCCGGGGCCGTCCACCAGCCAGCCGCCCAGAAAGGGGCCCACGGCTCCTCCGATGCCGCCGAAGCCGGACCAGAGGCCGACCGCCCGGCTGCGGTCGTCCGGGTGGAAGGAGGCCTGGATGAGCGCGAGCGAGCCGGGGGTGAGGAGCGCGCCGCCGACGCCCTGCAGGGCGCGCGCGACGTTGAGGACCCCGGCGCTCGGGGCCAGGCCGCACAGCAGGGAGGCCGAGGCGAACCAGACCACCCCGAGCACGAAGATCTTCCGGCGGCCGTAGCGGTCCCCCAGCGAGCCGCCCAGCAGGATCAGGCCGGCCAGCGTGACCATGTACGCGTTGACGGTCCACTGCAGCGCGGACAGGCTCGCGTCGAGGTCGCGGCCGATGGTCGGGAGCGCCACGTTGACGACGGTCGAGTCCAGCATCGCCATGCTGGAGCCGAGGACGGTGGTGAACAGGATCCATTTGCCCTGGGGCGAGGCCAGCCTGACGTCGGGCATGGTTCCAGGTATACAGCGGACCCGGTGCCGTGGCACCGGGTCCGCCGTTCAGCCGTCGTACGACGGGTTACTTGATCTTGTTGCCCGCCGAGCGCAGGTTCTGGGTGGCCTCGACGACACGCTTGGCCATGGACGCCTCGGCCAGCTTGCCCCAGGTGCGCGGGTCGTAGGCCTTCTTGTTGCCGACCTCGCCGTCGACCTTCAGGACGCCGTCGTAGTTCTTGAACATGTGGTCGGCGACCGGACGGGTGAAGGCGTACTGGGTGTCGGTGTCGAGGTTCATCTTCACGACGCCGTTCTCCAGCGCGGTCAGGATCTCCTGCTCGGTGGAGCCGGAGCCGCCGTGGAAGACGAAGTCGAAGGGGGACTCCTTGCCGAACCGGGCGGCGACGCCCTCGTTCAGCTCCTTCAGCAGCTCGGGGCGGAGCACGACGTTGCCCGGCTTGTACACACCGTGGACGTTGCCGAAGGAGGCGGCCAGCAGGTAACGGCCCTTCTCGCCCAGGCCCAGCGCCTCGGCGGTGCGGATCGCGTCGTCGACCGTGGTGTAGAGGGAGTCGTTGATCTCGTGCGAGACACCGTCCTCCTCGCCACCGGTCGGGGTGATCTCCACCTCGAGGATGATGTTGGCCCGGCGGGCCAGCTCCAGCAGCTCCTGCGCGACGGCCAGGTTGTCGGCCAGGGTCTCGGCGGAGCCGTCCCACATGTGCGACTGGAACAGCGGGTTGCGGCCGGCCTTGACGCGCTCCTCGGAGATCGCGAGCAGCGGACGCACGTACCCGTCGAGCTTGTCCTTCGGGCAGTGGTCGGTGTGCAGGGCGATGTTGACCGGGTACTTCTCGGCGACGATGTGCGCGAACTCGGCGAGCGCGACCGCGCCGCTCACCATGTCCTTGCTGTACTGGCCGCCGAGGAACTCGGCACCACCCGTGGAGATCTGGACGATGCCGTCGCTCTCCGCCTCCGCGAAGCCGCGCAGCGCCGCATGCAGGGTCTGCGTCGAGGTGACGTTGATGGCCGGGTAGGCGAACTTGCCTGCCTTCGCCCGGTCGAGCATCTCGTTGTAGACCTCGGGGGTTGCGATGGGCATCTGTCCGCTCCTTGAGTGTGCGGGTTGGCGTTCTGCGTACTACGGCCCTGACCTAGACCTGGGGGTGTGACGTCGTCGTCGGCCCCATCTTTCCAGACCTGACGCCATGGTCGGCGCCCCGGTCAAGTCCAGGTCAAAGGCGCGCGTCAGTCCAGACCCAGTTCATCCTTCGAGAAGGCGAAGACGTACGGCACCCCCGCCTGCTCGGCGACCGCCTCGGCCGCGCCGGTCGCCCGGTCCACGATCGTGGCGACGGCGACGACCTCCGCGCCGGCCTCCCGCAGCGCCTCCACGGCGGTCAGCACGGAGCCGCCGGTGGTGGACGTGTCCTCGACGGCCAGCACCCGGCGGCCCTCGACCTCGGCGCCCTCGATACGGCGCTGCAGGCCGTGCGCCTTGCCCGCCTTGCGGACCACGAAGGCGTCGAGGACCTTCCCGCGCGCGGCGGAGGCGTGCAGCATCGCGGTGGCCACCGGGTCGGCGCCCAGCGTCAGCCCGCCGACGGCCTCGAAGTCCAGCTCGGCGGTCAGGTCGAGCATGACCTGACCGACCAGCGGCGCGGCCTCGCCGTCCAGCGTGATCCGGCGAAGGTCGATGTAGTAGTCGGCTTCCTTGCCCGACGACAGGGTCACCTTGCCGTGCACCACGGCCTTGTCCTTGATCTGCTGCAGCAGCTCGCCACGTACGTCCGTCATGCCGACCAGCTTAGATGCGGCGCCAGCTCCAGGTGGTCGCCGCCTCCAGCGGCTCCACCGGTGTGACCAGGCGCGGCAGGGTGTTCAGGCCGTTGGGCGGACCGGTCTGCGGCTCCACGCAGACGGCCTCGGCCTGCTCGTCGTAGACGACCACCCACTCCTCGCGGCTGGCCACCTTCAGCTCCAGCTGCCCGGGCCAGGTGAGGATGACGTCGACGCCGCCGGGCATGCCGAAGCAGTCGTCCCAGGGGCCGGGCTTCGGATCGATGCGGTTGCCGGTGGGCAGGTGGTCGGCGCCGCGCTCCTCCTGCCAGGCCGGCGTGAAGTCCAGCCGGGCCTCCGCGCCGACCGCACCGTCCTCGCCCGCGAGGGTCCGGTTGAACCAGGGGTGCCAGCCGATCTGCGCCGGGAAGGAGGAGTCGTACGTCTCCACGGACATCGCCAGCGTCAGGCTGTCCTCGGTCAGCGTGACGATCTGGGTGACCCGGCCGGGATGCGGCCAGGGGTCGGCCAGTTCGCATGTCATGACCGCCTCGTGCGCCGAGGTGCGGGCGGTCCTCCAGGCGCCGTCGCGCACGGTGCCGTGGATGGCGTGCGGCGGGGAGTTGAGGGGCATCTGGCGGACGGTGGCGCCGTCCAGGAAGCGGCCCTCCCGGATCCGCCCGCACCAGGGCACCATCGGGAAACAGCCGTAGCGCTCGCCCTGCCGCAGCAGCTCCACGCCGCCGATCCGGAGCCCACCGATACGGCCGCCGTTGCCGGGCAGCACGCTCACTTCCGCGTCGCCCGCGGTCAGCGTGATGTCTTCGTTACTCACGGGACGACCCTACTGGGGCGATCAAGAGGGCGTTCACCTCTCGACACGCTCTCCCTGACGGCGGTTGCGGACTCTGGCGGCGGTGGCGGTCTTCGGCGGCGTCTGCGCAGGGGGCGGCCAGGGGCGTCTCCGCGCGGCGCGCGCGGTTGGCGGCGTCTGCGCAGGGCGCGGCCAGGGGCGTCTGCACGGGGCGCGCGCGGTTGGCGGCGTCTGCGCAGGGCGCGGCTAGCGGCGTCTGCGCAGGGCGCGGCCGACCACGATCGCCGAGGCCAGGGCGAGGGCCGCCGCGGGGGCCGCCCAGCGCAGGGCCGGGTTGCCCGCGACGGTCTGGGGGGCCGGGACGGGGGCGTAGCGGCCGCGCGGCGGTGCGTGGTCGACCTCCTCCGCGCTGCGGCCGATCATCGTCCGGCGGGCGTGCGCGGCCTCGGCGGGCGGCACGCCCGTGCCGGCGAAGTCGTCGGCGCCGCGGTCGTCGTCGGCGCTGAACTCGGCCGCCGGGTACGCGTCCGCCGGGTGCGGGGCTGCGGTGTCGTCCGCGGCGGGGTCGAGGGACGGCGGGGGGACCTCGGTGTCGAAGACGGAGGCGTGCCCGGCTTCCGAGCGGGGTTCCGCGCCTGGCCCGGACCCGGGTTCCTGCCCGGCCCCGGCTTCCGTCCCGGACCCGGGTTCGGTCCCGGACCCGGGTTCGGTCCCCGGCGGGTGCGCGGGCCGGCCGGCCGGGTTCTCCGGGCTCTCCGGGCTCTCCGGGCTCTCCGCCAAGGCCGCCACGAAGCGGTTCAGCAGACGGGTCAGCGCGGAGTCGAGCGCGTCCTTCGGGAGTTCCGCGATGCGTCCGTCCGCGTCCGCCGCCGCCTCGACCGTGACGGTGGTGCCGTCCTCGGTGCCGGCGAGGCGCAGGGTGAGCGCGAGTTTGACGCTGCCGGTGCCACGGGCCTCCGTGGCGTCGCCCTCGATGGTGTACGTACCGTCCGCGCGGGGCGTGACGCGAAGGGCGCCGCGGTAGGTGACGGAGTGGCCGCCGACCCTCAGTTTCAGGCGTCCGGCGACAGGTTCGGCACCGGCGTCCTGCTGGAGGCCGGGGACCGCGCCGGCCACCCGGGCGGGGTCGGCGAGGGCTGCCCTCAGCCGGTCTGGCGGAGCCGGGACGAAGACATGGTGCTCCATGTCGGCTGAGCCTACCCAGTCGTAGCCGGAACGTACCCTCCCGCGGCGACCTCCGCCCCGTCCCCCTGCTCCACCCACCCACCCACCGACTCGGCCGGTCGAGAAGAAGTCGAGAAGAAAGGGCCACCGGGCCCCCCGAGAACAGCGCCGACTCGGACTGACGGACAGCACACCCACTCGACGGGGCGCAAAGCAGCGGACACGGACAAGCGGGCAGCACACCGACCCCCACGAACAGGCAGCACACCCACTCGACGGGGCGGAAAGCAGCGGACACGGACAGGCGGGCAGCACACCGACCCCCACGGACGGGCAGCACACCCACTCGACAAGCTCGACAGGTTCGCGACAGGGCAGAGAGCGGCGGACTCGGGCAGGCGGGCGGGAGGACGGCTCAGGGGCGCGGAGAGGGTCGACTCGGGCGGGCGGGAAAGGGCCTCAGTAGCGCGGGTGCACCAGTGTCGACGCCGGCAGGCCGCGGATCCGGGTGCGGGAGGCTGCTCGGGCGTCCGCGGTCAGGGTGGACCGGGTCAGGGTTCGGGGGCGGGGGTCGCTCCGGTCGAGGGTGAGGCGGGGGACCGAGGGGCCGGGGGCCGCCAGGAGGAAACCCCAGTCGTGCGGGGCCCGGGACGCGCCCGCGGAGCGGTCGGGGCCGGCCGGGAAGCCGGAGTCGTGGCCGAGGACCCGGTAGGGGGACGTGGCGAAACCGGATGCGCGCAGGGTCGCGGCCACCGTCCAGAACGCGCGGGGGCGGGCGGCGACGGGGCCGGCGTGGACCACGAGCCGGCCGCCGGGGGCGAGGACGCGGCGGGCCAGGCCGTAGAACTCCTGCGAGTACAGCTTGGTGCTGGCGGTGATGCCGGGATCGGGCAGATCCGCGATCACGACGTCGTACCCCGCCTCGGGGGCCCCGCGCAGCCAGGTGAGCGCGTCGGCGGTCGTGACCCGGACGCGCGGGTCGTCGTAGGCGTGGCCGTTGAGCGCGGACAGGCCGGGGTCGTGGCGGGCGAGCCCGATCAGGCCGGCGTCGAGTTCGACGACGTCGACGGCGCGCACGCCCCCGTACCGGAGGACTTCGCGGGCGGCCAGGCCGTCGCCGCCGCCCAGGATGAGCACGCGCGCGTGCGGGCCCGCCATCGCGGGGTGGACCAGGGCCTCGTGGTAGCGGCGCTCGTCGCGGCCGCCGACCCGCAGCCGGCCGTCCAGGAAGAGGTCGAGGGGACGGCCGTGGGTGCCGCCGGCGAGGACCACCTCCTGCACATCGGTCTGGAGTGCGACCCGTACGTCCTTGCCGTACACCGCGCGCCGGGCCGCCCGTTCGAAGTCACCGGCGAGGGCGACCGCGGAGGCGAGCACGCCGAGGACGACGAGACCGGCGACGAGCAGTGTCCAGCGGGCGCGGCGGGTCAGGTCGCGGCGGAACAGGCCGAGGACCAGGGCGCCCCCGGCGACGACGTTGACCGTGCCGGTGAGCAGCGCGCCGGTCAACTGGCCCAGGAAGGGCAGGAGAAGGAAGGGGAAGGCAAGGCCGCCGACCAGCGCGCCCACGTAGTCCGCGGCGAAGAGGTCGGCGACCGCGCCGCCCGCGTCCTGGCGGCGGATGCGCTGGATCAGCTCCATCAGCAGGGGCACTTCGGCGCCGATGAGCAGGCCGATGGCGAGCGAGAAGGCGACCAGCAGACAGCGCGGTCCGACGGCCCACAGCCCGCCCCAGCCGCCGGTCCAGGCGAAGACGGCGTACAGCGCCATCGCGCTGCACCCGCCGACCAGCGCGAGGGTGGTCTCGATCGCGCCGAAGCCGGCGGCCGCGTGCCAGCGCAGCCGCTTGGCGCCGAGGGAGCCGATGCCCATCGCGAAGACCATCACGGACAGCACGACGGAGGCCTGGGTGACCGAGTCACCCATCAAGTACGAGGCGAACGCGACGAGTTCGAGTTCGTACACCAGTCCGCAGGCCGCGCAGACGAAGACACACACGAGGACCAGGAACCGTCCGGTGCCCGGCCGGACGGGCAGCCGTGCGGGGCCGGTCCAGGGCGAAGCACCCGGGCGCGCGGGGGCGTGCGGTTCGATCACGTTGCGACGTTACGTCACATGCTCGGTACGCTTCGTCACCCACACGTGTGGAACTGAGGGCAGTTGACGTATCGGGGTTTATGGCGTCCGGGACGCATGGGGCGCGCTCCGGTCCGCCGGGCCCGCGGGCACCCGTTCCCCGACGCGCGTGCGCGTCGCCACCAACTGCCCGTCCTGCGGGTAGGCGTGCCAGGTGCGCCAGTGCACCTGGCCCTCGTACCGCTGGGCCAGCATCGCGGTGAAGGCGTGCGGGCTGCCGGGGAAGACGCCGGCGAGGCCGTGCGGATGCTCGGAGACGAGGGCCAGCAACTCCTGGGCGCGGCCCGCGAACGAGCCCGGTGTCAGCACCTCGACGCGCGCCGCGAACTCGTACTCCCAGTCGCCGACCCGCTTGGCCACGCCCAGCGGAAGAGGGGTGCTGGATCCGGGGATGCACGCGACCGTCTCCGAACAGCTGCCCCGCTCCTCCTCCAGCAGTACCTGGTGGGATGCGCCGAGCAGTCTCAACTGGAGCTTCGCCCCGGTCAGTTCCAGATCGAGGGTGGCCAGGGCGGGGAGCGGCTCGCGCCCGAGCGCCCAGGCGAGGTCGGCGGCACGCGTATCGGTGTAGGAGGTGTTCAGGGTCGTGAGCATGGATCGGCTCCGCTAACACGCAAAGATGGGGGGAGTTCGGCCATGTCAGCCCGGTCAGCCCAGCCGGCCCGGCCGGGGAGGGGAGTCTGCGGGACGTCCGAGGGGCTGCGTAGGTGTTTTAGAGGGAATCATGGACAGTGGCGCCGCCACAGCGTTTTTACCCAACTTCGTGGGGTTTCCATCCCTCAGAGGGCTCCACAGCTCAACTGTTCAACTATGGCGTACGCCGGGCGCACGCCGCGAACACACACGCGACGGCCGAGAGCCCGCCGGTCGCCTTCCCCGGCGGGCCCCCAGAGCGGGAAGCTCAGCTGCCCCGTGTCAGCTGCCTCCGCCGCATCCGCCTCCGCCGCCGCACGAGGAACCCCCGCCGCAGGACGAGTGGCCTCCGCACGAATGGCCGCCCCCGCAGGAGTGGTGGCCGCCGGAGTGGTGACCGCCCGAGTGGTGACCGCCGGACGACGATCCGCCGTCCGACCCGCCGGCCCACCAGCTGCTGCTGCCCGCGGACGCCGAGGACCACGAGCCGGAACGCCGCTTGCGGCCCCCCGCGCCGCGTCCTGCCCTGCCTGCCCTGGACGCGGCGGCCAACAGGCAGATGACCACGATCGCCGCCACCACGAAGACGGTGCCCATGTGACGTCACCTTCTTTCCGTTCCCCCGAAGCGGCCCCCCGTGGGCGCCTCGCCGGTTGCCGCCTCTCGTGCGGTGAGCGAGGGATTCCCGGCCCTGCACAGGCTCAAAGCAGAGTTGAGGAAGTTCTGAGGGTCCCTCCAGCGAAATGGCCCCTGCCCTGCGCAGAAGCGCAGGGCAGGGGCCGTCCGTGCCGCACCGGGCCGTCCGTGGGCCACGGTCTTCCCGGGAATTGCGCCGGCCAGGGAAACCTCACGGCGTTCCACGAGGAATTCGCCTCAGCCGTCGATTCCGGTCTGTGGCACTCGGCGTCCCGGAAAAAGCGCAGGTTCAGCTCCGGGCCCACTTGACGGATCCGTAGGAGCCCCTGACGTTGACATTGACGCCGTTCTTACCGGGGAAGGTGAAGTCGGCGACCTGGTACGTCTGCCCGCTCGAGTTCCGCGCACGGATCACGACCCGCCAGTTCTCGTGGAACACGGGGATGATGGAGCAACGTCCGCGGGCCACCCACGGGGTCTTGGCTCCGTCGTCGCCGGGACGAGGCGGGAGCTCCGCCTGGACATCGAAGTTCGCTCCGTTGTTGCAGACGCTGAAGATGCCCGACGTGGCTGCCTGCGCGCCGGCGGCCGGGAGCAGCGCGGCGCCCGCCGCGACCATCGCGGTGGCCACCACCCGGGCCGACCACGTCTTCACCATGTTCTTCTTCATCGTTCTCCCCAACCGTCGACGCAGGCTTGCGCGTTGGAATCGTAGGCAGACCCTGCCCCTGGCGACGGCCAAGATCATCTTACCGATTCATTACAACGGTCCGGCTCAATGGGCCGAGGCTCCGGTGCAACGGCGACGCGGTGTCACCCGCCGTATCGCAGGTGCCGCCCGAACGGGCCCTGCATGCCCGGACGAGTGGCGCGTCGGGTACCACGGCGGGTGCACATCCGCGAAGGCAGGTTGAGGAACTCCGGAGCTTGGGCGCAGGATGACCGGCATGACCTCCAGCGCGCGTCCGTACCTCAACCGCCGTCTCGCCGAGTTCGGGACGACGATCTTCGCCGAGATGTCCGCCCTCGCGGTGTCGACCGGGTCGATCAACCTGGGCCAGGGCTTCCCGGACACGGACGGCCCGCAGGAGGTCCGCGAGGCCGCCGTACGGGCGCTGCGCGACGGGCGGGGCAACCAGTACCCGCCGGGTCCGGGCGTCCCCGAGCTGCGCACCGCCATCGCCGCGCACCAGCTGCGCCGCTACGGACTGTCGTACGACCCCGACACCGAGGTGCTGGTGACCGCCGGCGCGACGGAGGCCATCGCCGCCTCCCTGCTGGCCCTCCTGGAGCCGGGTGACGAGGTCGTGGCCCTGGAGCCGTACTACGACTCCTACGCGGCGAGCATCGCGATGGCGGGCGGCAGGCGGGTGCCGGTGACGCTCCGGCCGCACTCCGGAGAAAGCTCCGGCTTCCGGCTGGACCTGGACGAGCTGCGCGCCGCGGTCACCGACCGCACCCGGCTGCTGCTGATCAACACCCCGCACAACCCGACGGGTACGGTCCTCACCCGCGCGGAGCTGACCGCGATCGCCGAGCTGGCGGTGGAGCGGGACCTGCTGGTGGTGACGGACGAGGTCTACGAGCACCTGGTCTTCGACGACGCCGAGCACCTGCCGCTCGCCACGTTCCCCGGGATGCGGGAGCGCACGGTCACGATCGGCTCGGCCGGGAAGACCTTCTCCTTCACCGGCTGGAAGGTCGGCTGGGTCACCGCCGCGCCGGAGCTGGTCACCGCGGTCCGCGCGGTCAAGCAGTTCCTGACGTACGTCTCCTCCGGTCCCTTCCAGTACGCGATCGCCGAGGCGCTGGCCCTGCCCGACGCCTACTTCGACGACTTCCGCGCCGACCTCCGCCGCAAGCGCGACCTGCTCGGTGACGGCCTGCGGACGGCCGGGTTCGAGGTCTACCAGCCCCGGGGCACGTACTTCATCACCACCGACATCTCCCCCCTCGGTGAGAAGGACGCCTACGCCTTCTGTCGAACGCTCCCCGAACGCTGCGGCGTCGTCGCCATCCCGAACTCCGTCTTCTACGACGACCCTGACGCGGGCCGCAGCCAGGTCCGCTTCGCCTTCTGCAAGAGGGACGACGTGCTCGCCGAGGCCACCAGCCGCCTGCGACACCTCGCGCCCTGAACCCACGCCGCCTCGGGTTCGCGGGAGGCGCGCGTCCTCGTCGGCAAGAACGGTGAGCACCCTGGGAGTTCGGCGGTTCTGCGCACACTGCGGCGTCGGAGGCGTCGCCGGTCATGAGTCCGGCACCAACCTCGCCGGGCCATGCGTGAGAAAGGGCAGGGGTGGCCCGTACGGGCCACCCCGCGGGGAGTGGATCCGGCATCGAAGGAGAAGCCGAGACGGGCGTCGACCACACGCGGCCACGCCCCCGACGGGAGCGCGCGCGGCAGAGGACGCGTGATGCCGGGACCCACCGACTCCCCGGGGCTCCGTGCCAGTGGCTGTCTCACCCGACGCCTGCGGCACTGGGCAGTGTCGCCGCAGGTCAACGGCGCCGCTTGCGGCCGCTCTTGTTGGCAGGGCGCTCGCGGTTGCGGGCGCGGCCGAGACGGGTGCCGGAAGCGCGCAGCACACGGGCTGCCAACTGCCCGAGCTCTTCGAGTCCGGCCCGGTCAGGGTGCGTGGAGTCCAACGCGGCGACGATCGCGTCTCTGGCCTGGGGGCCCTGGGCGCGCAGCGCCTCCTCAGCGCTGCCTGCGCCGCCCGCCAGCTCCACGAGCTGGAGCAGGTTCTCGGCGAGCACCAGCAGATGCTCGGCATCGGTCATGTCCTCGGGAGACAACAGCTCACGCTGCGCCAGCGCGTTCAGCGCCAGTGGCGCCAGCTGGGTGTCGCGACGCAGCGTGCGCAGCAGCCGCTCGCCCTCACCGTGGGGCAACGCCGTCAGCAGCACGCCGAGCATCGCCTGCGCACGCGTACGGAAAGCCATGGTCCTTACGGCGTCGGTCAGTTGTTGCAGTGCGGCCTCTCGCTCACCGCGCTCCATGATCCAGCCCGCCAGCTCCGCCTGGGCGGCCTCCAGGGCGTAGTCCTCGGCCAGCACCCCCAGCAGGCCGGCCGCCGACGCCTGGGCCAGTTCACCGATCAGGGGTGCATCGCGGCCGACCGCCAGCAGCCGCTGCCGTACGGCCCGGGTACCGAGCTCGGTGAGACGGATGAGTTCGACCGGCCCGGCGGTCAGCTCCTCACGCCGTGCGTCGGCACGCTCCCGCGCCGCCGGATCCTCCGCCGCCCCCGCGACACCCAGCAGCTCCGCGACCTCCGGCGGCATGTCCGCGAGCAGCTCGGGTCCGGCCTCGGAGAGATCGACGTCGACGAACACCGGGTCGGCCATCCCACGGTCACACTCGATCGCGCCGAGGTCATCCAGCAGGTCGAGTACCGTGCGCAGGTCCCGGTCGGCGTGCTCGAACCACATCCGGTGCTGGAGGTCCGCCCCGTCGTCGAACTCGAAGAAGGTCCGATAGGCCAGGTGTACTGTGTCGCGCAGCCGCGGCCAGGGCATCGGGTACGGCAGGCTGTAGAGCGTGTTCAGCACATCCTGCAGGACGTCCTCGTAGACATCGAAGAGCATCGACTCGACGTGCCGGCCGCTGCGCGCCCCGATCAGAGCCTGCCGCAGCTCGAAGCACGCGTCGAAGGCGCGCAGCCACAACTGAAGCGGGTCGGCCAGCACCGGCCGGGCCTTGGCCACCGCATACAAACGCCCCTTGGCCACCCGGACCAGCCGCGCCTTCTTCGCCCACTCCACCAGCAGTCCCAGCCGCGGCAGGTCAGTCGAAGAGCGCACCCCCTCGGTCCTGTCACCGGTGCCGAGCAGGTCCGCCAACTCACGGGCATCTGCCATCCGCAGCCGCCCCGTCGCCGTCACGGGGCGCCCGTCCTGGCCGGCCCATTCGGTGAGTCCGCGCAACTGCGCCACCGTCCTCGACGCCCCGGCCCGGCGGCGCAGTTCGTCATCCTGTGGAAGCGCCACGGGCAGCTGCGGCTCGGCCCGATCCGCGCCGGACAGTGTGTTGCCGGTCAGCCGCCGTTCCATGATCGCGTCGAGGACCTGCCGGTCGTAGACGACCTCCCCACTCTGCGCCCGCTCCGCGAAGCGCTGCAACGCCGCCCCGTCCCGGACGTCCACGCCCTGCTCGGCGGCCGTCATCGCCCAGAACTTCGCCAAACTCCAGCGAGTGCGGTCTGCCATCGCCGCCGGATACTGCTCCGCGACCCTGTCGACCGCGGCGACGGAATCCTGGAGTGAGGGCCCGCGCGGGTCCGCCAATTGCGCCGCGTGCAGATGGCTCAGCAACGTCCGCAAGGTGCCAGGGGCGTCGCCGCACTCCTCCCCTGGAAGCTCGGTCACCTGCTGGGGAAGCCAGGAGAGCAGTAGCTCCTCCACATGGCGCGACTCCCACAGCCCCAGTCGGCCGTCGGCGGTCGCCCGGTGCCGGTAGTCCAGCATCGTCTCGGCCATGAACCCGTCCACCGGCAGCCCCTGCTCCCCGGCCCACCGGACGAGCCGGTCGACCAGAAGCCCGCACGCCGCCTCGAACTCTTCCTCGGCCTCGGGTTCGAACCGCATCCGCATGAAACGCGCCCCACCTGTCCGTAGCAGTCCTTGCCGTGCCACGCTACCGCCGCAGCAGGGCCGTCGACTCGGCCGAGGACGAGCGACCCGCTGCCCCAGGGCAGTACGTGGGCAGTCACCCCCGCCGACCACGGCCAGTCGCGCCCGACCCAGAACGACCACGTCCGACGAGGGCGGCGCCAAGGGCACGGCCACACCGGGAGTCCTTCGTCAGCGGGCGTTCGCCTCAGGCTCCGGACGCGGGAGCTCGTCCAGGTCGAGGGTGAAGGTGCGGCCGTCGGCCAGGGGGATGGGGAGCTTGCCCGTGCCGTACTTGTGGGTGTGCGCCGCGATGCAACCGGTGCCGGTCGGCTGGGTGTGGAGGACGACTTCCTGGGCCTAGGGGTCCACCAACAGGTAGATCGGGATGCCGTAGCGGCCGTACTTCGCGGTGCAGTCGTCGTAGTCCTTGCGCGCGGAGGAGGTCGAGACGACCTCGGAGATCAGCAGGACGTCCTCGAAGCTGTAGCGCTTGCCTTCCCGGCGGGCGTCCTCGCGAAGGATGACCAGGTCGGGGGCGGAGTTCTCGTCGGCGGGGAAGTCGATGTAGACGTCGGAAGTGACCTTCGCGTGACGACCGAGGGCGAGAGCGGAGTCGATCTGCATCGACCTGATGGCATGTGAGTCCGACCGGTGGTCCGGGGGCGGGCGCCCCCGGACCTCAGCGGTCGCAGGGGGCCGGGATCACTCCTCGTCGCCGCCCGGCTGCTCCCCGTTCTCGACGTCCTCCTCCAGGCCCAGCTGTTCCACCAGCCACCTGTCGAACTCGATCGCGGCCCGCACCCAGCTGACCGTGGAGGAGACGAAGTGGTTGAGGTCGACACCGGTGCCGATCAGCATCTGGGCCTCGCCGATGAGGCGGACGGTGCCGTCGTCGTGGGTGTGGGTGTACACCTTGGGCCACAGGGTGCGGCGGTTCCAGTCGTCGATGGACTCCAGCAGCTGCGGCTTCTCGTCGATCTTGTGGGGGCGGTCGTAGAAGGTCCGCACCGAGAAGACCGCCTGATCGGCCTCTCCCCGGAACATGAAGTACGTGCGGAACAGCTCCCACGGCGCCGCGAGGTCACCCTCCTCGTCGACGACGTACTTCAGCTCCATCTGGTCGAGGAGCTGCTTCACGAGGTCCTGATCCGGGACGACGGGGCCGGCCGGCCCTTGGGGCTGCGGCTCGGGCTGGCCCCCGAAGTTCGGAATCGAGGACGGGTCGATGGTCACCGTGTTTTTCCCTTCGTACGGATTCCGCCATCCTCCCCCATGCGGGGAGGGGCGTGGCAAGCCCTGGCGCGGCCTGTCAGCCGTCGGCTGACATGATCCGTCCGGTCGGGCGGAAGGCCCGAGGACGAAGGGGGCCGGTATGGCGGGGCGAGTGCGGACCAAGCGGGTCGTCGTCGCGGCGATCGCGGCGCTGCCCGCACTGTGCACGGAGGACTGCCGCGAGGGGGCCGACCTCTGTCTGAACCTGGACTCCGAGTACGCCCGGCCCCCGGCCGGTGCCGGGGCGGACGCGGTCACCGTGAACGTGACCTACGAGGGCACGGACACCGCACTGGTGCAGTTCACGGCGTTCACCGTGTGAGGCGGGCCGGCCCGTGCGACACACGGGCCGGCCGCCCGTGCCACGCGGCCGGCCCGTCTCAGAGCGTCTTCCCGGCCGGAACGGCCGGGACAGGACATCCCTCGGACAGAACGTCCGGGTCAGGACATCCCCCCGGACAGAACGTCCGGGTCAGGACATCCCCCCGGACAGAACGGCCGGGTCGGAACGGCCGTCCGGTCAGAGCGTCTTTCCGGTCGCCGGGCCCACGATCAGGCCCTCGCCGAAGCGGTCCACACGGACCGTGTCGCCGTCCTTGATCTCCCCGGAGAGGATCTCCTTGGCAAGGCGGTCGCCGATGGCGCTCTGCACCAGGCGGCGCAGCGGGCGGGCGCCGTAGGCCGGGTCCAGGCCCTCCTCGGCGAGCCAGGCCAGCGCCTCGGGCGTGATGTCCAGGGCGAGCCGGCGCTCGGCCAGCCGCCTGGCCAGGCGGTCGATCTGGAGCTGGGCGATCCGCTCCAGTTCGGACTTGGTCAGCGCCGAGAAGACCACCAGGTCGTCGAGCCGGTTGAGGAACTCGGGCTTGAAGGAGGTGCGGACCACCTCCAGCACCTGCTCCTTCTTCTCCGCCTCACTGCTGATCGGGTCGACCAGGTACTGGCTGCCCAGGTTGGAGGTGAGCACCAGGATGGTGTTGCGGAAGTCGACCGTGCGACCCTGACCGTCGGTCAGGCGCCCGTCGTCCAGTACCTGGAGCAGGATGTCGAAGACCTCCGGGTGGGCCTTCTCCACCTCGTCCAGCAGGACGACGCTGTACGGGCGCCGCCGCACGGCCTCGGTCAGCTGGCCGCCCTCCTCGTAGCCGACGTAGCCGGGGGGCGCGCCGACCAGGCGGGCCACGCTGTGCTTCTCGCCGTACTCCGACATGTCGATGCGGACCATGGCCCGCTCGTCGTCGAAGAGGAAGTCGGCGAGCGCCTTGGCGAGTTCGGTCTTGCCGACACCGGTCGGGCCGAGGAAGAGGAAGGAACCCGTCGGCCGGTCGGGGTCGGCGATTCCGGCCCGGGAGCGCCGTACCGCGTCCGACACGGCCCGTACGGCCTCGCTCTGGCCGATGAGCCGCCTGCCGAGTTCGTCCTCCATGCGCAGCAGCTTCTGCGTCTCGCCCTCCAGCAGGCGCCCGGCGGGGATGCCGGTCCAGGCGGCGACGACGTCGGCGATGTCGTCGGAGCCGACCTCCTCCTTGACCATGGTGTCCTCGGCGACCTCCTCCTCGGCCTCGGAGGCGGCCTCCAGCTCCTTCTCCAGCTGCGGGATCTCGCCGTAGAGCAACTTGGCCGCGGTGTCGAAGTCGCCGTCGCGCTGGGCACGTTCGGCCTGGCCGCGCAGGTCGTCCAGCCTCTCCTTCAGCTCACCGACCCGGTTGAGGGACTGCTTCTCCTTCTCCCAGCGGGCGGTCAGGCCGCGCAGCTCCTCCTCCTTGTCGGCGAGGTCGCGGCGCAGCTTCTCCAGGCGTTCACGGGAGGCCGGGTCGGTCTCCTTGGCGATGGCCAGCTCCTCCATCTTCAACCGGTCCACCGAGCGCTGGAGTTCGTCGATCTCGACCGGGGACGAGTCGATCTCCATGCGCAGCCGGGAGGCCGCCTCGTCGACCAGGTCGATGGCCTTGTCGGGAAGGAAGCGCGAGGTGATGTAGCGGTCGGACAGGGTCGCGGCCGCGACCAGCGCGCTGTCGGCGATCTGCACCTTGTGGTGGGCCTCGTAGCGGCCCTTGAGGCCGCGCAGGATGGCGATGGTGTCCTCGACGGTCGGCTCGGCGACCAGCACCTGCTGGAAGCGGCGCTCCAGGGCGGGGTCCTTCTCGATCCGCTCCCGGTACTCGTCCAGCGTGGTCGCGCCGACCATGCGCAGCTCGCCGCGGGCCAGCATCGGCTTGAGCATGTTGCCCGCGTCCATGGCGGAGTCGCCGCCCGCGCCGGCGCCCACGACGGTGTGCAGCTCGTCGATGAAGGTGATGATCTGCCCGTCGGAGTCCTTGATCTCGGCGAGCACGGACTTGAGCCGCTCCTCGAACTCGCCGCGGTACTTGGCGCCCGCGACCATCGCGCCGAGGTCGAGCGAGACCAGCCGCTTGTCCTTCAGTGACTCGGGCACGTCGCCCTTCACGATCCGCTGGGCGAGCCCCTCGACGACGGCGGTCTTGCCGACGCCGGGCTCGCCGATGAGGACCGGGTTGTTCTTCGTACGGCGGGAGAGCACCTGGACGACCCGCCGGATCTCCTGGTCCCGCCCGATGACGGGGTCCAGGCGGCCCTCGCGGGCGGCGGCGGTGAAGTCGCTGCCGAACTTCTCCAGGGCCTTGTACTGGCCCTCGGGGTCGGCGGTGGTCACGCGGCGTCCTCCCCTGGCCTTCCGGAAGGCCTCCTGCAGCTTCTTCGCGTCGGCGCCCTGCTGCCGGAGCACCTCGCCGGCCGCGCCGCCCTTCGCGGCGATGCCGGTCAGCAGGTGCTCGGTGGACAGGTACTCGTCGCCGAGCTCCTTCGCCCGCTCGCCGGCGTCGGCGATCACCGCGAGCAGCTCGCGGTTGGGCTGCGGCGGCGCCACGGTGGAGCCGGTCACGCTGGGCAGCCCGGCCAGCACCCGCTCGGCGCCCGACCGCACGGCGGCCTGGTCGGCCTCGACGGCGGCCAGCAGGTCGGTGATGTTCTCGTTGTCCTGCCCCGCGAGCAGCGCGAGCAGCAGGTGGGCGGGGGTGAGGTCCGGGTGCCCCGCGGTCACGGCACGGTTGCTTGCCGCGTTGATCGCGTCCCGGCTCCTGTTGGTCAGCTCGGCGTCCACGTATCCGCTCTCCTCCTCGGCGCCGGCTCCTCGGCCGTGCCTCTCACGTCTCCCACTGCTGACTTAACCAGCGTACACAAAGTTGAGTCTATTCCGCTCAAGGCTGGGCGGGGAGGGATCTGCGGCTAGGTTTCGGCCCATGACTGCCATGACCGCGCACTCCGCGCACTCCGTGGACCCGGTTGCCCCGGACGAGCCGTACCTCGCCTTCTGGCGGGAGCGGCACCTGTGCACGCTGACGACCCTGCGCCCCGACGGCAGCCCGCACGTGGTGCCGGTCGGGGTGACCTACGACCCCGAGGCGGGGCTGGCGAGGGTGATCACGAACCGGACGAGCGCGAAGGTGTCCCACATCCTGGCGGCCGGGGCCGGGGGTGCGCGGGTCGCCGTGTGCCAGGTGGACGGCCGGCGCTGGGCCACGCTGGAGGGCCGGGCGCGGGTGCGGGGCGAGGCGCTGGGGGTCCCCCCGCTGGAGCGGAGCCGGGAGCGGGAGCGGGTCGCGGAGGCGGAGCGTCGCTATGCCGAGCGGTACGGGCGCGTGCCCCGCGAGAACCCCTTCCGGGTGGTGATCGAGATAGAGGTGGAGCGGGCGCTCGGGCGGGGCTGAGACGGGGCGGTCAACCGGTTGGTTTCAGCCACCGCGAAAGCGCTCCCATACAGCGAAATGTCGCCATAAACTGCAGCGGCGTCACCGTGTTCAGGTCACGGTGACGCCGCTGCGGGGGGAAGCACCTGAGCGATTTTTTTTACGACGGGGGAATCGCGTCAGGCACTGCGGGGGGTGGCCGAGATCGTCCTCAGGTCCGGTTCCTCCGGCTCAGCCAGCCGATGGTCCCGTTGGTCCAGGTTCACAAAGATCATGCCGTAGCGGACGGCACACCGCACCGGCTGCGGCGCCCCGCGGGGCTTGCGCAGACACCGGTACGCGCGCACATCCTCGTCGTCGTCCCGGGTGACGACGACCGGCTCGCCGAACACGGTCACCATCAGCGAGTCACCACTGTGGGGGATGGCGGTGACCAGGTCGATGAAGTGCCAGCCCGAGCGGTAGGCGGTGGCCATTTCGCGCCGGAAGGAGCGGTCGTCTGGTGGAGTGGTCATAGTCAGTCAGTCCCAGACACTGTCATCCATGCTGACCGGAGTCTTGACGCCGACAGCTACCGTCCCCGTCCGAGTACCACTCGACTTGTGGCCGTCACCCTGTGCGCCGGAGAGGCCGGCCAGTGTTCCGAAGGCCACAACGGCGGAGAAGGCGGCGACAAGCACCGAGCGAAGCATTCTCTTACGCATAGTCGGCTTCGTCCTCACTTGAAGGTCCCCTCTTCCCCCGTCGAGTAAGACGATGGCTCATTCGGGCACGTCATGACCACACGATCGGTGCATCATGTTCCTGCACGTTCAGGACCCTGGGGGGTGGAGATTTGGCAACAAATGGGACTAAGGCGGCACATCCCCATGCGATGACCGAGCTGTGTGACGAAGGCAACCGCCTCTATGCGACGGCACTGCGCACCGGTCGCATCGCACGCTCGGATGCCGAGGCGGCTCCGTGCCTGATGGAGTTCGCCCTCCTCCACCCCGATCCGGACGACGCGAGCTGGCTGCGCCCCGTCCCGCCCTCGGTGGCCCTCGCCCAGCGGCTCCACCCCCTGGAGCGGGAGATCAGCGACCGGCGCCGGATGTCCGTGGCCCTGGCCGACGCCTTCGAACCGTTCATGGCGCTCAGCGCGCAGGAGAGCGCGCCGACCCACTCGATCACCGTCCTGGAGGGGCTCGACCGGATCAACGCGGCGCTGGACCTGGCCACCGCCCAGTGCCGGACGGAGATGCTCACTGTGCAGCCCAGCGGCCGGCGGCGCCCCGAACACCGGCTCATCGAGGGGCTCGAACGGGACAAACCGCTGATCGAGCGCGGGGTGCGGATCCGGACCCTGTACCAGCACACGGCCCGGTACAGCCCCGACCGGCTGGCCTACGTGGACCAGTTCACCAACGGCAAGGTGGAGTACCGCACCATCGACGAACTCGTGGAGCGGCTCATCATCTGCGACGAGACCGTGGCGTTCATCCCGATCAGGGACGACCGCCAGGTGGCCCTGGAACTCCGCCACCCCGGCCTGGTCAGCTATCTGACCAAGGTGTTCGAGTTCATGTGGAACCGCGCGGTGCCGCTGACCGCCGGAACCCCCTACGAGACGGCCCCCGACGGCATCACCGACATCCAGCACTCCATCGCCAAGCTCCTGGTCGAGGGCCATGTCGACGAGGCCATCGCCCGCCGCCTGGGCATGAACGTCCGCACCTGCCGGGCCCACATCGCCAAGCTCGCCCAGGCCCTCGGCAGCGGCAGCCGCGCCCAGCTCGGCTACCTCATCGCCCAGTCGGGGATCCTGGACAAGGGCACCTCGCTGCCGGAGCCGGGCGGCCGGCCGTGAGCGGCATACCCGAGGGGGCGCCCCGATGAGCTGGGCGCCGCACCCCGGGCACAGCGCCCAGGAGCTGTGCCCGGCGGGATCGGAGCTGTACGAGCGCGCCCTGCGCGAGGGGCGGATCAGCAGCGCGGAGGCCGAGGCCGCGCCCTGCCTGCTGGAGTTCGGGCTGCTGCAGCCCGCCGTCGAGGACATGGACCGGCTGGAGCCCGTCGCCGCGACCGTCGCCCTGCACGAGCTGCTGCGGACCTCGGCGGAACGCATCGCCGACGAGCGGCGCCACCAGGCACACCTCGCCAAGTCCTTCGAACCGCTGCTGCGGGCGAGTGCCGGGCTCACCGGTGCCGCCGGTGAACCGCCGACGATCCGGGTGCACAGCGGCGTCGACCGGATCAACCAGGCCATCTCCCACGCCATGGCGGACGCGTCACAGGAGTGCCTCGCGATCCACCCGCACGTCACCCACACCCGCACGCCCCCGCAGATCCACGCCCTGGCCCTCGACCGCGACCAGGCCCTGCTCGACCGCGGCGGCCGCATCCGCACCCTCTACCAGCACACCCTGCGCCACGCCCCGACGGTCCAGGCCCGGTACGAGCAGTTGCAGGGCGATGTCGAGGCCCGCACGCTGAACGAGGTCACCGAACGGCTCCTCGTCTTCGACCGCGCGGTCGCCTTCATCCCGGCGAACAAGGACCGCACGCTCGCGCTGGAGATCCACCACCCCGCCATGGTCGAGTACCTGGCGACGGTCTTCGACCGGCTCTGGCACCTGGCCACGCCCATGTACCCGGAGGCGGTCCAGAAGCCGTCCCTCAACGGCGTCACCCCCCGCCAGCGGGCCATCGCCGCCCTGCTCGTGGAAGGGCACACCGACGCCGTCATCGCCGACCGCCTCGGCATGAACATCCGCACCGCCCGCGTCCACATCGCCAAGCTCGCCGCGACCCTCGGCAGCGAGAGCCGGGCCCAACTCGGCTATCTCATAGGCGAGTCGGGGATCCTGAAGCAGGACGACGGCGAGGAGGAGGGGGAGGTGGCGGTGGAGTGAGCGCGGCAGCGCACCGGGATCATCCGGCCGAGGAGCTGTGCACCGCCGGGGAGGAGCTGTACGCACAGGCCCTGCGGGACGGCCACCTGGGCGCCGGCGAGGCCGGCCGGGCCCCCTGCCTGACCGGCTTCGGCCTGCTGCACCCGGCCCGCGACGACCCCGCCCGGCTCGAACCGGTTCCCCCCGCCGCCGCCCTGAACCGGCTGCTGCGCCGCTCCCGGGCCCGGATCGCGGACGAGTACCGGCGCGAGGAACGACTGGTGGAGCGGTTCGAGCCGCTGCTGCGGACGGACGGGCCCCGGGCGGCCGACGGCGGCACCGGCCCCGACGCCCCGCTGCTGCGCCTGCACAGCGGCACCCAGCGCATCAACCAGGCCCTCACCGAGACGATGGAGGAGGCGCACGAGGAGGTCCTGTGCATCCAGCCGCACTCCGGACTCGCCGGTCCGCGCGGCGCCGCCGCCCATGAGATCTCCGTCCGCCGTGACCAGCGGCTGCTCGACCGCGGCGGCCGCATCCGGACCCTCTTCCAGCACACGGTGGTACATCTGCCGGCCGTCCACGGCCACAACGCACGGCTCAGCGGTGACGTCGAGGCCCGCTGCCTGGACGAGCTGACCGAGCGGCTCATCGTCATGGACCGGAAGGTGGCGTTCGTGCCGGCCGACGACGAAGGCTCGCTCGCGCTGGAGGTCCGCCATCCTGCGCTGGTCGGCTACTTCGCCACCACGTTCGACCGGCTGTGGCGGCTGGCCACGCCCATGTTCCCGGAACCGGTGCGCCGTCCCACCCTGAACGGCGTCACCCCCCGCCAGCGCGCCATCGCCGCCCTGCTCGTGGAGGGCCACACCGACACCGTCGTCGCCGAGCGCCTCGGCATGAACGTGCGCACCGCCCGTGACCACATCGCCAAGCTCGCCGCCACCCTCGGCAGCGAGAGCCGCGCCCAGCTCGGCTACCTGATAGCGGGATCCGGGCTGCTCGATCCGGAGGGGGCAACCGGATGAGCCGGCACGAGCACGGCATCGAGGAGCTGTGCGAGGCGGGCGCCAAGCGCTACGAGCAGGCCCTGCGGGACGGCTTCCTGCGCGCCGGGGACGCCGCGGACGCCCCCTGCCTGACCGACCTCGGGCTGCTGCACCCGGCCCTCGACGACCTCGGCCGGCTCGAACCCGTCGCCCCCGCCGCCCTGCTGAGCCACCTCCTGCGCGGCTCCCGCGCCCGCATCGCCGAGGAACGCCGCCGCGAGGACCGCCTGGTGGCGCTGTTCGAACCCCTGCTGCACGGCGGGACGCAGCACGGTGCGCACACCGACACCCCCACCCTGCGCGTTCTCTGCGGCACCGGCCGCATCAACGGCGCCATCAGCGACGCCATGACCGGAGCGGCCCAGGAGGTGCTCTGCGTCCAGCCCTACAGCCACTACCAGAACGAGCGCGGCCAGGCCGCCCAGGCCGTCGCCATGGACCGCGACCAGGCGCTGCTCGACCGCGGCGGCCGCATCCGCACCCTCTACCAGCACACCCAGCGCCATCTGCCGCTCGTCCTGGCCCGCTACGAGCAGCTGCGCGGCGACGTGGAGGCCCGCACCCTGGACGAGCTGCCGGACCGGCTGATCCTGATCGACCGCACGGTGGCGTTCGTCCCGGCCGGCGACGACGGGCGGCTCGCCCTGGAGGTGCGCCACCCGGCCCTGCTCCGGTTCTTCGCGACGGCCTTCGACCGGCTGTGGCGTCTGGCCACGCCCATGCATCCGCAGGCCGTCCAGCGCCCCACCCTGAACGGCGTCACCCCCCGCCAGCGCGCCATCGCCGCCCTGCTCGTGGAGGGCCACACCGACACCGTCATCGCCGACCGCCTCGGCATGAACGTGCGCACCGCCCGCGTCCACATCGCCAAGCTCGCCACCACCCTCGGCAGCGAGAGCCGCGCCCAGCTCGGCTACCTCATCGCCCGGTCGGGGATTCTTGATCGGGAATCCTGAGCACCGGCGGGCCGGTGTGCAGGGGCTGGTCCAGACCCACCTGGGCGATGCGCACGCCCAGTTGAGTGCGGCTCGCCGCGCCGAGGGTGTCCGACAGGCGGGCGATATGGGCCCGGCAGGTACGGACGCTGATGCCGAGCCGCTCGGCGATCACCGCGTCCTGGTGGCCCTCCGCCAGCAGCGCGGCGATGGACCGCTCGCGGTGCGAGATGCCCTCGATGCCGCTGTCGGGCAGGGCCGCCGTCAGCGGCAGTGCCAGGCGCCACAGGCGTTCGAAGACGGTCACCAGGTACTCGACCAGGGCCGGGTGGCGCAGCTCCAGGGCCATCGTGCGCTCGGTGTTGGCGGGGATGAAGGCGACGGTGCGGTCGAACAGGATCAGCCGGTCGATGACCTCGTCCAGGGTGCGCGCCTGGACCGAGTCACCCATCAGGTCAAGGTAGTTGAGCAGCCCCTGCCCGTGCCGGGCCACGTGCGTGTACAGGGCGCGCATGTGCACACCCCGGCCGCGCAGGGCCACCGCCCGGTGCAGTCCCTCGGTCAGCTCGTCCTCCCGCCGGATGCCGCCGGGCTGCACGATCAGCACCTCCGTGCTGCACGCGTCGGTCGCCTCGTCCATCGCGGCCTGGATGCGGGAGAGCCCGTCCAGCACGCGGATGGCCGTGCCCTCGCCCGGTGCCGACAGCGCCTGCAACTGGCGGCCCAGGCCCGCGTACCACTCGAAGGCGGCCACCGCCGAGCCCACCCGCCGCTGGCTCTCCCGGACCTCGTCGTGGACCCCGCGCAGCAGCCGGGTCATCACCTCCTGCGGGGAGGTCGGCACCAGCCAGTCCATGTCGTCGGGGTCGGGGTGCAGCAGGGCCAGTTCCAGTAGGCAGGGCACCGGCTCCGCGTCCGTGCGGGGCACCCGTCCCCGACGCACGGCCCGGGAATACACGCGATCCCCGGCCCCGCACAGTCGGTCGGCACCGTGTGGATGCTCCTCCGTCCCGCGCCCGGCCATCGCCCATTCCACCCCCGGCTTGCTGCCACTTCCGCAGCGCAACTATGCGCGGCCGGGACCGGGTCCGCAACACGGCTCGCGCGGCCACGGGCACCGCAAACCGGCGTTATGACCGGTTTTCATCCGGCCTCCGCCCGTCGCATTGCAACAAGATGATGGTGGTGGCGCGATCGTCACGGAGGCATCGTTGTTCCCGCTTCCCCCGGGTGCACCAGCACCCGGGGCGGCCCTGGCCGGACACCCCCCCGTTCGGCCGGGGCCGTCGTATCGCGCTCACGGGGGTGGCGCGATGTGAGAGGGCCGCTCAGCACGTGACGCGGCAACCGTCGTAAACCCGCCGATGGTTGCCGCGTCCCGTGTTGTTCTCCGGTGGTCCGCCGGCCGCTCCGCGTCAGCGGTCCCGCACGCGCGGGTGACGACGGGGCCCGCGCCGCGATCGACCGCGCCGTAGTCGCCGGTCCGGGGACCCACCGCCACGGGCACCGGACGCCGATGGCGCTCGCCTCCGGGGGCTCGCCGCGCCGCGAGCCGCAGGCCGCCGTGCCGCAGGCCGTAGGCCGCCGTGCGCGGGCCGCAGGCCGCCGTGCCGCAGGCCGTAGGCCGCCGTGCGCGGGCCGTAGGCCGCCGTGCCGCAGGCCGCCGTGCCGCAGGCCGCCGTCCGGGGCCTCGCGCCGCGCCTGCCGCTACTTCAGGCCGACGGCCGCGCAGGCCGTCTTGTACTTGACGGTGCAGATGTCGCCGACCGTGTAGATCCCGTCCGCAACGACGGTGTCCTTGACCCTGTCCTTGGTCAGCTCGGTCACCTGGACCAGCTTGGCCGGGATGTCCTTGCCGGTGGGGCTGTCCACCTTGTCCTGGGTGAGGGCGTCGAACTGGATGTCCTTGCCCTGCACCTTGGTGACGGCCATCTGGGCGGCGGCCTCGGCCTCGTCCGGGTAGGACTTGTAGACGCTCATGTACTGCTCGCCGGCGATGACCCGCTGGACCGCGTCCAGTTCGGCGTCCTGGCCGGTGATCGGGGGCAGCTTGGTGACACCGGCCGCCTCGAAGGCCTTGATGACACCGCCGGCCATGCCGTCGTTGGCGGCGTAGACCGCGGCGATGTTGTTCTTGCCGATCTTGTTGATCGCCTCGGTCATTTCGGCCTCGGCGTTCTCCGGCTTCCACTCCTTGGTGTCGAAGCTCTCCGCGATGTCCACCTTGCCGTTCAGCTCGGAGAGCGCGCCCTGCTTGAACTGCTTGGCGTTCGGGTCGGTGGGCGAGCCGTTCACCATGACGACCTTGTCGGAGGTGTCGACGTTCGACCCCAGGGCCGCCAGCAGCGAGCGGGCCTGCACCTCGCCGACCAGCTCGTTGTCGAAGGAGATGTAGGCGTCGATCGGGCCCTCGGCGAGCCGGTCGTAGGCGATGACCGGAATGCCCGCGTCCTTGGCCTTCTTGACCTCGCCGGCGATGGCGTGCGAGTCGACCGCGTCGAGCAGGATGACGTCGACCTTGTCGTCGATCATCTGCTGCAGCTGGCCGGCCTGCCGGGTGGCGTCCGCGTTCGCGTTCGCGTACGAGACCTTGCCCTTCTGGTGGGTCAGCTCGGCGACCTTGCTCTTGATGATGGGGTAGTCGAACTTGTCGTAGCGGGAGTTCGCCTTCTCCGGCAGCAGCAGCCCGATCGTGACGTCGTCGCCCTTGGTCGGGCTCGCGCTCGCGCTGTCCCCCGTGGCGTTCAGCACGCCGCAGCCGGCGAGCGAGAGGGTCATGGTGGATGCAGCCACGGTTATGGCGATACGACGCATTCGAGGACTCACTTCAGGTGCGTTCCGGACGTGGGTGCTGCTTTACGACCCAGGTGTCTGAAAAGACAACTTGCAGCCGCTACCCGGCGTCAAGCGGAACTACTTAACGAGTGCGCAACAGCACGCTCCGCTGCACCTGTGAAGGAGCAGCGGAATCGCCTCCAAACACTCTTTACGGACCCTCCATTCAAGGAGAGTCCATGAGATGGCAAAGGAGTCCACTCGATCAGGTGATCGAACAGACCCGGCCATCCACCCCGTGCGGTCCTCCTGCTGAAGCGTCCGGCGCGGGAAAGGGCGAGATCGTCGTGGCGGGCGCGTCGGTCCCGGGTCGTACTGCGCCGCACCGCCGGAACGGAACCGGCGGACCACGTGCCGACCGGCACCCGAGTGGCGCGAGGACGCGGTCCCCGACGCCACGGCCGCGGCAGGCCACGCGACGGCACGGCAAGGGCCCCGGCAGGCCACGCGACGCCACGGCAAGGGCCCGCGGACGGTGGACGTCCGCGGGCCCGGTGCTGCTGAGGTGCCGTCAGTCCGACGGCTGCTGCCGCTTGGGGCGCCACACCACCAGCGCGCTGGTCTGCTGTACCTCCTGGTACGGGACCAGGTCGCGGCGGTAGGAGGCGTGGACGGCGGCCTCACGCTGCTGCATCGCGGCCGCCGCGCCGTCCAGGGCCGCCTCCAGCTCCGCGACGCGGGACTGGAGCGCGATGACCTGGTTCTCCAGTTCGATGATCCGCTTGATGCCGGCCAGGTTGATGCCCTCGTCCTGCGACAGCTGCTGCACCTGGCGGAGCAGTTCGATGTCGCGGGCCGAGTAGCGGCGGCCTCGTCCGGCCGTACGGTCCGGGGAGACCAGACCGAGCCGGTCGTACTGGCGCAGCGTCTGCGGGTGCAGTCCGGAGAGCTGGGCCGCCACCGAAATGACGTAGACCGGAGTCTCCTCGGTCAGTTCATACGGGTTCCGTCGACGGCCTGAAGTGTCCATGGCGGCTGTCAATCTCCCTTCGCGGCCTCGAACAGCTCCGCCCGCGGGTCCTCGCCCGCGGTCGCCTCGCGATACGCCTCCAGCGCGTCACGAGCCTTCCCCGACACGTCCCTCGGGACACTCACCTCGACGGTGACCAGCAGATCGCCGCGGGTGCCGTCCTTGCGGACCGCACCCTTGCCCCGGGCGCGCATGGTACGCCCGTTGGGCGTGCCGGGCGGGAGCTTCAGGGTGACGGCCGGGCCGCCGAGGGTCGGGACCCGTACCTCACCGCCGAGGGTCGCCTCGGCGAACGTCACCGGCACGGTGACGGTGAGGTTGTCGCCCTTGCGCCCGAACACCGGGTGCTCGCCGACGTGGACCATCACATACAGGTCGCCCGCCGGACCGCCCCGCTCGCCGGGCGCGCCCTTGCCGCGCAGCCGGATGCGCTGGCCGTCCGTGACCCCGGCCGGGATCCGGACCTGCATCGTGCGCGAGGACTTGGCGCGTCCGCTGCCCTTGCACTCCATGCAGGGGTGCTCGGCGATCAGACCGCGGCCCTTGCAGTCGGGGCAGGGGTCGGTGAGCGAGAATCCGCCGCCCGAACCCCGCGCCACCTGTCCGGTGCCGACACAGGTCGGGCACACCCGCGGTGTGCCGTTCTTGTCGCCGGTGCCCGAACAGGCCTTGCAGGGCGCCTGGGAGGACATCCGCAGGGGCACCGTGGCGCCCTCGATGGCCTCCGTGAAACTCAGCGTGACCTCGGACTCGATGTCCTGGCCGCGCCGGGGCTGGGTACGGGTGCCCGAGCCGGCACCGCCGCGGTTGAACAGGCCCCCGAAGACGTCACCGATTCCGCCGCCGAAGCCTCCGCTCTGGGCGTTGCCCCCTCCTCCGAAGAGGTCGCCCAGGTCGAAGTTGTAGGAGCCGCCGGCGCCCGGCCCGGGGCGGAAGCCGCCGTTGCCGAACAGGGCGCGTGCCTCGTCGTACTCCTTGCGCTTCTTCGGGTCGCCGAGGACGTCGTTCGCCTCGGAGATCTCCTTGAAGCGCTCCTCCGCCTTGGCGTTGCCCTTGTTGGCGTCCGGGTGGAACTCGCGGGCGAGCTTCCGGTACGCCTTCTTGATCTCGGCCTCGGTGGCGTCCTTGGGGACGCCGAGGACCTTGTAGAAGTCCTTCTCGATGAAGTCCTTGGTGCTCATCCCCGACGTCCCTCCTTCCTGTCTTCAGTGATTACGTCAGCCCTCGTCCGGGCCACCGTTCTCCTTGTCGTCGGCGGCGCCGGTCGCCGGGCTCTCCTCGGCGTCCTCGGCCTTGACGGTCTGCGCGCCGGGCTGCGGTTCGGCGACGGCCACCCGCGCGGGGCGGATGGTGCGCTCGCCGATGCGATACCCGGGCTGCAGGATGGCCACGCACGTCGTCTCGGTGACGTCCGGCGCGTAGCTGTGCATCAGGGCCTCGTGGATCGTCGGGTCGAAGGGCTCGCCCTCCTTGCCGAACTGCTGCAGACCCATCTTGGCCGCCACGGTCTCCAGCGACTCGGCCACCGACTTGAAGCCGCCGACCAGTTCACCGTGTTCCCGCGCGCGGCCGATGTCGTCGAGCACGGGCAGAAGCTCGGTCAGGAGGTTCGCGATCGCGATCTCCTTGACCGTGATCCGGTCCCGCTCCACGCGGCGGCGGTAGTTCTGGAACTCGGCCTGGAGCCGCTGGAGGTCCGCGGTGCGCTCCTCGAGCGCCTTGCGCACCTGGTCCAGCTGGGCCGTCAGACCGGCGATCTGTGCTGCGTCCCCGGCCGGGGCCGCCCCCTCTTCGGGGGCGGCCTTCGGCTCGGCGTCGTCGGGGGTGGCGCCGGAGGGGACGTCGGGCTTCTCCTCGAAGCCCGGGGTCTCCTCCGTCACGCGGCACCGTCCTTGCGCTCGTCGTCCACGATCTCCGCGTCGACCACGTCGTCGTCGGCCTTCGGGGCCTCGGCACCGGCGGCACCGCCCGCGGCGGCCTGCGCGCCCTGGGCGTCGGCGTACATGGCCTGGCCCAGCTTCTGCGAGACGGCCGCGACCTTCTCGGTGGCGGTGCGGATCTCGGCGGTGTCCTCGCCCTTGAGCGCGGCCTTCAGCTCCTCGACGGAGGCCTCGACCTCGGTCTTGATCTCGCCGGGGACCTTGTCCTCGTTGTCCTTGAGGAACTTCTCGGTCTGGTAGACGAGCTGCTCGCCCTGGTTGCGGGTCTCGGCGGCCTCGCGGCGGGCGTGGTCCTCCTCCGCGTACTTCTCGGCCTCCTGGCGCATGCGGTCGACCTCGTCCTTCGGCAGCGAGGAGCCGCCGGTGACGGTCATCTTCTGCTCCTTGCCGGTGCCGAGGTCCTTGGCCGTGACGTGCATGATGCCGTTGGCGTCGATGTCGAAGGCGACCTCGATCTGCGGGACACCGCGCGGGGCCGGCGGCAGACCGGTCAGCTCGAACATCCCGAGCTTCTTGTTGTACGCCGCGATCTCGCGCTCGCCCTGGTAGACCTGGATCTGCACGGACGGCTGGTTGTCCTCGGCGGTGGTGAAGATCTCGGACCGCTTGGTCGGGATCGTCGTGTTCCGCTCGATGAGCTTCGTCATGATGCCGCCCTTGGTCTCGATACCGAGGGACAGCGGGGTCACGTCGAGGAGCAGGACGTCCTTGACCTCACCCTTGAGGACACCGGCCTGGAGCGCGGCGCCGATGGCGACGACCTCGTCCGGGTTCACGCCCTTGTTGGCCTCGTTGCCGCCGGTCAGCTCCTTGACGAGCTCGGCGACCGCGGGCATCCGGGTGGAGCCACCGACGAGGACGACGTGGTCGATCTCGTTGATGGAGATGCCGGCGTCCTTGATGACGTTGTGGAACGGCGTCTTGCAGCGCTCCAGCAGGTCGGCCGTCAGCTGCTGGAACTGAGCCCGGGTGAGCTTCTCGTCCAGGTGCAGCGGGCCCTCGGCGGACGCGGTGATGTAGGGCAGGTTGATCGAGGTCTCCGTGGAGGAGGACAGCTCGATCTTGGCCTTCTCGGCGGCCTCACGGAGGCGCTGGAGGGCCATCTTGTCCTTGGACAGGTCCACGCCGTGGCCGGACTGGAACTGCTTGACCAGGTAGTCCACGACGCGCTGGTCCCAGTCGTCGCCACCGAGGTGGTTGTCACCGTTGGTGGCCTTCACCTCGACGACGCCGTCGCCGATCTCCAGGAGGGACACGTCGAAGGTGCCGCCACCGAGGTCGAAGACGAGGATCGTCTGGTCGTCCTTGTCGAGGCCGTAGGCGAGCGCGGCCGCCGTGGGCTCGTTGACGATGCGCAGGACGTTGAGACCGGCGATCTCGCCGGCTTCCTTCGTCGCCTGGCGCTCGGAGTCGTTGAAGTACGCCGGGACGGTGATGACCGCGTCGGTCACCTTCTCGCCCAGGTACGACTCGGCGTCCCGCTTCAGCTTCTGCAGGATGAACGCGGAGATCTGCTGGGGGTTGAAGTCCTTCCCGTCCAGCTGGATCTTCCAGTCGGTGCCCATGTGACGCTTGACGGACCGGATGGTCCGGTCCACGTTCGTGACCGCCTGACGCTTGGCGACCTCGCCGACGAGCACCTCGCCGTTCTTGGCGAAGGCGACGACGGACGGCGTGGTCCTGGCGCCCTCGGCGTTGGTGATGACGGTGGGCTCGCCGCCCTCCAGAACGCTGACGACGGAGTTAGTCGTGCCCAGGTCGATGCCGACCGCACGTGCCATGGTTGATTCCTCCAGCTGACTTGAGTGCAACAGGCTCAAGTGTGCACGAGGAGATTCTCTGGGTCAACAGACCTGAGTCACGCGGACTCAACTCTTATCCGTTCCTTACACGCAATTGCCCTCTGACCTGCGACGATGCCTCAGTGCGAGGCGACTGCGACACGTGAACAGGGACCCGAAGGAGTACGAGGACGGCGAAGACCGCCCCTCCGGCCACCCACAGCACGGCCCCCCTCCCCGTCCATCCACTGTGCACGAGCACCCCCACGAGCACCGCGGAGAAGGAGGCGGCGCCCAGCAGCACGACGGACCCCTGGGGCGTGAGCCCGAGCCGCCGCAGCCGGTGCGCGAGGTGGTCAGGGCCGCGCCGGAGCAGCGGCCGGCGGGCCGTCCCGCGCGCGAGGACCACCAGCAGGAGGTCCGCGGCGGCGACGGCGCCGAGGCAGAACAGCACGCCCGCGGTGGGCCCCAGCGCGTACCCCGCGCGCGTGAAGACGGCGGCCGAGGAGAGCAGGAACCCGGTGAACAGCGACCCGCAGGCCCCCAGCCCCACCCGCGCGGGATGCCAGTTGTGCATCAGGAAGCCGGTGAGGGCGGCGGCGAAGACGCTGAGCAGCACGGCGAGCCCGTCCATCACCTCGGCGGCGGCACAGGCCCCCGCCCCGAAGGCGGTGACCACCCCGACCGTGCCGGCCAGCCCGTCGGCGTGGTCGAGCCCCTTGAAGGCGAGCGAGGCGAAGACGATCCAGCCGACGGCCAGGATCCCGCCCCAGACACCCGTCTCGTCGTACGGCACCACGCAGGCCGCCGCCACGGTCGTACCGGCGACCAGGACCCGCGCACGCAGCCGCCAGAGGTCGGCGACCAGCCCGAGCAGGGCGACGCCGGCCCCGGCGACGAGCAGCCCTCCGACACCGTCCCCGAGCCGGGCGACCTTCGTCCACTCCCCCGCCCAGGAGACCAGACAGGTGACGGCCACGACGGCGAGCCCCCCGATCACCGGCACCGGGCGCTGCCGCCGCCGGTCGACGAGCCCCGCCCGCCGGGCGGGCACCCTGAGCAGCGCCGCGAGCACGGCGGTCAGAAGCAGGGCGGCGGTGGCGGCTGCGATCCCGTAGAGCACGGCTCTAAGTTAGGCCCGAAAGTAGCAATTCGGTACGAATAACACGATCGGAATGCCTGTCCGCTCAGGCTCACCTCAGCGATCCAGATCACCCCGCTCCTGGCTACAGTGCGAGGAAGGATGCGGGTAGTCTCAGACGGACTGCATAAGTTACCGCTTAGTAATCTCGCCAGAGGAAACCCTCGCAGGCCCGAGGAGCCCCGAAATGCAACTCGCCGCGATCATCGTGTCGCTGGTTCTGATCGTGGTCGGCGTGGCCCTGTTCGCGCGCGCCCTCCTGCAGATCTACACCTTCATGCGGCTCGGCCAGAACGTGCCCGCGGGCACCCGTACCGACGAGCCCGTGCAGCGCACCGTCACCGTGGCCAGGGAGTTCCTCGGCCACACCCGGATGAACCGCTGGGGCATCGTGGGCGTGGCGCACTGGTTCGTGGCGGTCGGCTTCTTCTCCCTCCTGCTGACGATCGTCAACGCCATCGGCCAGCTCTTCAAGGCCGACTGGATCCTGCCGGTCATCGGCGACTGGGCGCCGTACAACATCTTCGTCGAGTTCATCGGCACGATGACCGTGCTGGGCATCGCGGTCCTGATCGTGATCCGCCAGCTGAGCAAGCCGAACAAGCCCGGCCGCAAGTCCCGCTTCGCCGGTTCCAACTTCGGCCAGGCGTACTTCGTCGAGGCCGTCATCCTCATCGTCGGCGTCTGCATCTTCATGCTGCACGCGCTGGAGGGCGCCCAGCACCACGTGGACGGCTACGAGGCCTCGTTCTTCATCTCGTACCCGGTGGTGTCGTGGCTGAGGGGCATGGACGTCTCCACGCTCCAGAACCTCACCTACTTCTTCGCGGGCCTGAAGATCGCGACCTCCTTCATCTGGATGATCACAGTCGCCCTGAAGACCGACATGGGTGTGGCCTGGCACCGCTTCCTGGCGTTCCCGAACATCTGGTTCAAGCGCAACGCGACCGGCGAGACCTCGCTGGGCGCCCTGCTCCCGATGACCTCCGGCGGCGAGCCGATCGACTTCACCGACCCCGGTGACGACGACGTCTTCGGCGTCTCCCAGGTGGAGCAGTTCTCCTGGAAGGGCCTGCTGGACTTCTCCACGTGCACCGAGTGCGGCCGCTGCCAGTCGCAGTGCCCCGCCTGGAACACGGGCAAGCCGCTCTCCCCGAAGCTGCTGATCATGTCGCTGCGCGACCACGCGCACGCCAAGGCGCCGTACCTCCTGGCCGGCGGCGGCAAGACCATGGAGGGCGAGGAGAAGGCGGGCGAGGAGCAGCTCGCCTCGGTGCCCGCGGCGGCGCTGGCCGAGGCCGAGCGCCCGCTGATCGGCACCGCCGAGGAGAACGGCGTCATCGACCCGGACGTGCTGTGGTCCTGCACCACCTGCGGTGCCTGCGTCGAGCAGTGCCCGGTGGACATCGAGCACATCGACCACATCGTCGACATGCGCCGCTACCAGGTGATGATCGAGTCCGCGTTCCCGTCCGAGGCGGGCACGATGCTCAAGAACCTGGAGAAGAAGGGCAACCCCTGGGGCCTGGCCAAGAAGCAGCGCCTGGAGTGGACCAAGGAGGTCGACTTCGAGGTCCCGGTCGTCGGCAGGGACATCGAGGACCTCACCGAGGTCGAGTACCTGTACTGGGTCGGCTGCGCCGGTGCCCTGGAGGACCGCGCGAAGAAGACCACCAAGGCCTTCGCCGAGCTGCTGCACATCGCGGGCGTGAAGTTCGCGATCATGGGCGGCGACGAGAAGTGCACCGGTGACTCCGCCCGCCGCCTGGGCAACGAGCCCCTCTTCCAGGAGCTCGGCATGGAGAACGTCATGGCCCTGAACATGGCGTTCGGCGAGGAGATGGACGACGACGGCAAGGTGACCGAGGAGTCCCGCAAGCCGAGGTCGGCCAAGAAGATCGTCGCCACCTGCCCGCACTGCCTCAACACCATCGGCAACGAGTACCCGCAGATCGGCGGCGACTACGAGGTCATCCACCACACCCAGCTGCTGCAGCACCTGGTGGACGAGGGCAAGCTGATCCCGGTCACCCCGGTCGAGGGCATCATCACCTACCACGACCCGTGCTACCTGGGCCGCCACAACAAGATCTACACGCCCCCGCGCGAGATCATCGGCAAGGTCCCGGGCCTGCGCAACGAGGAGATGCACCGCCACAAGGAGCGCGGCTTCTGCTGTGGCGCCGGTGGTGCCCGGATGTGGATGGAGGAGCGGATCGGCAAGCGCATCAACAACGAGCGTGTTGATGAGGCCCTGTCGCTCAACCCCGACATCGTCTCGACCGCCTGCCCGTTCTGCCTGGTCATGCTGACCGACTCGGTCAACGGCAAGAAGAACGAGGGCAAGGCCAAGGAGTCCGTCCAGGTCGTGGACGTCGCCCAGCTGCTCCTCGAGTCCGTCAGGACGCCGGCCGACCCGGCGGGCGCGGCGGAGCCCGAGAGCACTCCGGAACCGGAGCCGGTGAAGTAACCGCTCCTCGACGTACGGCGCCCCCTGACCCGCACAGGCAGGGGGCGCCGTCATGTCGCGCCGCCCCCTCCCCCCACAGGCAGGGGGCGCCGTCATGTCGAGCCGCCCCCGGTCCGTCGGCCGAGGTCCATGCCGGCCTGGTCATGGCCGTGTCCGGGGAAGAGGCGCAGGGCCGCATCGGCCGGGGACGGCCCGGTGGCGGCGCAGGGCCACACCGGCCAGGGATTGCCCGGTGGCGGCGCAGGGCCACATCAGCCAGGGACTGCCCGGTGGCGGCGCAGGGCCACACCGGCCAGGGACGGCCCGGTGACGGCCTTCTTGCGTGCGCGGGCCGCGACGGACTCGCCGAACCGCTCACCCCGGGTGCGCTGTTCGCGTCCGACCGGCGCGCGCTCCCCGGTCCTCTCGCTCATGCGGCGAACCCTACCCTCTTAGTTGCACGACTACAAAAGTTGTCTTGTTGCACTTTTGAACCGAGTGTGCTCTTCTGGAGCCGTCGGCCGCGTGGCACTGCCCGGCCGCAGCCCTCCCCTTGTCCTGCCTGCCGATCACCCAGACGGACGGAGCACCACCATGAACGCCTCCAGCGCACCCCGCATCGCGATCGTCGGCGCCGGCCCCGGCGGCCTGACCTGCGCCCGCGTCCTCCAGCAGCACGGCATCACCGCCACCGTGTACGACCTCGACGCCTCCCGCACCGCGCGCGACCAGGGCGGCACCCTCGACATGCACCCCGACTCCGGCCAGAACGCCCTGCGCGAAGCCGGGCTGCTGGAAGACTTCCTGGCCCTCGCCCGCCCCGAAGGCCAGCAGATGCGCCTGGTGAGCCGCGACGGACGCGTCCTGTTCGACGCCGTCCCGCCCGAGGCCGACACCGAAGACGGCAACCCGGAGATCGACCGCGGCCAGCTGCGCGACCTCCTGCTGGACTCCCTCACGCCCGGCACCGTGCGCTGGAGCCACAAGCTCACCCACGCCGAACCCCTCACCGACGGCGTCCACCGCCTGCACTTCGCCGACGGCACCACGGCCGAGCACGACCTCGTCGTCGGGGCCGACGGCGCCTGGTCGCAAGTCCGCCGCCTGCTCTCCGGCGCGACGCCTGTCTACACCGGTGTCACCTTCGTCGAAACCGGCCTCGACGACGCCGACACCCGCCACCCCGCACTCGCCGCCCTCACCGGCGACGGCACGATGATGGCCCTCGACGACAACCAGGGCTTCATCGCCCAGCGCAACAGCCACCAGCACATCCGCATCTACGTCGGCATGCGCACCGACGAGCACTGGCACCGGAACACCGGCCTCGACCTGACCCACCCCGCCGCGGTACGCGAAGCCCTGCTCAAGGAGTTCACCGGCTGGCACCCCGACCTGCTCGGCTTCATCACCGACACCGACACCGGGTACGTCAACCGGCCGCTGTACGCCCTGCCCGTCCCCCACACCTGGCAGCACACCGCCGGCCTCACCCTGCTGGGCGACGCCGCCCACCTCATGTCCCCGTTCTCCGGCATGGGCGCCAACCTCGCCATGCTCGACGGCGCCGACCTCGCCCGCGCCCTCATCGGCAACACCACCGTCGACGACGCCGTCCGCGCCTACGAGAACCTCCTGCTGCCCCGCTCCGTCGAAGCGGCCGAAGGCGCCGCCGAGGGGATCGACGGCGCCTTCGCACCCGACAGCGCCGCCCAGACCCTCGCCCACCTGGCCCCGGCACGTCCGCTCGGAAGCGCGGGGGGTGCCTCTCGGTGAATCGGGGGCGCGGGGCCGTAGCACCCCGGTACCACCCGCGCGGTGATGCCGGTCCAGCCCGTGAACGGACCGGGCCCCGAGGGTGTCCTGTGGATCCGTGATCTGCTGACGTCGCCCGCGGCCGGGGGACGGACGGTGCTCGTCCCCTCGCACCTGATGAGCGAGGTGGCGCTGGTGGCGGACCATCTGATCGTCGTCGGCCGTGGACGCAACCGCCCGGACGCGACGGCCGGGATCAGCCGCGCTCCTCCGGCGCCCCGGCAGTCCGGCGGGAGCGGAGCACCTCGGTCAGCACCGGGATCAGCGACACGACGACGATCAACGCGACGATGGGGAGCAGGTAGCGGTCGACGTTCGGGATCGAGGACCCCAGCGCGTAGCCGGCGAGCGTGAGGCCGAGGCTCCACACCAGCCCGCCGATCACCTGCCACATCGTGAACGTCCGGAGCGGCACCCCCAGCGCGCCCGCCATCGGGTTGAGCACCGTCCGCACCACCGGCACGAAGCGGGCCAGGACGACCGCTTTCGCGTGTCCGTACCGCTCCAGCAGTTCCTCCGCCCGCCGCGCTCCCTCGTGCAGGCGCGTCGAGCGGCTGCGGGCGAGCAGCGTCCCGCCCGCCTTCCGGCCGAGCACATACCCGCACTGCGCACCGGCCAGCGCTCCGAGGGCCGCCGCGACCAGCAACGGCCCCAGCGAGAGGTGCACGGCCTGGTCGGCCGACCCCGTGCACAGCAGACCCGCCGTGAACAGCAGCGAGTCCCCGGGAAGGAAGAAACCGACCAGCAGCCCCGTCTCGGCGAACATCACCACGCCAACGCCCAGGACGCCGAACGCGGCCAGCAGCGACCGGGCGTCCAGCACGTTGACGGCCAGCTGCGAGGCGAGGTGCAGTGGTGTGGTCATAGGACCTGGGCCTTCCTAGGAGTGACTACGGACACGTAGACGCTTGCCGTGGACGAATGACGAGCGAGAAGCGCTCCCGCGGTCCAACGCCGGTCAGTGGTCTTGGGCACTGCCATCGACCGGGTGAACGTCATGCGTCACGGCGCGGCCGGGCCGCACGTCGCCTGGGTGTAGCCGACCCGCACGTCGCATGGGTGTACTGGACCGCCGTGATCATGGTCAGCGTGTTCGGCACGATGGCCGCCGCCGTGCTGCACGTCGGCCTCGGCGTTCCGTACGCCGTGTCCGCCCCGCTGTTCCTCGTCGTGCCGGCCGCGGTCTTCGTCCTCCGGTACGCCGTCGAGCGGACCCTGTCCATCCACAGCATGCGCACCCGGAGCCGGGAGTTCTTCCACCGGGCGGCCGTCCTGGCCACCTTCGTGCTCGCTACGGCGGCCGGCGACCTCACCGCGACCGTCGGATTCGGCTACTCGGTTCGGTCGCGCTCTTCGCCGTCGCGATCTGCGTGCCCGCGCCCGCCCACCGATTCGGCACCCTGAACGCCGCACTCGCCTTCTGGACGGCGTACGTCGTCACCCGCCCCCTCGGAGCCTCCCTCGCGGACCGGATGGCGGGCGGACGAGGCCGGGGCCAGGGCCGCGGGCGGCCTCAGGCCTCGCCCCGCTTCGTCCCCGAAGCAGGGCCAGGCACCCGACTCCGCCGCCGCCCTCGCCCTCGCCCTCAATGACAGGCCAGGACCTCTAGGCGCCCTTCGGCCCCGCCTGCTGCACCACCTCGAAGGACCACAGGGTGGAACCGGAGGCGGCCGGCCGGGGCCGCTCGCCCTCCCCGCCGCCCTGGTGCGCCGCCTTCATCGGCCCCTCCATCCACGCCTTGAACGACTCCTCGTCCCGCCAGCGCGTGTAGACGAGGTAGGTGTCGGTGCCCTCGACGGGCCGCAGCAGCTCGAACCACTCGAACCCGTCGGAGTTCTCCACGGCGTGGGCCCGCGAGGCGAACCGCTTCTCCAGCGTCTCCCGCTGCTCGGCAGGCACGGTCAGCACATTGATTTTTACTACGCTAGGCACATGACACCTCTCGTCAAACGGGGCCCCGACTGGACCCCTAATCTGGACCATGTGCGCGCAGTGTCCTACATCCGACAGTCAAGGAAGCGTGAGGACGACTCCGCGTCGTCCCCCGAAGCACAGCGGACCAAGTGCGAGGCGCTGATCACGGCCAAAGGCTGGGACAACGCGGGCCACTTCGCCGACGTCGGTAAATCCGGCTGGGACCCCAAGGTCGTCCGGCCGGAGTTCGAGGAGATGATGTCCGCCGTTCGCGCCGGGCACGTAGACGCAGTGGTCGTGTTCTCGCTGTCCCGCCTCACTCGACAGGGTGCCCTTGAGGCCATGCTGATCAATGAGGAGCTGGCCAAACACGGCGTGCTGCTCGTCAGCGTCGAAGAGCCCTACCTGGACACGTCCACCCCCATGGGCGTCGCGATCTTCGGCCTTATCGCTGCGCTGGCCCAGCAGGAGTCCGACATGAAGTCGGCGTACATCACGGCGACGAAAGAGACGCTGAGGGCAGCGGGTAGCCACGTGTCCGGCATGGCCCCGTACGGCTTCCAGTCGACGCGTGAGCCGCGCGGGGAACTGGTGGTGGTCAAGCTGGTCCCCGATCCCGCTGAGGCCCCGTACGTGCGTGACATGGTGTCCTGGGCGCTGGGCGGCATGACCGCATCGGCCATGGCTCGCAAGCTGAACACTGAGTGCGTACCGACCAAAGCAGCGGACATGTCAGCGCGTGTGACCGCCCGCCGGGCCCGAGGCGTAAGTCAGCCGCTGGAGCGTACGACGTGGGTGTCGTCCACTGTGCTCCGCATCCTCCGTGACCCGCGCCTTGCTGGCTACGCCGCCGAACGCCAGGGGACCAAGCGCGTCATCGTGCGCGACGACTCAGGGGCCCCGCTGGCTGCGCACGAGCCGATCATTCCGCCGGATGACTGGTGGCGCCTTCAAGACGTACTCGACGGCCGTGCGCCCCAGGTGGTCCGTCAGGGTGGGCGCTCCGTGCCGTCGCTGCTGGGTGGCGCCGGGATGCTCTTCTGTGGCGTCTGCGGGTCGTCCATGGTGACCGACCGGAGGGAGGGCAAGCAGCTCTATCGGTGCAACCGGGCCCAGTCTGGCGCCGTACCGGGGCACGGTGGTCTGGCCATCAACATGGACGCCGCTGACGACGTGGTGGCCCGTACCGTGTGGTCCCGCCTGACAGCGCTGGACCCAGAAGACCCCGAAGATCTCGAATGGCTCGCCGAGGCCGCGCGCCGGTTTGCAGCGCAAGCGGACACGGGCGAGCGGCAGGCCGAACTAGCAGCCGCACGCGCCGAGTTGGAGCACGTACGGGAAGCGCTCCGCACGCTGTATGTCGACCGGCAGGCAGGCTTGTACGCGGGTGCCGTCGGTGACCAGATGTTCCGTGAGTCCGTGGAGCGGTTGACAGCGCACGAGGCGCGAACGGCCGGACGCGTGGAAGAACTGGGGACCGCCGAGGCTGGAACGGTGGCGATCCCCTCGGAGTGGACGGCCCCGGAGGGTGACCCGCTGGGGCCGGAGTCGACGTGGGGCAGTTGGGGCCTGGAGGACCGACGTAGCTTCTTGGCGTTCTTCGTCGACCGCATCACCATTTCCAAGTCCATCGGCCGTGGCCGGAACGCGAACACGGAGGATCGGGTGACTGTGCACTGGGCAGAGGCACCAAGCAGCTAGGCGCACCCGAGCGCCGTTCACGGCCCGTCGCTGGAATCCTCCGGTGGCGGGCCGTTCGCCACTCCTGGGGGAGTGTGTGCCCTCCCTTGGGTGCTGTCGGCGGCTGTATCTAGAGTCGGGCATGGTCTCGTACTTCGGTTCAGGTTTCGTCGGTGGGGTGACGAGGTGAGGTTCGGGGGGTGGGGCCCGCTGACCCCTGCTTTGCTTCTTTATCCCTTGCCCGGAGCCCTGCCCCGACCCTTGCGGGGAGAGCGTCACGGTCATCGCCAAGGCGCTCAACGTGTCCCGTGCGACGCTGTACCGGGCGCTTGCCGACACGGAGTGACCCGGCCCGACTTGAGGGGCCGTCTGCCCGCTGTGGTGGACGGTCTTTCTCATGTCTGGGTACGGGGGGTAGGCCAATCTCTGCGCGAGCGCGCCCCACGGACCCGGCCCCCATGGTCACGCGCATTTCCGCGAAATGGACACCCGGGGGGTCTGGGTCAAAGCGGGTCGCTTGGCTGGCATCGCCGCAGGTCAGAGTCATGTGCTTACATTGACAGGTTTATTGATCTTGACTACGCTCATGCCCCCATCCTGCCCCGGCCACCCCGCTCCGGCTCGGGCGGCCACCCGCGGGCGACGCCGCGGGCCCCGTGCGGCGCACATTCGGCACCCGACCTCGCCTGAGCCCCCTGAGCCCGCTGAGCCCCCTTGGGTCTCTCCGGCTTCTCGGACCCCGCCCGAGCCTCTTGAACCCCGTTGACCACATCAGCCCCGGAAGCAAACCGAACGCACGCACAACCCTTACGTGCCGACGCCGGTCTCCTGATCGCCAACCACCGGGTGAACCCTGGGACAACCCAAGGCGAACACGGACGGTTCGCACCCCATCGACTGCGGATGCCCGCCAGGCATCCCCCGCATGCCGCAGGAGAACAGCATGCACACGCACCGCCGCCTCGCCCTCGCGACGGCCACCGCGGCCGCGCTCACGGGCGGTCTGCTCGGCTTCGCCGGCACTCCCGCCACCGCCGCCGACTTCGCCAAGGTCGCCAAGGCCGACTTCAACGGCGACGGCATCGGCGACATCGCCACCTCGGCGGCCACCGCCTACGTCAGCGGCCACAAGGGCGCCGGCCAGGTCGTGGTCCTGTACGGCACGGCCACCGGCGTCTCCGCCGCCAAGCGCACCACGATCAGCCAGAACACCTCCGGCGTCCCCGGCACCGCCGAGGCCGGCGACGAGTTCGGCTACGACCTCGCGTACGCCGACTTCAACAACGACGGCTACGACGACCTCGCCGTCGGCTCCCCGCACGAGAAGGTCGGCAGCGACACCAACGGCGGCGGCCTCGCCATCCTCTGGGGCTCCGCGAAGGGACTCACCGGCAAGGCCGCCGACGTGCCCGACCCGGCCCCCGGCTCGCACGACTACTGGGGCAAGGACCTGGCCGCCGGCGACTTCGACGGCGACGGCAAGGCCGATCTGGTCGTCGGCAGCTCCGCCGCCACCCTCTACCTCTACAAGGGCGGTTTCAGCGGCTCCGGCACCCCGGGCAGCCGCACCACCGTCAAGCCGCCGATCCAGTCGGGCAGCAACGACTACCCGTACGGGCCGATGAGCCTGACCGCGGGCGATGTGAACGGCGACGGCCGCACCGACCTCGTCGTCGACGGCTACGAGACGAAGACGTCGTCCCACTGGAACACCAACTACTGGCTGCCCGGCACCGCGAGCGGTCTGGGCGCCTCCTCCGCCAAGGCCCTCAAGCCCGGCATAGTCACCGGCATCGGCGACATCAACGGTGACGGCTTCGGCGACATCGTCAGCGGAGCCTCCTGGGACAACACCACCAGCGACGGCCGGACCGTCCCCGACGCCGCCAAGGGCGGCAAGGTGAGCGTCACCTACGGCTCCGCCTCGGGCCCCGCCGCCACCAAGGGCATCACCCAGGACACCGGCAGCGTGCCCGGTACCGCGGAGAAGGGCGACGGCTTCGGCTGGGACCTCGACCTCGGCGACGTCAACGGCGACGGCTACCAGGACCTGGTCGTCAGCAGCCCGAACGAGGACATGAACGGTGTCGCCGACACCGGCCAGGTCGCCGTCCTGTACGGCTCCGCGTCCGGTGTGAACACCTCTTCCGGCGTCCAGTCCTTCGGCCAGAGCACCGCGGGCGTCCCCGGCAGCGACGAGAAGGGCGACCTGTTCGGCGCCGACGTCAAGCTGGACGACGTCACCGGCGACGGCCGGGCCGACCTGGTCGTGGGGTCGTACGAGAACGGCGGTGACGGCGCGCTCACCTACCTGCCGTCCAACGGTACGAAGATCACCACGACCGGCTCCCGGTCCGTCTCGGCGAGCTCCGCGGGAGTCTCGACGACGGGTGCGCCCCAGTTCGGCGCCCTGTTCGCGGACTGATCCGGCGCACCACTCCACTCCGCCCGACCGTGGCCGGGCCGGCAACCGGAATCCCGGCCGCCGGCCGTCCTCACCTGGGCCGTCCGGCGGACCGGTGAAACCGGGGGATGCCCCGGACCGGGCCCCTGACGGCCCCTTAGGGGATGTCACAGGTCGGCCGCAAAGCCCGGCCCGGACGCCCGGGCCGGGCACGTCGCTCTGCGGGACCGGGTACGTTCGATGACGTGGCTGGATTCAGGATCGGACGCGGGGGCCGGGACAACCGCACCCCCCAAGGACAGCAGGCGCCGCAGGGACCGTCGTACGGACGCGGACGGCCCGCGGGACCGTCGCGCGGGCAGGGACAGCCCGGGGGGCCGTCGTACGGACAGCGGGGGCCGTCGTACGGCCCACCGTCGGCGCCGCAGCCGCCGTACCCGCAGCAGGGGGCGTACCCACAGCCGGGGCCGTCCTACGGCTACCCCGGCCCGGCCGACGACGGGCCGGAGTACTTCGGCGACGGCGGTCACCCGGGTCAGGGCCCGGGCGGCGCCCCCGACCCGTACGCGGCGAACAACCCGGGCCACACCCAGGCCTTCTCGATCGACGAGGCCGCCGGCTACACGCAGGGCCAGACCTACCACGCCGGCTCGGCCGCGCCCTCCGGCCCCACGGGCCCGCCCCTGCACTGGAAGGAACTGCTGCGGGGCATCGTCCTCGCGCCGAACCGGACCTTCCTGCGCATGCGGGACTACACGATGTGGGCCCCGGCCCTGATCGTCACCTTCCTCTACGGCCTGCTCGCCGTCTTCGGCTTCGACGACGCCCGCCAGGACGCGATCAACGCGACGCTCTCCAACGCGGTCCCGATCGTCCTGGTCACAGCCGTCGCGATGGTGCTGAGCGCGTTCATCCTGGGCGTGGTCACCCACACCCTGGCCCGCCAGCTCGGCGGCGACGGCGCCTGGCAGCCCACGGTGGGCCTGTCCATGCTGATCACGTCCCTCACGGACACCCCCCGCCTGGTCTTCGCCATGTTCTTCGGCGGCAACGCCGGCTTCGTCCAGCTGCTGGGCTGGGCCACCTGGATCGGCGCGGGCGCCCTGCTGACCCTGATGGTCTCCCGCTCCCACGACCTGCCCTGGCCGAAGGCGCTGGGCGCGTCGGCGATCCAGCTGATCGCGCTGCTGTCGATAGTGAAGCTCGGCACGTTCTAGATCCGCACAGCATGAGAAGGGCCCCCGGCGCCGCGCCGGGGGCCCTTCTCATGAGCGTGCCGGAACCGGCCTGCGAGCAGCCGGTGCGCCGCAATCTGTTACGGCTCGAAATCGCCTGCTTATGCGGCCTGGTGGGCTCCGCGAAGCTCTGGGGCTGTACGGGGGAAAAGGCAGACATTGCAGCGTGCCTAGTGATCGTTCAACGCCGCCGTCGCCATCCTGTCCGTTGAGACTCAGGATTCGACCCCAGGGACGACGAAAGGTTGGTCGCGTGAAGCTCACCAAGCGGATTGCCACGATCGGCATCGCTGCGACGGCGGCGGTCCTCTTCAGCGCCGGTGGCGCCCAAGCTCAAGGCGACGGGGGCCTCCTCTCACTTCTGAACCACACGTCGCTCATTCAGCTCTCCTACCCGATGGGGCAGGTCGGAAAGGGCAGCACCCTCACCGGCACGCAGAACGTCAACAACAAGGGCGGTGGCGGCGGTGACGGCGCCGCAGCCGCCGCGAACAACAACAACAACAATAACAACAACAACGCCGGCACCGCGAACAACAACAACAATAACAATAACAACAACGGGGGTGCCGCGAACAACAACAATAACAACAACAATAACAACGGCGGCCAGACTCAAGGCGACGCTGAACTGCTCTCGCTCCTGGACAGCGCGTCGCTCGTTCGCGTTCAGGCCTGTTACCCGATCGGACAGGTCGGCGAGGGAAACACCTTCACCGGCAATCTGAACATCAACTGCAATCAAAGTTGAGGTGACAACCTCGGCGGGGAGCGGCAGAAATTGCACAGAAGGCGCGGCGGGCGCCTGAAAAATCCACAGCGCCGCCCGATTCTTCCCCCGGCAGGTCGAGCCCGACGGCAAGATTCGCCTTGCCGGCGAATTCGACGACTGCGTGCATCTACGCCGAACTCAGCGCCGGCTCACGCCCGCCTTCGCCCTCCCTCACCCGCACACAGGCAGCCTCCCGCGCACAACGGCAGCGCGATCAGGCAGGACCACTGCACGTGAAAGTCCGGCGGCCGGGATTACGTTGAAGAACCCGGCCGCCGGACCCTGAGATTCAGCCGTTGTTGTTGTTATTGTTATTGTTCCCACCTCCGCCGTTGTTGTTGTTATTGTTGTTGTTGTTCCCGCCTCCGCCGTTGTTGTT
>NZ_JBVKBH010000001.1:345101-452868 GCF_055657175.1 Streptomyces sp. NPDC107581
TGTTGTTATTGTTGTTGTTGTTCCCGCCTCCGCCGTTGTTGTTGTTATTGTTGTTGTTCCCTCCTCCGCCGTTGTTGTTGTTGTTATTGTTGTTGTTGTTCCCGCCTCCGCCGTTGTTGTTGTTATTGTTGTTGTTGTTCCCGCCTCCGCCGTTGTTGTTGTTATTGTTGTTGTTCCCTCCTCCGCCGTTGTTGTTGTTGTTATTGTTGTTGTTCCCTCCTCCGCCGTTGTTGTTGTTATTGTTGTTGTTGTTCGCGCCCTTGCCCTTGTGACGGTTATTGTTGTTGTTATTGTTGTTGTTCCCGCCTCCGCCGTTGTTGTTGTTATTGTTGTTGTTGTTCCCGCCCCCGCCGTTGTTGTTGTTATTGTTGTTGTTGTTCCCGCCTCCGCCGTTGTTGTTGTTATTGTTGTTGTTGTTCGCCCCTCCGTTGTCATTCGGCGCCGTTGCGTGAGTTCCTGTGGGTGCTGGGGCTGCGAAGGCGGCAGAGGGCGCCAGCGCGCCTCCCGCGGCAAGAGCGGCCGATGCGGTCAGCACTGCGGTACGCTGTGCGATCTTGCTGAGCATGATGGTTCCTTCCGCTGCGTATGGATTCTCTCGATTCGCGGCCAATCGCTTACGGAACGCTCTCCGCAGAATGCGCCGCCAGGTCGGTTCCCGAGGGTTCGAGTTGATCCACGCGTTTGTCCCGATGGACCGACCAGGCCCGCCCTGGCACGTCCACCGCTTCGCCCTCCGGAATCTCGTGACTCGACAGACGACGGCAACCTGGTGTGTCCGGCACTTTTTGGCTGGATTCGCTGCCGGTCGTTTCGGAGGCGTGGGGTGAGCGACATGTACCGCACGGGCCTGCGTGAGCTTCGAACCGGGAGACCCGGGTTCTGGAACTCTTCGGCCAGCATGCCCTTCAGCGGCCGGGGACACATCGGGTGAACACCCCAAGTTCCGCCCCCGCCACACCCCACGTCCCACCCCGGTGCACCTCACATCCCACCGTGGCGCGCCCCACCGCATCCCACGACACCACCCCATCGGCCGACCTGCCTTGATCGGTCCGGATCTTTTGCGCGGCTCCGGCCGCGGAGGGAAACTGGCTGGTGATGGACCTGCTAGAGCGAGAGGCCGTACTCCGGGACCTCACCGGTCACCTGCAGGCGGCCGTGAGCGGCCCTGGACGACTGGCCCTTGTGCGCGGCGAAGCCGGCATCGGCAAGACCAGCGTCGTCCACCGCCTGGCGCAGCTGACCGATCCCGACATCCGGGTCCTGGTCGGTGCTTGCGACCCGCTGGCCTCCCCCCGCCCCCTGGGCCCTCTCATGGACTTGGCGCCGCGCCTGGGCCGGGCGGTACGCACTGCCCTGACCGAGGCGCTGGGCGGCGCCTGCCGTTCCGATGAGGTCTTCGACTGTCTGCTCGCCGACCTGAGCGCCTATCCCAGCCTGCTGGTCGTGGAGGACATCCACTGGGCCGATGAGGCCACGATGGACCTGCTGCGCTACCTGGCCCGGCGGCTGCCGAGCGTTCCGGCGCTGGTGGTGGCCACCCACCGCGACGACGAGATCGGCCGCACCCACCACTTGACCGCTCTGCTCGGCACCCTGGCCGGCTATCCGTGGGTCCACCGCCACGACCTGGCCCCTTTGAGCCTCCGGGCCGTGGCCCGGCTGGCCGCCGGACACGCTGTCGACGCCGAGCAGCTGTACCACGTCTCCGCAGGCAACCCGTTCATCGTCACCGAAATCCTGGCCTCCCCCGCCGAACCCATCCCGGCCACGGTGCGCGAGGCCGTCTCCGGCCGCCTGGCCGGCCTGTCGGCCGCGGCGCGCGTGGTCGTCGACGTGCTGGCCGTCCTGGGGCGCCGGGTTCCGCTGCCGCTGCTGGCCGGCGTCCTGCCGGCCCCGGAGGAAGCGCTCGATGAGGCCGTGGCCTGCGGAATTGTGCGTACCGACGGGCAAGAGACCGAGTTCCGCCATGAGTTGACCCGGCTGGCGGTGCTGGAGGCCGTCCCCGCCGCCTCCCGACTGCGGGTACACCGGCAGGTGCTGGCGGCGATGCGGTCCGGGCCGGTCGCCGCGGACGATCTGGCGCTGCTGGCCGATCATTCCGAGGGCGCCGGCGATCCGGACGCCGTACTGGAGTACGCGCCCGCGGCGGCCGCCCACGCTGCCGCGTCGGGCGCGCACCGGGAAGCAGCCGCCCAGTACGCCCGTGCCCTGCGGCACGCCGATCGCCTTCCGCGTGACCAGCAGACCTCCTTGCTGGAGGGCCATTCGCGGGCCTGCCTCCTGTCCGGCCGGCTCGATGAGGGCATCGCTTCCCGCCGTAGGGCGGTGCGGCTGCGCCGTGCGCTGGGCGACCGGCTGCGCGAGGGGGAGGACCTGCGCTGGCTGTCGTGCTGGCTGTGGCCGGCCGGGCGGACCGCCGAGGCCGCACAGACCGGTCTGGATGCGGTGCGGGTGCTCGAAGGGCTGGGGCCGAGCCGGGAGCTGGCACGGGCGTACCTGAACCTCTGTCAGCTGGCCTGCTACGAGCACGAGGGGGCGGCGGTGACCGCCGCCTACGCCGAGAGGGCGATCGCCCTGGGTGAGCGCTTCGGCGATGCGGGAGTGGTCGTCCAGGCGCGCTTCCATGCCGCGGTGGCCCGCACGCTGAGCGAAGGGGGCGGCTGGGCGGACTGCGACCGGGCGGTGTCCAGCGCGATGGCGCAGGATCTGCCGGTGGACGCGGGCTTCATGGCGCTCGTCATGTGCTGGTCCGCCGCGCTGCAGCACGATGCCGCCCGGACCACTGCGGCCGTGCGCCGGGCGGAGGGCTATTGCCTCGACCACGACCTGCTGTCCTACGTGCTGTGCACGAGGGCCTGGGGCAGCTGGGGACTGCTGAACCGGGGCCTGTGGACTCAGGCCGCCGATGCCGCGCAGAAGGTGCTGTGCCACCCCGGCTCACCACCGGTCGTCCGGGCCCTGGCCCTGACCGTCCAGGGCCTGGTGCGGGCCCGTCAGGGCAAGGCCCAGGTGTGGCCGCTGCTGGAGCAGGCGGCGAGCCTGGTCGACTCCAACTGCCTGCTGGACACGGGGCTGGGGTGGGAGGCGCGGGTCGAGGCGGCCTGGCTGGCCGGTGATCACGAGCTGGTCCAGGAGGAGGCCCGATGCGGTCTGGCCGCGCTGGCGGAGCGTACCCATCCCTGGCTGTCCGGGCCCCTGGCCTGCTGGATCCGCCGCGTGGGAGGAACACCCCCGCAGCTGCCTGCGGCCGGACCCTACGCGCTGGAGCTGGCCGGTGACTGGGCCGGCGCCGCGACACGATGGGACGAGCTCGGTTGCCCCTACGACGCCGCGCTGGCCCGCCTGGCCGGCGACGCACCCGCGCTGCACCAGGCTCTGGCCGCCTTCGAGACGCTCGGCACCCGGCCGGCCGCGGCGCGCACCCGCGCCGTGATGCGCGCCCGCGGTGTCCGCCCGATCCGGCGTGGGCCGCGGGCGTCCACCCGGGCCAATCCGTACGGGCTGACCAACCGGGAGCTGGACGTCCTGAAGCTGCTGAACGAGGGCCTGTCGGACGCCGAGATCGCCGCCCGCCTCTACATCACCCCCAAGACCGCCGGGCATCACGTGGGCGCGGTACTGACCAAACTCGGTGTCCACACCCGCCACGAAGCCGCCCGCAGACTCCACCCCTCCGGACGCTGAAGAACAGCACCGCAGCACCTCAGTCCCGCAGTCCCGCAGTCCCGAATTGAGGAAATCCACAGATGTCGACTCGCCTGCGGGGAAACGGACGGGAATCAGATCGGGCCGCTCGGCCGCATTTCCCGTATGGAGGCCGGGAGATCATCGGGCGGTCCCCGTCCCCGCCGTGCGACAATGGAACGCGTCGGTTCACTCGCAGCTTTCAGGGTGATGCAGATGCAGAAAGCAGCCTTGCGGAGTGTCGGTCCTGCGGCTGCGGCCGTCTGCTGCATGGTGCTCGGCGCATGGGGCGCGTCACCGATTGAAGCAGGTGCCCTGCCACGGAAAGCCCAGACCGCACCCGCGGCGGAGTCGGCACTTCGATGCTATGCGACACGCGGAAATCCGAACGGAATCGTGTGCTACCGCAATTCATGGAAGGCCGAATACAGACACGGCGCCATGGTCTATGTCCCCATCCTCATCCAGGTGCCCACGCCTTCGAATCCACCGTCCGTGACGGTCGTCGACAGCCTGAACGACATTCACCCGAGCCGACCGGAGTGAGACCGCCGGGACCGACGGCAGACCCGCGGCACCTGACGCGCCGCCCCGACGGCCGCGGAACTCCGACCACGAGACAGGCGCACATACACCGAGAGACAGACGCACATAACCGACTACGGCCGCCCGTCCCGCCCGTTCCGCCCGGAGGCTCTCAGGCGTCGAGAACCTGACCCGCCCGCTTCACGACAGGCGGTTCGACCGACCACGGGAAGTTGATCCAGTCATCCGTGCGCTTCCACACGTACTCGCACTTGACGAGCGAATGCGGCTTTTCGTAGATGACCGCGGAACGCACCTCGGCGACGTGGTCCAGGCAGAAGTCGTGCACCAGCTTGAGCGTCTTGCCCGTGTCGGCCACATCGTCCGCGATCAGAACTTTCTTGTTCGAGAAATCGATCGCATTGGGCACCGGGGCCAGCATGACGGGCATTTCGAGAGTCTGACCGACTCCCGTGTAGAACTCGACGTTCACGAGATGGATGTTCTTGCAGTCGAGGGCGTAGGCGAGCCCGCCGGCGACGAACACGCCGCCGCGCGCGATGCTGAGCACGATGTCGGGCTCGTACCCGTCGTCGGCGATGGTCTGCGCCAGTTCGCGGACGGCGACCCCGAACCGCTCGTAGGTCAGGTTCTCCCGTACGTCACTCATGTCGTCCTCGCCCTCACACCTGGGTCCGATGGAAGTTCTGGAAGGACCGCGATGCGGTCGGCCCGCGCTGCCCCTGGTACCGGGAGCCGTAGCGCTCGCTGCCGTACGGGAACTCGGCGGGCGAGCTGAGCCGGAACATGCACAGCTGACCGATCTTCATCCCCGGCCAGAGCTTGATCGGCAGGGTGGCGAGGTTGGACAGCTCAAGGGTCACGTGGCCGCTGAACCCCGGGTCGATGAACCCGGCGGTGGAGTGTGTGACGAGCCCGAGCCGCCCGAGCGAGCTCTTCCCCTCGAGTCGCGAGGCGAGGTCGTCGGGAAGCGAGATGACCTCGTACGTGCTCGCCAGCACGAACTCACCGGGGTGCAGGATGAACGGCTCGTCCCCCTCGGGCTCGACCAGTCTGGTCAGGTCGGCCTGCTCGATCGAGGGGTCGATGTGGGGGTACCGGTGGTTCTCGAACACCCGGAAGTACCGGTCCAGCCGGACGTCGATGCTCGACGGCTGCACCATGGAATGGTCGTAGGGATCGATCCGTACCCGCCCGGCGTCGATCTCGGCCCGGATGTCCTTGTCTGAGAGAAGCACGCCCCGAGGATACGCAAGGCGCGCGGAGCCGTGACAATCGTGACGACCCGCGCGCCTTTCGATCTTCCCGGTCCGGTCGGCCGTCCCGCCCGCTACCGCTTCTGCAGGGTGACCGGCACCACACTGCGGAGCCGGGCGCAGCGGGGGCACCTCACCAGCCGGCCGGGGCCGAGCCGCTCGGCCTGCTGCATCGGGAACGAAGCGCTGCTGAAGACATGCCCGTCCGCACAGCGAACGACGGTGCGTTGCATCAAATCCCTCAAGTCCCTTCCCCAAGAGCCGCGTCCGGCTTACTGCCCTGACGACAAAAGCCACATTACGGGATCAAAGAGACGACTCTCCAGGAGGCTCTCCGGCCCCACCCGGACCCTCTCCCACTCCCCCACGGTACGCCCCAACTCGGGCCCTCCGCAGGGGGATCCCATGCCTCCGCCACACCCCGCCCCGGTGATCCACACACGGGGTGTCTGCGATGAGGTACAGTGAGCGAGCGTTCGGACATCAACTCTCCAAGAGTCAATCTGTCCATATTACGCGGGTGTAGTTTAATGGTAGAACATCAGCTTCCCAAGCTGAGAGCGCGAGTTCGATTCTCGTCACCCGCTCCATGACAAAGGCCCAGGTCATCGACCCGGGCCTTTTTGCTGTCCATCGTGATCAGTCGTCGCGTGCCAGATTCGTGCCAGAAGGCTTCCCGGCGGACTTCTTGGCCCATGACGGCCTCGAGGAGGCGGTATGTCCTCGGTGTTGGCGCCGGGTGTCGGGGTGTGCCACGTTCAGGCGGTGCCGGGCGCCCGCGTGTCGCCGAGCAGTCTGTCCACGAGCAGTTCGGGGTAGCCGGTGGCCGGGAGGTCGATGCCGAAGATCGCCCGAAGGCAGAGCGGGCGCGATGAGCTGGTCCAGGATCCCCTCCAGGGGCGGAGGGGTCTCGCCGCGGGCCACCGCCCGTTCCCGGATGCTCTCGACGGAGGCGATCCGGCGCCGGAACTGCTGCGCGCGTTCCCCCTGCGCGGTGGCACCGCCGGGCATGGACAGGGCGACGGCGCGGATGAGGAGCCGGCCCGTGGTCGTGCCGACAAGTCGGCCGACAGAGGGAGAGGCTGTCACCACAGCTGTGCAGGCCCCGGGCAGGCGTTGGGCGAGGCAGCATCCCCAGCCCGAGTCCGGGACTCGCGGCTGTACGTTCCTGCCACTTGCTGCCACTTGCTGCCACTTGACGCCACTTGACGCCGATGTCATGCAGCAGGCGGAGGTGTGACAACCGGTGGGTTGAGGCGGGCGAAGCCTTCCTGGCGCTGGTAAGGGAAGTACGGGTAGGGCGCCGTCTTGCCACTCGCCGCATCGAGTTTCGCCATCTGGTCGGGCGTGAGCGTCCAACCGACGGCACCGAGGTTCTGGCGAAGCTGCTCCTCGTTGCGGGCACCGATGATCACGGAGGAGACGGTCGGTCGCTGCAGCAGCCAGTTGATGGCGATCTGCGGAATGGTCCTGCCGGTCTCCTGCACGATCTCGTCGAGGGCGTCGACCACGCGGTAGAGGTGTTCGTCCTCGACCGGCGGGCCGTAGTCCGCGGTGTGGTGCAGCCGGCTGTTGGCCGGGAGCGACTGGCCGCGGCGGACTTTGCCGGTGAGCCGCCCCCAGCCCAGCGGGCTCCAGACGAGGGCTCCGAGGCCCTGATCGAGCCCGAGGGGCATCAGCTCCCATTCGTAGTCACGGCCGACGAGTGAGTAGTAGACCTGATGTGCGACATAGCGCGGGTGGCCGTACCTCTCCGCACTCGCGAGGGACTTCATCGCCTGCCAGCCGGAGAAGTTGGAGATGCCGAGGTAGCGGACCTTCCCTGCTCGTACGAGATCGTCGAGTGTGCACAGGACTTCCTCGATCGGCACGCCGGCGTCGAAGGCGTGCAGCTGGAACAGGTCGATGTAGTCGGTACCGAGCCGGCGCAGGGCGTCCTCACACGCGGTGATCAGGCGCGAACGAGAGGAGCCCGCATCGCCCGGGCCGTCACCCATCGGCAGGCCGGTCTTGGTGGACACGATCACCTGGTCCCGGCGGCCTTTGATCGCTTCGCCCAGCACCTCCTCGGAGGCTCCGCCGGAATAGACGTCGGCGGTGTCGAACATCGTGATCCCGGCGTCGAGGCAGATGTCCACGAGACGGCGGGCCTCTCGCGCGTCGGTGTTGCCCCAGGCACCGAACAGCGGCCCTTGGCCGCCGAAGGTGCCGGCGCCGAAGCTCAGTGCAGGGACCTTGAGGCCGGATGCGCCCAGCCGCCTGTATTCCATGGCTGTTCCTCTCTCGTCATCTCTCGCCGCCCGGACTGGCTAATGGTCCTGGCGTTCCGTTAACGTGTTTCCCAACGTAGCAGATGCGGGTGATTAACGGAACGGGAGTCCCGTTATGGAATTTGAGAGTGCGGATCCGGGGACCGTCCGTCCCGGAGGGCGCACGGCGCGGGTGCGGGCGTCGGTGCTGCGAGCGGCTGGGGACGCCTTGGCGGAGCATGGCTTCGCCCACCTGGACCTCGCCGACATCGCGCGCCGTGCCGAGGTGGGCAAGACCACCGTGTACCGCCGCTGGGGAACAGTGACCGGCCTGGTGGCCGATTTGCTGCTGGACATGGCCGAACAGTCACTGCCGCGTACCGAGAGCGGCTCGCTGCTCGGTGATCTCAAGGCCAACGCCCGGCTCGTGCAGCGCACCTTGGCCGACCCGCGGCAAGGAGCGCTGTTCAAGGCGGTGATCGCCGCCGCCACCTGCGAGGCGAAGACAGCCGAGGCCCTGCACCGCTTCTACGACATCCGCGTCGAGGAATGGGCACCCTGCGTCCAACAGGCCATCGACCGGGGCGAGGTGCCCGAGGGCACCGATGTCCACGAGGTGATCCGTGCCGTCTCCGCCCCCCTCTACTACCGCCTGCTGACCAGCGGCGACCGCCTCGACGAAGCCGCCGCAGACCGGGCCGCCGAGGCCGCAGTGGCTGCAGCGCGTGCGGGGGCGTACCTGCGGGGCGACGAAGGTCGCGCGTGACCGGCTCGCCGCATCCGTCGCTGAGCGCGGGTCGCCGTGAGTGATCACCTGGCGCATGGTGACGCCAGGTCCCTCCGGCCTCTTCGGCGAGCCGGGCTGCGTTCTCGTCGTTGCAGCCGGGCATCGGGGCGATCACCGGGGCCGGACCAACCGGAGTCGACCTTGGAAACGAAGTAGGCATGCGGCCCGGAGGAGGGCAACATGGCTGCGTGAGCCAGGAGCAGGGCGCAGGCCGATTGATGGCGGCGCTCCGCGACGCCGAGTCGGAGTCATGGTCTTGCAGAGCTGCCGCAGGCAGGCAGCTGGCGGCGATTGCAGGCCGGGAAGATGTCACATCGGTCCTTGAACGGCTTCTGCTGGACCCTCACGACACTGCTGTCACGCAAGAAACGGCGGAGGCGCTGCTGCAACGACGGGATCTTCTTGGTCTGCGTATCGTTCTTGCGACGCTGTCACGGGCTGAGGCGTGGTGCACTGCCGACCAGCTCGACGGCGAGGTGTTCAACCATCAGAGCTGGATGATCGCCGATGGCCGGCGGGACGAGTTCGTGCAGCAACTCGAGGCACTTACAGCCGACGCGGACGCCGACGTCCGCGGGGAGGCTCTGCGGTTGCTCGGGAGCGACCCGGGAGTGGAGGACCGAGCGCCGTAGATCCGTGCCGTGAGCCACGCGGCGGCAGCGGTCGCCACCACCATCTGGGCCGCCGCGGTGGCCTGCTGCCGGGCCGCACCCGCCGGGGAACGGCTCTGTGTTTGTTGACCGCCGAGGCCCAGTCGAGGTTCACGCCCATGTCGGCGTACATCTTCGCGTAGCCGACGTAGCAGTTGAACTTCTCGACCTTGCCGTTGTGCAGGTACCAGAAGGGAATCCCCAGGTCGGTGACCTGGGGATTGTCTGTCGTCGAGTGCAAGGTGGGGGCGCCCGCTGTGCCACCGCCGCCGACGAGGCGGAACGGCCGCGGGCGCCGGGGCGGCTACCAGGAGAGGGCGTCCGCCGCGTTGTCCTGCCAGTAGGTGACGGTGGCCGTGCTGTTGAAGAAGACACCGCCGTCCGGCAGCTTCAGGGTCTTCTCCGTGTTGATCGCGTTGCCCTTCCTGTCGGCGAAGAACACGCCCAGGGTCTTCGTCTTGTAGCCCCCTTCGCCCTCGGGGGTGGACGTCGTGATGCCCGCGTACGCGGACTGGCCCGGCCCGAGCGTCACCACGGCCTGCGGCGTGGTCTCCTCGGCCCACGCCAGCGGGGCCTGGGCGTCGGCACCGGCCCTCAGGAAGGGGGCGATGTAGGCGTAGCAGGACTTGGTGCCGGTGTTGGTCGCCGTGAGCAGCAGGTGGTTGATCGGACGGTTCACCTTGGTGACGCTCAGCTTGGTGTTCGCCGTGGTGCAGGTGACCACCGAGGCCGCCTTCTTGGTGGCGGCGGAGGCGCTCTGCTCGGTGGCCTGGAAGCCGGCGAGCGCGACGGCGGCGACGACCAGGGAGGAGGCGGCCGCGCGGGAGGCGAAGCGAGTGGCGATACGCATGGGTGGACTGCTTTCTCTGAATATTAGGAAGAGGATCTTCCGCTTGCAGGGAGTGCCGGTCTGTCCTGCTCTTGGCCGTGCTGCGTGTGGTGTGCGCAGGCGCGCCGGATGTGCGGGCCGTGAACGCGGAGTTGAGCGAGGACGATCGCCATGTCCGGCGAGGCGTCGTGCCCGGCTGACGCAAGCCTGTGCCATGCGGCGCTCCATCCGCCATTCCCTTCGGGAGTTTCGGGATGCTGGAACGCGCGAACGGGCTCTGAACTGCGGAAACGCAGCCTTCCTGGGATGCCGGATGGGATGGAGGATGGGAGATGGAGGATGGGGTTCGACTCCGACTCCGACATCGGCTTCGACATCAACACCGGCTTCGACCTCGGCATCAACCTCGGCTTCGACCTCGGCACCGGCACCGGCACCGGCATGGACGGCCAGGAATTGAGTCCTCGTCCGGACGGACGACCCGTCGCACGGCTCAGGAGCACAAGGGCACAGGGACACAGGGACACAGGGGCACAGGGGCACAGGGGCACAGGGGCACAGGGGCACAGGGGCACAGGGGCACCGATGCCTGATGGGCGCGGCCACGGTTCCGGGACGGCAGGCCCTACTCTGATCCACGTGAGGCAGGCAGGCGCTGGGAAGGGTGATCGGCGATGACGCCCCTGAGCACCCGGGACCCGGAGTCCATAGGCGGGTACACCCTCCTCGGTCGGCTCGGGGCGGGCGGCATGGGAGTCGTCTATCTGGGAGTCTCCGCCTCGGGACGGCAGGTCGCGGTCAAGCTCGTGCACGAGCCGTATGCCCAGGAGGAGGAGTTCCGGACGCGCTTCCGGCAGGAGATCGCGGCGGCGCGCAGAGTGAGCGGTGCCTTCACCGCGCCCGTCGTGGACGCCGACCCGGACGCCGACCGGCCGTGGATGGCGACGCTCTACGTGCCGGGGCTCGACCTTGCCGAAGTCGTGGACAAGGACGGCCCGCTGAACCGGCGTGAACTGCGCGCGCTGGGGCTGGGGCTCACCGAGGCGCTGCGCGACATCCACCGGGCGGGCCTGGTGCACCGGGACCTCAAACCGCGCAACGTCCTGATGACCGAGGACGGGCCGCGCGTCATCGACTTCGGCATATCGCGCGCCTCCGACAACCAGAGCCTCACCACGACCGGACGGATGATCGGCACTCCGCCCTTCATGTCGCCGGAACAACTGGAAGCTCCCCGCGACGTCACCCCGGCCTCGGACGTGTTCTCACTGGGGTCACTGCTGGTGTTCGCGGCCGTCGGCACGGGACCGTTCGACGCCGGCAGCCCGTACATAACCGGCTATCAGGTGGTGCACGGAGCACCGGACCTCGGCGGAGTGCCCGAAGCGCTCCTGGGCATCGTCGAGCGCTGCCTGGACAAGGACCCGGCCGCACGGCCGGAACTGACGGACATACACCGCATGCTCCGGGCGCTGCCGGAATCCGACGCCACGGGGTCCCCGACGACCGGGCAGTCCGCGCGGCCCCCGCGCCGCCCCGCTTCTCGGAGCGCGGCCACCGCCTCCGCGGACGTCGAGACCGGCACCGGCATGAGCACCGGCACCGGCAAGCGACGCCGAACCCGGGTGCTGCTCACCGGCCTCGGCGCGCTGCTGGCCGTCACGGGGCTGTGTATCGGGGTGGGCGTCTACGCGTCCGGTTCGGGCACCACCACCGCCTCCGGCGCCACCGCCACGGACGCCGCCCGTGCCGCGTCACTGCCCGACGGCTGGCGGCCGTGGCAGACGAAGCTGCGGTACGACGTGAAGGGCGTCCCCCTCGACTACGACAGCCCCGGGTGCGTGGCGGAGGGAAGCGCCCTGTTCTGTGGCGGTACGGGCTTCACGGCCGCCAGGATCGACGCGGCCTCCGGCCGCACCCTGTGGCGGACCGGCACCCGCCCTCAGGGGGTGCAGCCGATCGGCGTTCGCGACGGGCTGGTCTACATGTACGAGGAACCGGACGACAGGACCAGACGCGTGGTGGCCCTCGACGCCGGTACCGGGCACCGGCGGTGGCAACGCGACATCAGCCTGTCCGAGGAGGCGGTCCTGTACGACGGCGGACTGCTGACCCTGTCTCCCGACAACTCGTCGTTCGTGGCCTACGGGCCTTCCGGCAAGAAGCTGTGGCGGGCGCCCTCGCTGGACGAGTACTGCACCCCGTCGGTGCTGGGCGGCGTCCCCCACGCCCTGTGCTCGGCGGGCACCGAGCCCGGCCAGGCCCCGGTCGAGCTGATGAAGCTCGGACCCGGCAGCCTGACCGAGACCGCCACACTGCCCAAGAAGGCGGAAGCGCTCGGCGCCGTCGGCGGGCAGCCCCTGTTCCTCGCCCCCCAGACCGCGAAGGACGTGTACGAGGCCGGGTACGAGCGGCCGTACAACGCGCTGCTGCGGGTGGCCTCGGAAACCGGTCAGGTCAGACGGATACCGCTGGCACATCCGCTGACCGGCGCGGCCACCCTTGTGGACGGCGTCGTCTATTTCGTCCGGTCGGACGGGACGGTCACCGCGGTGTCGGCGGACAGCGGCAGACAACTCTGGCAGAAGGTGACGGACGTGGAGAGCCTGTCCGCGCCCGCGGTGTCGGCGACGTACAAGCGGGTCTATTTCGCCAACCGCTTCGGCCGTCTGCTGGCACTGGACAGCCGCACCGGAGCGGAGGTCTGGCGCACCTCCGCACTGGCCGACGCCGGTGACAAGGCGCAGGACTATCCGCCGCGCGTGCTGCTCGTCAGGGACGCGATCGTGGCGATGGCCGGCTACACGGCCTTCTCCCGGAGCCCGGACGGACCCGCCTGACGGGCCGCGGCCGTTCGCCCGGGTCGCGTCCTCAGGCGGTCCGGCGTTCGAGGGAGCGCAGGCAGATCCGGGTCAGCGGAAGCAGTGCCCAGCACAGGGGCGCCCAGTGCGTGACGAGGGCGACGGGTATCGACATCAGGAACGTCACGATCATCGCGGTCACCCATCCCAGGGTGTCGGCGACAGCCTCGGGCGGGGTGTGGGCGCGCAGCATCCCGGACCTGCGCAGGTCCGAGAAGGCCAGCCTGAAGAACAGCCCCGTCAGTGCCTGACCGGCCGCGTACACGATGAACTGGACCTGAAAGGCATCGGCCTCGCTGGTCAGCAGCTTTGTCGTGAACGGTGCGAGGACGATCATGAGCAGCCACAGCAGGTTCCATCGGATGACGCCGCCCGCCAGTCCGGTCGCGTAGCGGAAGAGGCGTTGATGGATCATCCAGTGCATGGCGATGGCCGAGAAGCTGACCAGAAAGGCCATGTATTCCGTCAGGTGGTCGCGCAGGAAGTGCAGCACACCGGTGTTGCCGTGGACGTTCCCGGTGGGGACCGGCAATTCCAGGGCCAGCAGGGTGATGGCGATGGCCACCACCGCGTCCGAGAAGTAGATCAGCCGCTCCGGACTGACCAACTCGCTCTCGTCGGCCCGCTCCCGCGTCCCTGCGGTGCTCCGCACCGTGGTCCCGGCCATGTTGTTGCTTCCTTCCATCAATGTCGAACCGGCATGTGGCGAACGGCCGGAGCCGGCCCTGTCGAACCGTCATGTGGCGGTCGACCGGAGCCGGCCGGATGCCGAACCGGCATGTGGCGATCGGCCGGAGCCGACCCGTCGATGTCATCGACCCGGGCCGGCCGGCGCGGCGGCCACGGTGCGGGAGTGGTCATGCCATGGCTCGTCCGGAGCCGGCCTTGGCCCGCTCGGCGTAGCGGCCGCAGAGGACGAACGGGACGACGAACGCCAGGATCTGGACGGTGACCAGCGGCAGGGCCTCGGCGTGGTCGTAGTGGACGATGGCGGCGCAGGCGAGCGCCGCGATGGTGAACGCGGTTGCCCAGATGGCGGTCAGGACCATGTTGACCCTGATGAACCGGGGGGCGTGCCAGAACTCAGGGGGCACCTGGGCCCGGGCGAAGGACGAGGTGAAGGGGCGCCGTACGGCGAGGGAGGTCAGGGCCGTGACCGCCAGGGTGCCGTTCGCCAGGGCGCAGATCCAGTGCTGCAGTGACGAGGCCGGGTCCGCTGTCGCGATGGCGGCCATGGCCACGAAGAACGCACAGGTGGCGGCGCCCAGCAGATCGATGCTGCGGGCGCGGAGCTGCCCGGCGAGCAGGAACAGAGCGGCCAGGGCAGCGGCGCATGTGCCCAGCCGCCAGTCGACCGGGCTCAGGGCCGCGTAACACAGCCAGGGCGCGAAACCGCGGACGTAGTTCACCGAAGACCTCCCCACTTGTGTCCAATGTTGGACGGTCCAAGTATGACCGGTCGACCATGCATCGTCCAGCCATGACGGGTGAAACCCGGAACGGTAGGGTGAGGCCATGAGCCTGCCCCACGCCCTTCTCGGGCTCCTCGCCGAGAAGCCCGCCAGCGGATACGACCTGCTCAAGCGCTTCGAGACCGGCCTGGACGCCGTGTGGCCGGCCCAGAAGAGCCAGGTCTACGGCGAGTTGGCCAAGCTCAGCGAGAGAGGTCTGATCGAGGTCACCGGGACAGGCGCCCGCCAGCGCCGCGAATACGGCATCACCGAGGCCGGACGCACGGAACTGCGGCGCTGGCTCACCGAGCCCGACCTCGACCTCGCGTTCCGAAGCGCCGCCCTGCTCCGCATCTTCTTCCTGTGGACCCTCACCCGGGACGAAGGCACCGCGTACCTCGAGAAGTTCGCCGACCAGAACCGCGACCGCTTCGCCATGCTGGAAGCCATCCGCGACAACGCCGAATGGATCGGCGACCCCGTCCAGGTCTGCGGCTGGCTCATCCTCGAATACGGTCTCCGGGGCTCCCGGACCGCCGAGCAATGGGCGCACTGGGCCGCCGAGCAGCTCACCGAGCATCTGTAGGCCACCGCACCCGACCGGCAAAGGTGTTGTCACTCCTCATCAAGAACGCGACGGAGCCACATCCCCGGCCGAGCGGGCGAGTTCGAGTCGCGTCACCCGCTCCACGCTGAAGGCCCAGGTCAGAGACCTGGGCCTTGTTGTTCTACGGGGACCCCTGAGCCGGATCCCTGCCACAAGAGGCCTCGGTAGCCCTGCCGGCCGGTGCTGATCCTCGCCCCGACGACCGTGTTGTACGAACCGCATTGCAGTCGGACGGCCGGGGTGGTGGTCGGGTCAGGTGCGCAGGTGGTGGGAGGCGGCGAGGCGGGAGGACAGCCATGTCGCCTCTGCGCGGTGGATGATCGGGCCGGCGACTGTGATCATCCCGTCCATCGGACCGTCGAGCCGAATCGCGTGGTCGTCGAGCCCTGTCAGCGCCCATGGCGACCATCCTCCGCATGCTGTCCTCGCTGCGCTGCCGAGCTTCGTCGTCGTAGTAGTTCTCCAGGATCTCGAGGAACAACTCGCCTCCGGCATAGGCGGCAAAGCGCCGGAAGCGCTGGGCGAGTGCGAAGTCACCGTGGAGGACGGACTCTTGAGCCACGTCCTCCAGGGGCCTGCCCTTGCCTTACGTCCCACCGAGGCCGCACATGACGTGCAGCACCGCGTCGACGCGCTCCCGGACGCGCGCATGCTCGGTGAGGTCCCGCGCCGTCCGGACCATTTGCCAGAGCGTGAAGCCGGACCGAAATGTCGTCACGCGGGCACCCTGGGGCCGGGCACTGACAACCACGCCTGGCGAAAGTACGGGTTGGTTGATGCCGCCCCGCCCTTGGCGCAAGAGTGGCATGCCTGGTTCAGGAACGCCGCCACGTCCGCGGGTCGGTGGTCGTCTGGTCGCCCGTGGCGAGGTCCTTGACCTCGTGTGCCCGGCCTTCGGAGAACGGTGGGAACCACACGAACGGGATGCCCTTGCGGGAGGCGTACCGGATCTGCTTCGCCACCTTGTCCGCCTGGTGGTACAGCTCGACGTTCAGGCCCCGCCCCCGCAGCGTGGCGGCCACTTCGGCGGCGGCGGTGCGCTGTTCGTCCCCCGGCAGCACCACCAGCACGTCGCTCGGGGACGACGGCCCCGCGGCCACCAGGCCCTCCGCGAGCAGCTTGGCGAAGATACGGGTCAGGCCGATCGACATGCCGATGCCGGGCAGGTTCCTGCGGATGTAGGAACCGGCCAGGTTCTCGTACCGGCCACCGGAGCAGATGCTGCCGTAGTGCGGCCAGTCCTTGAACTTCCCCTCGTAGACGGTACCCGTGTAGTAGTCCAGACCCCGGGCGATGGACAGGTCCGCCACCACGCTGCCCTCGGGAAGGTCGCGCAGCGCGTCCATCACGAAGGCCAGTTCGTCCAGTCCCTCGGTGAGCAGTTCGGAGCGCACTCCGGTGGCCCGAACGGCGTCCACCACGGAGGCGTGCGTGGCACGCACGGAGGCGAGTTCCAGAAAGGCGCCCACCTGACGGTTCGTCAGGCCGTCCTTGGAGGAGAGCAGTTCGCCGACCCCGGTGGCACCGATCTTGTCCATCTTGTCGACCGTGCGGATTACCTCCAGCGGATCGTCGATGCCGAGCCCCTGGTAAAAGCCCTGCAGGACCTTCCGGTTGTTGATGTTGAGAGTCCACTCCGGCAGGCCGAGTCCGGTCATCACGTCATGGATGACGCGCGGGAGCTCCGCATCGAAGTGCAGCGGCACGTGGTCGACGTTGATGACGTCGATGTCGCACTGGGTGAACTCCCTGAAGCGCCCCTCCTGGGCCCGCTCCCCGCGCCACACCCGCTGGATCTGGTACCGCTTGAACGGGAACACCAGATCGTTGAAGTGCTGCGCCACATAGCGGGCGAACGGCACGGTCAGATCGAAGTGCAGGCCCAGCCGGGAGTCCGAGGAGTCCTCCGCGTCCTCCTGGAGCCGCCGCAGCGCGTAGACCTCCTGCGACGTCTCGCCCTTCGCCATCAGCACGTCGAGGGACTCGACCGAGGGCGTCTCGACGGAGCAGAAGCCGTACCGCTCGAATCCGGCTCGGACCACGTCGAGCCAATGCTGCTCGACGAGCCGCACCTCGGGGAGCCATTCGGGGAAGCCGCTGATTGCCGCCGGGCGCACCATCTGCTGATCGGTCATGCGTGCCGCTTTCCTTGATGCGGGATACGGGATACGGGGGCGGGGACGTGACGGCTGCCGCCGGATCCGCGGTGCTCACCATCCCGCCGACGTGCACGTCCGTCGCATGGAACCGGATCATCGTACGTGGCCGCCTCGCCCGGCGGGGCGGCGTGCGGCCGTACATCACGGCGAGCAGGCCCCGTTGGCGATCCGGCGAAGGGCAACATGTTCATTCCGGTCGAGGGGCGGCCGGTGTGCGGAGGCACCCGGGAATGATTGTCTGGCCCCGGCAATCACACCCCGACCCGGCCCGGCCGGCAGGAGGACCCCGCAGCCATGAGCAGCCCCTACGCGTACGAATACAAGGTCGTCACCTTCCGGGAGTCGCTGATCGGCGACGCACTGGACAGCGACAAACTGGAGAAGGTCCTGAACAAGCATGCCGAGGACGGCTGGGGCCTGAAGGCCATCACCTCCGCCGACGTCAAGGGCCGCATAGGTCCCGGGGCCGTCGAGGGACTGCTGCTGACCTTCGAGCGTCCGCGCGCCTGACCGGACCGCCGTGGCCGGTCCCCCCGGAGACGCGGGGACCACCGTGGCCGGTCCCCCGGAGACGCGCCGGACCCAGCGGCGCTTCACTCCGGGCGGTTCATCCGCGTATGCCCCATGCGTCCATGCGTCCATGCGTCCGTGCGTCCGTGCGTCCGTGCGTCCGTGCGTCCGTGCGTCCGTGCGTCCGTGCGTCCGTGCGGGCAGTGGGCAGCGGGCAGGCCCTCTTCGGTCCGTCCCTGGGCGGGCCGAAGGGGCTTACCGCATACAGCCGTTGCGTGCTTTCGGCAGCCGGGAGCGCGGTGGACCGGTGACTCGGACGGTCAGGCCGGTGATGCGGGCGGTCACGCCGGCGACTTGGACGGTCAGGCCGGTGATGCGGGCGGTCACGCCGGTGACTCGGACGGTCACGCCTGAGACGTGGCCTCCGCGGCCGCACGGGCCGGCTCCTGTACGACGCGGCGGCGCCTGACCGGCACGAGTGTCGGGTTGGCGACGCCCCAGGCCGCGCCTTTGCAGATCAGCTCCTTGTAGACGGCGGCGAACCGTCCCGTCAGGGCCGCCCGGACGGCGCGGTCGTCGGCGGTGACGTACTGGATCAGGCCTTCCCTGCGGCCCAGCGAGATGCACTGGTTGAAGTAGCGCAGCGGCACGTTCGGGAGCTTCCCGCCGGTCAGCCGCGCCGCGATGGCGTCGGCGGCCTGCCAGGCCATGGGCGTGCCCGAGGCGCAGGACATCCGCAGCGGGCGGTCCCCGGCGCCCATCGCCATGGCCGCGTCGCCGACGGCGTACACGTCCGGGTGGGAGACCGAGCGCATGGTCCCGTCGACCACGATCCGGCCCGTCTCGGTGACGTCCAGGGCCGTGGCCCGCGCGATCGGATGGACGGCGAAGCCCGTGGTCCACACGGTGACCGCGGCCGGGACGGACCTGCCGTCGGCGATGGTGACCCGGTCGGCCCGCACGCCGGTGACGGCCGCGTGCTCGTGCACGGTGATGCCGAGCGCGCCGAAGACCTTCCGCAGGTGCCGGCGGCCCTTGGGCGAGAGCCAGTCGCCGAGGCCGCCGCGGGCGGCGAGGGCCACGTCGAGGTCCGGGCGGGCCTCGGCGATCTCGGTGGCGGCCTCCACTCCGGTGAGGCCGCCGCCCACCACGAGCACGGTCCGGCCGGCGCCCAGGCCGGCCAGGCGCTCGCGCAGCCGGAGCGCTCCGGGGCGTCCGGTGATCTCGTGGGCGTGCTCGGCGGTGCCGGGGACGCCCTGGTCGTTCCAGCCGCTGCCGAGGGCGTACACCAGGGTGTCGTACGCCAGTTCCCCGGCGCCTCCGGCGTCGGTGACGGCGACGGTCCTGCGGTCGACGTCGACGCCGGTGACCTTCGCCGGCCTCAGTTCGACGCCGGTGCCCGCGAACATCTCGCTCAGGGGCCGGGGCCTGAGGTCCTGGCCGGTGGCGAGCTGGTGCATCCGGACGCGCTCGACGAAGTCGGGCTCGGCGTTGACGAGGGTGATGGCGACGTCCTCGCGGCGCAGCCGCTTGGCGAGGCGCCCGGCGGCGATGGCTCCGGCGTACCCGGCCCCGAGGACGACGATGCGGTGCTGCATGTCCCGACTCCTGTCTTCAGCGGATTCGCCCCTTGAACCGGGCGGCCCGCCGTTTCCTGACAGGTACGGGTTGTGAAGCAGCTCACATCGGGGTCAGAAGGCCCTGAGCGCGGGTTCGCCGTGGGCGGCGGACGCCCATCGCCGGGTGGCGCGTTCGAGCTTGTCGGGGTTGACCTGGTTGCGGAACGCGGCGATGCCCTCGGCGGTGATCTCCAGGCACATGACGCCGATGACCCGGCCGTCGACGACCGCCACGACGGCGGGGCCGCCGTTGGCGGTCGTGACGTGGAGCTCGGGCGAGCCGCCGACCAGGGCGCGCTTGGCCTTGCCGGGTTTGAACAGACCCCGCATGAACGTCGCGACGGCGAGGGCGCCTTCGAACGCCTTGGCGCGGGCCGGGACCTTCCCGCCGCCGTCGCCGATCGCGAAGGCGTCCTGGGTGAGCAGCCGCACGAGCGGCTCGGTCCGGCCGCTGGTGGCGGCCGCGAGGAACTCGTCGACGATCCGCCGGACGGCGGCCTCGTCGATCTCGGTGCGGGTCCTGCCGTCCGCGACATGCTTCTTGGCGCGGTGGAAGATCTGCTGGCTGGCGGCCTCGGTGAGGTCGAGGATCTCGGCGATCTCCCGGTGCGGGTAGTCGAAGGCCTCCCGCAGCACGTACACCGCCCGCTCGTTCGGGGAGAGGCGCTCCAGCACGGCGAGGACCGCGTACGAGACCGATTCGCGCTGTTCGGCGGTGTCGGCGGGGCCGAGCATCGGGTCCCCGGCGAGCAGCGGCTCGGGGAGCCATTGGCCCACATAGGTCTCGCGCCGCGCGCGGGCCGAGGTGAGCTGGTTGAGGCACAGGTTGGTGAGAACCTTCGTCAGCCATGCCTCGGGGACCTCGATATGGCCGACGTCGGCGGCCTGCCAGCGCAGGAACGTCTCCTGCACGGCGTCCTCGGCCTCGCCCGCGGAGCCGAGAAGGCGGTAGGCGATGGCCTCCAGGCGGGGCCTGGACGCCTCGAACCGGTCCACGTCGCTCATGGTCAGGGCCATGGCCCTGGATCCTAGCCCTCGCGCTGCGCACCGGACAGGTCGTGCCCCGGTCACCGGCGCCCGCGGCGCAGCAGAACTGTCACGGCCAGTACACATCTGCGTCTCCGCCGGGGTTAGGGTTATGGCACCGGACAGAGGGGGCCGATCCTTCGGAACACGGGTGCCGCGCCCGCCCGGGTCCCTCGCCGCGCTCCCGGAACGAAGGTGCCATGCCCGCCGAGAACCCCCCTGTCGCCGGCCATCTCGACGATGACGACTACCCCGCGTACACCATGGGGCGGGCCGCCGACGTTCTCGGTACCACCCCGGCGTTCCTCCGCGCCGTCGGTGAGGCCGGGCTGATCACTCCGCTGCGCTCGGAGGGCGGCCACCGGCGCTACTCCCGCCGACAGTTGCGCGTCGCCGCCCGCGCCCGCGGACTCGTCGACCAGGGCACCCCCATCGAGGCCGCGTGCCGCATCATCACCCTGGAGGACCAGCTCGACGACGCCCTGCGCCGCAACGAGGAGATGCGACGGAAGCTGGACGACCACGGCTGAATATCTAGTGCCGCCGATGCAGAAATTCACGCCGCGGCGGCGCGAGCGCCTCTCTGTGATCAAACGCATGGGGTTTTCGCCCCGCCTGTGTTAACGTGATAGCAGTTGCAGTTTTGGTTACCAGAGACTCGTACAAGTGACTTGTTTCTTTGCAGAGCTTTCCGGATCTTTCCGGAGGGGTGATCATCGCGGCGACTCGGGCCCGTAAAGTGCGGAGTCCGGCACTGCCCCCCAAGGGAGATTCAATATGGCATCTGGCACCGTGAAGTGGTTCAACGCGGAAAAGGGCTTCGGCTTCATCGAGCAGGACGGCGGCGGCGCTGACGTGTTCGCCCACTACTCGAACATCGCCACCTCCGGCTTCCGCGAGCTTCAGGAAGGCCAGAAGGTTACCTTCGACGTCACGCAGGGCCAGAAGGGCCCGCAGGCCGAGAACATCGTTCCCGCCTGACACTGACGCGAACGTCGCGAGCCGTGCGGCTCGCGCATCATGTGGCTGGGACCCGCGCTCTTGGGGTGCGGGTCCCAGCTCATTGTGTTCCGGGATTCCCGGACCTCCCGGATTCTCCGGATTATCGACAGCCCCGGTCTCAGCACTGACAGGGCTCGGCTTTTCGCATTTCCCACGGCTCATTCTTGTGAATCTCGTGCGGCATCTCGCCGTTGGACGGAATTCCTCGATACGCCGAATCGAGGAAGGTTCCTCCATGAACCGCACCCGCGGTACCGGCGGCAGTTCCGGTCGCTTCCGCACGGACAGAAGTTCCACACGCTCGGCAGGCTCCGCTCGCGGCAGCCGCTTCCGCGCCCAGGAGACGGGCCGGCAGGGTCCCCGCCCGGGCGCCGGGCGCAAGAGCGACGGAGCACGCTCCAGCACCCGCCGGCAGGAGTTCGCCCTGCCGGTCACCGTCACCGAACCGCTCCCGGCGGTCGAGACGTTCGCCGAGCTCGACATGCCCGCACGTCTGCTGGCCGCGCTCGGCGCCGAGGGCGTGACCGAGCCCTTCCCGATCCAGGCGGCCACGCTGCCGAACGCGCTGGCCGGCCGGGACGTCCTGGGCCGCGGGCGCACCGGCTCGGGCAAGACGCTCGCCTTCGGTCTGCCGCTGCTGGCCCGTCTGGACGGCCGGCGGGCCCAGCCCCGGCAGCCGCTCGCCCTCGTCCTCGTCCCCACCCGGGAACTGGCCCAGCAGGTCACCGACGCGCTCACCCCCTACGCCCGCGCCCTGCGGCTGCGGCTCGCCACCGTGGTGGGCGGCATGTCGATCGGCCGCCAGGCGAGTGCGCTGCGCGGCGGCGCCGAGGTCGTCGTCGCGACACCCGGCCGCCTCAAGGACCTCATCGAGCGGGGCGACTGCCGGCTCGACCAGGTCGCCGTCACGGTCCTGGACGAAGCCGACCAGATGGCCGACATGGGCTTCATGCCGCAGGTGACCGCGCTGCTCGACCAGGTCGGCCCGGACGGCCAGCGGCTGCTGTTCTCGGCCACCCTGGACCGCAACATCGACCTTCTGGTGCGCCGCTACCTGAACGACCCCGTGGTGCACTCGGTCGACCCGTCCGCGGGCGCCGTCACCACGATGGAGCACCACCTGCTCCATGTGCACGACGCCGACAAGCACACCACCGCGACCGAGATCGCCGCCCGCGACGGGCGAGTGATCATGTTCCTGGACACCAAGCACGCGGTCGACCGGCTGGCCAAGCACCTGCTGTCCGTCGGAGTGCGCGCCTCGGCCCTGCACGGCGGCAAGTCCCAGCCCCAGCGCAACCGGACGCTCGCCCAGTTCAAGGACGGTCACGTCACGGTCCTGGTGGCCACCAACGTCGCTGCCCGCGGCATCCACGTCGACAACCTCGACCTCGTCGTGAACGTCGACCCGCCCGCCGACCACAAGGACTACCTGCACCGCGGCGGCCGTACCGCCCGCGCCGGCGAGTCCGGCACCGTCGTCACCCTCGTCCTCCCGCACCAGCGTCGCGCGATGGACCGTCTGATGGCCGACGCCGGCATCACTCCGAGCTCCGCACGGGTGCGCCCGGGCGAGGACGAGCTGCACCGCATCACCGGCGCCCGGACCCCCTCGGGCGTACCCGTCACCGTCACCCCACCGGTCGCCGAACAGAGCGAACGCACGGGATCCGGCTCCCGTGGCCGCAGGGGGCGGGCCGGCGGCCGCGGTGGCAGCGGGCGGACCGCCTCCCGGAGCCGTCGCTCCACCCCGAGGAACAACCCCTAGGCCAGGCACCGGGACTTGCTCCCGGCGATCGGGGCGAGCCTCCACTCGTCCTGCCCGTCCCGACGAAGAGGAGAAGCCCTTGACGCCGACTCCGCCAGGCACGCCGCGGGCCGGGAACACCGACGGCACATCGCTGACCGCCCGTGACGCCATGCACGCTCCCGGCCCCCAGGTGGACGACCGCATGACGGTCGACGTGGCCCTGTCCGTGCTCATCGGTGCCCGCGTGCCGCACCTGCTCGTCCAGGACGCGGACGGACGGTGCGCGGGACTGGTCACCCGGGCCCAGCTCGCCGCACACCGCCGCGGCTCGCGGCACGGCGACCGGCCCCGGCTGCGGGACATCCCGCTCGACCGCGGACCGTTCACCTCGTCCGGGGCCGGGCTCGGCGAGGCGGTGGACGCCATGCGGGGCCGGACCCTGCACGCGTCCCCCGTGATCGACGAGCACGGCTACGCCCTGGGCGTCCTCGCCGTCACGCCCTGACCGCCCTGCGGCCGCCGCCGCGCGGCCGCCCTCCCGTGTTTCTCCCCCAACTCTGCGGAGGCATCCATGCGCTGTGTCATCGCCCGGTTCCCCTTCGACCTGATCAAGAGCGAGGTCGAACACTCGATGAGCGGCATCACGCCCGAACCCGTCATCGGGGTGTCCGTGACCATCGGCAGCCGCGTCTACCCCGTGATGCAGGTCGGGGAAGTGATCACCAGACAGAACCGACGCGACTTCACGGCGGGCGAGATGCGCCGGGCGCTGACCCGGCTCGGCTTCACCTGCCACGACGCGCCCGCGGCCGCGCCGGCCCAGGACACGCGAGCCGACGAGGGCGCGCTGGGCTGGTGACGCACGCTCGGCGGGTGTGGGACGCCGAAGGACCGGGAGCCCCGACCGTGCGCCGGTCCGGGCCGTGCGCCGGTCGGGGCCCGCGTCACCGCACCGTCCACGTCAGAGAGTCGGACGTCTGTGCCCGGACCGCGGGGTCCCGTACGGCCGTCGTGCGGTCGGTCACGGTGGCCGTGATCTCGTGGCCCCGGCCGTGGACGCCCAGCCGGTGCGGCGTCACCGACCGGAGGCCCGTCGCCGACGGGACCTTCCTGCCATCGACGTACCAGGTCAGTTCGAGGTCCGCCAGACCGGTCAGCGGGGCGAGACGTACGGTGATCCGCCGCCCTGGCCCGACCGGCCGGGCCGTGGGGACGGACGAGGTCAGCGCGTCCGCGTCGGCGTAGAAGCCGGCGATCATCGCCTCCCGGCCGACGACATTGAACTCGGTCGAGGCCAGGTCCCGCATGATGGACGTCACGGTCGGCCGGTAGATGCCCGTCTCGTAGTACCCGCCGCCTTCGTACGTGCCCACCACCGAACCCGTCGGGTCGGCGGCTCCGAGCCAGCGGTACCACTTGGTCGTGCCCGGGTCGCGGCGGAGTGTGAGGTTGGCCGCGGCCGGTTCATCGGCGTTCGGGTAGGCGCCGTAGCCCGGGTACTGGTACTCGTCGGCCAAGTGGCCTATGGAGTGGCCCAGTTCATGGGCTCCTATGAGGTACGACCTGTCGTTGCCGGACGACATCGTCGCCACGCCGTGGAACGGCGAGCCCGACGGCAGGTCGACGGCGGAGTAGCCCGCGCCGCCGTACTTGGCGGAGTGGGCGACGACGAAGACGATGTCGGCGTCCGGGGCCCGGGCGGCGTAGTGCGCGACCTGGTCCGTGTCGACGCACAGGAGGCGTTCGAGGTCGTCGCAGTAGAAGTGGGCGCCCAGCGCGGTGTCCTTCACGACATCGGCCGTCGGGTCGCCGGAGACACCGGACTCGCGGGAGACGGTGTTGACCAGCCAGAAGTTGAACAGGCCGCGGTAGCTCCGGTACGGCTCGACGGCGAAGATCTCGTCCAGCTTCTGCTCGGCGTCCGCGGCGAACTCGCCCTGCTCGTCCGCGGTGTAGCCGTCGCCCATCACCACCAGGTCGAGCCGCCCGGTCACGGGTCCGGTCCGCTGGAGTGCCCGCACCGTCGGGGCGGCGCCCACCGCAGCCGGGGCGCGGCGGGCCGTGCGGGCCGGGGTGTCCGCCGGGACGGCCACCTGGCGGGGCTCCGCCGCGGGGCCGGGGAAGTACTCGACGTGCCGGGTGCGAGCAGGGGCCCCGGCCGCCTCGGCCGGCCCGGGGTGCACTCCGACGACCAGTGCCGCCGCGGCGGCGAAGGCGGCCCCGGCGGCGGTGATCCAGCGCGTACGCGATCTTGCGCGGTGCGGCACGGAAGCCTCGCTCAAGTAGCCGGTTAAATGGACTTAAGATCACGGTTAACGTAGAGGGCCGGGCTTGAATCGGCAAGGCTTGCAGCACAGTTGACGGAACATCAGGAATATGCGGAACCCCGGTGGGGACCTCGCGGCGATCATCGGGGACCGGCATGTGACGCGCCGCCGGCCGTGGGCGCCGGACGGGAACCCGCCCCGCCGAAGGACGGCAGCGCGCCGGCTCCGTTCAGGGCGCCCTCTAGTCTGGGGACCTGGACCGGCTTGTGAGACACGGGATTCGGGAAAGGTGACCGGCGATGCCGCTGAGCCCCGGAGATGCGGAGTCCATAGGCGGCTACGCGCTGACCGACCGGCTGGGCAGAGGCGGCATGGGGGTCGTCTACCTGGGACGCTCGGCATCGGGGCGCCAGGTCGCGGTGAAGGTGGTGCACGCCCGGTACGCACAGGACGAGGAGTTCCGGGCGCGCTTCCGGCAGGAGGTCACGGCGGCCCGCAGGGTGAGCGGAGCGTTCACCGCGCCGGTGGTGGACGCCGACCCGGACGCCGAACTGCCCTGGATGGCCACGCTGTACGTGCCGGGCCGCACGCTGTCGGAGCAGGTGACCGAAGAAGGACCCCTGCGCGGAAGCGAGCTGCGCACGCTGGGGCTGGGGCTCGCCGAGGCCCTGCGGGACATCCACCAGGCGGGCCTGGTGCACCGCGACCTGAAGCCGAGCAACGTCCTGATGGCCGAGGACGGACCACGCGTCATCGACTTCGGCATCTCACGCGCCGCCGACAACGAGACCCTCACCGTGACCGGACGGCTGATCGGCACCCCCCGCTTCATGTCCCCGGAGCAGTTCAGGTCGCCGCGGGACGTCACCGCGGCCTCGGACGTGTTCTCACTGGGGTCGGTGCTGGTGTACGCGGTCACCGGCACCGGTCCGTTCAACGCCGAGAGCCCCTATGTGACGGGCTATCAGATCCTGCATGAGTCCCCGCTCCTTGAGGGGGTCGGGGAACCGCTCCTGGGCATCGTCAGGCGTTGCCTGGACAAGGATCCGGCCGCCCGGCCCGACACGGCCGAACTGCACAGCATGCTCCGGACGCTGCCGGATTCCGCCGCAGCCGCGACCGCGGCGGAACCCCGGGGCCCGCGACGGAACCCCGGACCACCGGACGCGGCCTCCCTGCGGACCGGGGACAGCACGGCCGGAAGGTGGACCGGCCGCGGACGCCGCGGACGCCGGCTCGTCATCGGCCTCACCGCGGCCCTGGCCGCCACCGCGCTGGGCCTCACGACGCTGCACTTCGTGTCGCGCTCGGGCCCGGACACGGACGCGGCCACGACGGCATCGTCCCCGCACGCCGCCGGCCCGCGCCCCGCAGCGCTGCCCACCGGCTGGAAGCCCTGGCGGACGGACCTGGCCCACGGCTCGGGCCGCATCGACCCGATCTTCTACACGGAGGGCGGGTGCGTGCCCGGCGGGAGCGCCGTCTACTGCGCCGGAACCGGCTTCACGGTCGCCAAGGTCGACGCCGCCTCCGGCCGCGCCCTGTGGCGGGCCGGCACCAACCCGCAGGAGGTGCGGCCCGTCGGCGTCCGGGACGGGCTCGTCTACGTCTACCAGCAGCCGGACGACGCGGCCGCGGGCAACAGGGCCCTGAAGCTGGTGGCGCTGGACGCCGGCACCAAGCAGCAGCGATGGGCCCGCCGTATCGACGACGACAACGGAACGGCGCACCTGTTCAGCCGCGGGGTGCTGACGACGTCGGCCTCCGGGACGCGGTTCGTGGCCTACGGGCCGTCGGGCAGACAGCTGTGGACGTCGTCGGCCACGGCCCCGGGCGGCAGGTCCTGCGTGCCGCTGGTGCTCGGCGACACCCCGTACGGACTGTGCTCGTCGGACGAGGATCCCAACGGAGCCCCGATCAGCCTGCTGCGGCTCGACGCGTCCGACGGCACCCGCCGCGACCTGGCGACGCTGCCGCCGACGGCCGAGCCGCTCGGTGTCGTCGGCGGACAGCTCCTGTTCACCGTCCAGCAGGACCCGGACAAGGTGGCGCAGTCCGTGGGCGACGAGTCGTACACGGCCCTGGTGCGGGTGGACCCGGGCACCGGTGCCGTCGGGCGGACACCGCTGACGGGATCGCCGCGCGGCGCCGCCGCCCTGGTGGACGGCGTCGTCTACGTCGTACGGCAGGACGGAGTGGTCACCGCGGTGTCGGCGGCCTCCGGCAGGCAGCTGTGGCGCAGGGCGACACAGGTGGAGAACCTGTCCGCGCCGGTGTACTCGGCCTCGTACGGCGAACTCTGCTTCGCCAACCACTTCGGCCGTGTGCTGGCGCTGGACCGGGAGACCGGCGCCGAGCGGTGGCGCACGGCCGCGATGGACGACCTGGGGAACTCGGCGGACGGGATGGCGCCGAGCCTGCTGCTCGTCAAGGACGCGCTGGTGGCGGTGACGGGCGACACGGTCTTCTCCCTGCGTCCGGACCGTCCCTCGGCCCCGCCGTCGCCGGTCGCCCGCGACTGACCGCATCGGGCACGGCCGGCTCAGCTCGCGGCCGGGACCAGCGGTCCGAAGGACGCTGCGGCCATCTGCTGGATGCAGCGCATCTCGGTGCCGTCGAGGTTGGTCGGGTTGAGCGAGTAGACGATCTTTCGGGAGAGGTCGCGGGTGGCGAACACACCGCTGGTGTAGCCGGGGCGGGAGCCGGTCTTGCCCCAGACCTCCACGCCGTTGGCGGCCCTGACCCGCATCAGGCCCATGCTCATGCAGGCCCGGCCCGCGTCGGACTCGGTGCGGCACTGGCTGCTGTGGAAGCTCGGCACGTCGGGGACGGCGAAGAGCTTCGCCTGCTGGGCCGGCGGGAGCAGACGGCCGCGCAGGAGCGCGGTCATGAAGCGGTCGAGGTCGGCCGGAGTGGAGATCATGCCGCCCTCGGCCCAGGGCCAGGGGCTCTGCTCGGTGACGTCCGCCGGATGCGTGGTGCCGTCCGCCGCCCTGACCGTCAGATAGGCGTGGGAGTGCGGGGCCGGCAGGCGCGGGTCGTCGGCTCCGGGGACGTAGGTGTCGTGCAGGCCGAGCGGCCCGGTGATGCGGGACCGTACCTCGTGCGCGAAGCTGTGGCCGGTGATCTTCTCGACCAGCAGGCCGGCGACGTAGTAGTTCTCCCCGCTGTACTGCTGCGCGGTGCCCGGCGCGAACTGCATCGGTTGGTCCGCCATCAGATCGATCACCCGCTGCGGGGTGAAGCTCTTCAGCCGGTTGGCGGCGAACCACTCGGGGCTGCCGTCGCCGAAGTCCGGGGTCTGCGCGGGATGCGGCAGACCGCTGGTGTGGTTGAGGAGCTGGCCGACCGTGACGGGCGGGATGCCGGCGGGCAGGACGCCCGGCAGGTACTGCTGGACGGGCGTGTCCAGGTCGATCCGGTGCTCGGCGGCGAGCTGGAGGACGACAGTGGCGGTGAAGACCTTGGAGATGCTGCCGATCCGGAGGTACGCATCACGCGGAACACCGTGACCGGTCTCCAGGTCGCCCACGCCCGAGGTGCCCGTCCAGTGGCCCGCACTGCCGGTGATCCGCAGCAGGGCACCGGTGACGTCCGCGCTCGGCAGGCCGGCGATGGACGCCCGCAGCGCGGCCGGGTCGAGGGCCGGCAGCGGTGCGGTGGCGGCAGCGGCCACCGGGCGGGACGTGGCTGCGGAGGCCGGGGCGGCCATACCTGCGGCCAGGGCCACCAGCACGGCACCGGAGGCGGCCACGGCGGTCCAACGGCTTTGTCGCACAGTGCGGTTCACGAACTGTCTCCCCGTAAGAGTGGCGGTCGGCCCGGCGCACGCCCGGCCCTGCCACGAGTCTCCGCCGCACCGGCACCCCCGCTCATCAGGGAACTGCCCTGAGCAGACCCTGACCGAACCCCTACAGCCCCCCAGGCCCCAGGCCCCAGACCTCAGACCTCAGACCTCAGACCTCAGACCCCAGGGTGCCGGGTCCCAGTCCCAGCCCTCAGACCCCAGGGTGCCGGGTCCCAGTCCCAGCCCTCAGGCCCCAGGCCCCCAGGTGCCGGATCCCGGCCCTCCAGCCCTCAGGCCCCAGGCCCCAGGCCCCCAGGTGCCGGATCCCAGCGCAAGGCCTCCACGTGCCGGATCCCAGCGCTCACCGGGACCGGGCGAACTCCCCCATGCCCTCCTCGAAGTCCACCTCCGGCTTCCAGCCCAGTTCCGTGCGCAGGCGGGACGAGTCCGCGGTGATGTGGCGGACGTCGCCCAGCCGGTACTCGCCGGTGACCAGCGGCTCGGGGCCGCCGTGCGCCGCGGCCAGGGCGCGGGCCAGGTCGCCGACCGTGTGCGGGGTGCCGCTGCCCGTGTTGTACGCGGTGAAGGTGCCGGGGCGTGACGCGGCCTCCAGGGCGGTGACGTTGGCGGTGGCCACGTCACGCACATGGACGAAGTCCCGGCGCTGGCGGCCGTCCTCGAAGACGCGCGGGGCCTCGCCGCGTTCCAGGGCGGAGCGGAAGAAGGAGGCGACCCCGGCGTACGGGGTGTCGCGGGGCATCCGGGGACCGTACACGTTGTGGTAGCGCAGGGAGATCGCCGTGCCCTCCGTGCAGCGGGCCCAGGCCGCGGCGAGGTGCTCCTGGGCGAGCTTGGTGGTGGCGTACACATTGCGCGGGTCGACGGGGGCCTCCTCACCGACCAGGCCCGGGGACAGCGGCGCCCCGCACACGGGACAGCCCGGGTCGAAGCGGCCCGCCCTCAAGTCCGTCTCGGCGCGCGGGCCGGGGCGTACGACGCCGTGTTCGGGACACTCGTAACGGCCCTCCCCGTACACCACCATCGATCCGGCCAGCACCAGCCGGCGCACGCCCGCCTCGGCCATCGCGGCGAGCAGGACGGCGGTGCCCAGGTCGTTGCGGGAGACGTACTCGGCCGCGTCGGCGACACCGTTGCCGAGGCCGACCATGGCCGCCTGGTGGCAGACCGCGTCGACACCGGACAGGGCCGCGGCGACGGCCGCGGGATTGCGCACGTCGGCGCCGGGTTCGTCCCGGACGTCGTACACGACCGGCTCGTGCCCGCGCGCCCGCAGCGCGTCGACGACATGGGACCCGATGAACCCGGCACCGCCGGTGACCAGTACACGCATAGGGCCACGCTAGGTCCGCGACGCGCCCGCGGCGGCTACGACGGGCGGTACGTCACCTCTCCGTAAGATGCCCGCCCCTCAGGGCCCCTCTGTGAGAAGCCCGCACCCCCAAGGCCCCCTCCGCAAGAAGCCCGCACCCACAGCCCCCTCCCACAGGCCCCCGCCGCAACAAGCCCGCACCCGCAGCCCCCCTCCCGCAGACCCCCACCGCAACAAGCCCGCGCGCAGGAGCCCGCGCGCAGCAGCCCTCACAGCGGCTTGGCGGGCCAGTCCAGCAGGCGGGCGCCGATCACGGCCGTCTGGAGCATGTAGCGGTGCGCCGGGTCGGCCGGGTCGGCCCCGGTCAGCTTGTGGATGCGTTCCAGACGGTAGGTCAGCGCGCGCACGCTGAGGGAGAGTCGGCGGGCGGCCTCGGTGGCCACGCAGCCGGAGTCGAAGTACGCGGTCAGGGTGTCCAGCAGGGGCTGCGCCCCGCCGCGCGCCGCGGTGAGCGGGCCGAGGGTGTGGGAGACCAGGTCGGCCAGCGCCTGCCGGTCCCGGGCGAGGACCGGGTAGACGAGCAGGTCGGCGGCGCGCAGCAGCGGCTCGTCCAGACCGAGCCGGCCGGCCATCTCCAGGGTGGCGAGGGCCTCTTCGTAGGACTGCACGACCCCGCCGGCACCGGGCTGCGGGCGGCCGACCGCGACCCGGCCGCCGTCGGTGGCCGCGTACGCCTGCTTGGCGAAGTAGTTGACGACGTCGTCCTCGTCGCCGGGCGCGATGCACAGCAGCCGGCCGTTCTTGGTGGTCAGCAGGATGCTGCGGGCGTCGAAGCGGCCGAGGACGGCCCGTTGCACCTGCCGGGCCACCCGGTCGCCCTCGGTGTAGGCGGCCGGGCCCTCGGCGACGGCGACCGCGTGCGCCCTGGACAGTCTCAGGCCGAAGCGCTCGGCGCGCTCGGCGAGCCGGCCCAGGTCGCTGCGGCCGTAGAGCAGGTCGTCGATGAACTCCCGGCGTGCGGCCTCCTCACGGCGCACGGCGAGCCGCTGGGCGCGTTCGTAGCCCTCGGCGAAGGCGTCGATGGCCTGCTGCACGGCGGCCAGGGTGCTGTCGGCCGACCCGGGTGTGTGCGGCCAGGCGGCGCGGGCGGCGGCCAGGTGCGCGACGACCAGCGCGCGCAGCCCGTGACCGGCGTCGGCGGCCTGTTCGCCCAGGGAGCGGCGGGCGGCCAGCTCCTCGCGGGTCAGCCGCCGGCCGGTGGCCGCGACCTCGGCCAGGGTGGCGGCATAACCGCCCAGATAGTGCTCGGACATCGCCTGTTCGGTCACGCCGTCCCCGCTCCCCCGTGATCTTGACGTGCCGGTGACGCTTTCTTAGCGCCCCTCCGGCATCGAGAACATAGTGAACGCTGCCGGAGACCGGCAATGCGCCGGGGTGCGCCCCTCGTGCACCATCACGCAAGGGGAGCACTACAGATGGTTGCGGTGCCGGACACCGGCAGGTGTCCGGCACCACGACCGGAGCTCTTCCGTCTCCTTCGTCTGACTCACAAGGACGTATTCCATGGAAGCGCTCGGCGTGCTCGTCGCCGCCTGTCTCGTCGTCGTACTGCTCGCGCTGCTCGCCTTCTCCCGGCTGTACCGGAAGGTGGACCAGAGCCAGGCCCTGATCGTGTCGAAGACGCGGCAGGTCGGCGTGTCGTTCACCGGACAGGTCGTGCTTCCGGTCCTGCACAAGGCCGAGGTCATGGACATCTCGGTGAAGACGATCGAGATCAGCCGCTCCGGCCGGGACGGGCTGATCTGCCGGGACAACATCCGTGCCGACATCCGGATCCTGTTCTTCGTGAAGGTCAACAAGACCGAGCAGGACGTCATCAAGGTGGCCCAGTCCGTCGGCACCGAGCGCGCCAGCCACCAGGACACGCTCCAGGAGCTGTTCCACGCGAAGTTCTCCGAGGCGCTGAAGACCGTCGGCAAGCAGATGGACTTCACCGACCTGTACACCAAGCGCGAGGAACTTCGGTACCACATCATCGAGTTGATCGGTGTCGACCTCAACGGTTACCACCTCGAGGACGCGGCGATCGACTACCTGGAGCAGACCCCGCTCGCCCAGCTGGACCCGGCCAACGTCCTCGACGCCCAGGGCATCCGCAAGATCACCGAGCTGACGGCGATCGAGCACGTGCGCACCAACGAGGCGCAGCGCAACGAGCAGAAGGAGATCACCCGCCAGGACGTCGACGCCCGCGAGGCCATCCTGGAGCTGGAGCGCCGGCAGGCCGACGCAGAGATCAAGCAGAAGCGGGAGATCGAGACGTCCCGGGCCCGCGAGGAGGCCGAGACCGCGCGGGTCGTCGAGGAGGAGCGGCTGCGCTCGCAGGGCGCCTTCCTGCGCACCGAGGAGCAGCTCGGCGTCCAGCGCGAGAACCAGGCCCGCGAGATCGCCGTCGCCGCGAAGAACCGCGAGCGGGTCATCGCCGTGGAGAGCGAGCGGGTCGAGAAGGACCGGATGCTGGAGGTCATCGCCCGGGAGCGGGAGACCCAGCTGACGAAGATCGCCGCCGAGAAGGAGGTCGAGGCGGAGAAGCGGGAGATCGCCGAGGTCGTCCGGGAGCGGGTCGCGGTGGACCGTACGGTCGCCGAGCAGGAGGAGTCGATCAAGAAGCTGCGCATGGTCGAGCAGGCCGAGCGCGAGCGGCAGGCCCTTGTCATCTCCGCCGAGGCGGAGGCCCAGGAGAAGCTGGTCAAGGACATCAAGGCCGCCGAGGCCGCCGAGCAGGCCGCGACGCACCGCGCCGCCGAGGAACTCACCCTCGCCGAGGCCCGGCTGAAGACCGCCGACCTCGACGCGCGGGCCAAGCTGCGGCTCGCCGAGGGCACCCAGGCCGAGGCCGCCGCCGAGGGGCTCGCCGCCGTGCAGGTCCGCGACAAGGAGGCCGAGGTCATCGAGAAGTCCGGCCGGGCCGAGGCCCGGGCCGCCGAGGCACGGCTGCGCGCGGAGGCCGAGGGCACCCAGGCCAGGGCGCTCGCCGAGGCCGAGGGCGCGCGGGCGAAGGGACTCGCGGAGGCGGAGGGCGCGCGGGCGGCGGCGGAGGCCACCGAGGCGCGGCTGAAGGCCGAGGCGGAGGGCGCGCGGGCGAAGGCGCTCGCGGAGGCCACCGGCATCGGGGAGAAGCTGAAGGCCGAGGCGGCGGGCCTGACCGAGAAGGCCGCGGCGATGGCCGCCCTGGACGAGGCGTCCCGGGGGCACGAGGAGTACCGGCTGCGGCTGCAGGCGGAGAAGGAGATCCGGCTGGCCGGCCTGGAGACGCAGCGGCAGGTCGCCGAGGCCCAGGCCACGGTCCTCGCGACCGGCCTGGAGAACGCCGACATCGACATCGTCGGCGGGGAGTCGGTCTTCTTCGACCGGCTGGTCTCGGCGGTCTCGTTCGGCAAGGGCGTGGACGGCTTCGTCGACAGCTCACGGACCGCGCAGGCGCTGGCCAAGCCCTGGCTGGACGGCTCGGGCAGCTTCACCGACGACCTGGGCCGGATCCTCGGCTCGTTCAGCACGGCCGACGTGCAGAACCTCACCGTGTCGGCGCTGCTGATGAAGCTGATGAACTCCGGCGGCCCGGACGCCTCCCAGTTCCGGCAGCTCCTCGACCGGGCGGGCGAGCTGGGCCTGGCGGACACGCCGCTCACCGCACTGAACGGCGCCGCCCGCAACCAATGACCGGTGGCCGGGCCGCTGTACGGGGGTCGGCGGCCCGGCCACCTCCTGTTTCCCCGCAGTACCCGACGCCCTTGAAGGGATGCACTCTCCATGGCCACCGCCCCGGAGACGGGCTCGTACGACAGCGTCGACGCCGGCACCTACGAGGTGCTGCGCGACCGGCTGGCCGCCCAGGCCGCCGACCTGGCCCGGCGGGCCGAGGCGCTCAACGCGCGCCGCGCCGAGGAGTTCGGCTCCGCCGGGCTCGCCCTGCGGGCCACCGCGCAACTGCGCACCGCTCACGCGTGCGTGCCCTGCGACGTCGTCGCCGTCGGGGACGTGCTGCTGTTCGGCGGCAGCGGACGGACGGACGACGGCACCGGCGCGGCGGTGTCCGACGTCCTCGCGCTGTACGACCGGGATCTGAACCGGCTGCCCGAGGACGCCGTGCCCGCACTGCTCGACGACCCGGCGTTCGTCCGGGAGTTCACGGCCCTGCACCGCTACTACCGGCAGACCCGGCTGCTGCGGCTGCGCCACGTCGACGGCCGGCTGCTGGCGGTGTTCCGCACCGGCGAGAAGGCCGACGACGTCCGCGCCCTGCGCTGGGGTCCCGCAGCGGACGGCCGCACCCGGTTCCTGGACGCGCGCGGCGACCGCGACGACGTCTTCCCGCCGGCGTACGACTTCGCCTGGACCGACACCACCCGCGAGGACCACGTCCTGGGCCGGGACCCGTATGTGACGGTGCCGGGCGGGGCGGGCGTGGCGACCGTCGGCGGGCGGCTCACCGTGCGCGGCCCCGAGGGCGAGGAGCTGTACGCCGAACCGGTCGAGGAGCCGCTGCAGTCGCTCGCCGACGCGGCCGTCGCGCACGCGCGCGTGGGCGCGCTGGTCCTGCTGCGGGTGCGGCCGTACAAGGAGGACGGCGACCGGTATCTGGTGTTCAACACGCTGAACCGGTCGGTGGTCCGGCTCGACGGCATCGGGCAGGCCTGCCGCCGGCTGCCCGACGACCAGGGCATCGTGTTCCCGGGCGGGTACTGCCTGGCCTCGGGTGCGCACAAGACGTACGAACTCGACACCCACGGCCTGGAGTACGAGCGGGAGGTGCGCTCGCCCAACGGGGAGGACGTGCTCTACGCGTTCCGCTCGCGCGCCGGGGGCCGCACGCTGCTGCTGTCGTACAACACCCTGCGCAAGGAGGTCGCCACCCCGCTGCCCTGCCGGGGCTGGGCCCTGTTCGAGGACGGCGGCCTGGCCGTGCTGCGCGCCGAGGGCGACGAGCCCGCGCATGCGCATCCGCTCCAGTGGTGGGCCTCGCCGTACGTCTCCGACACGCATGCGGCGGCCCTGCGCACCGGCACCGGCGCCCTGGCCCGGGTCGGCAACGCGGACCTCGTGCGCGGGCTCGCCGACTGCCTGTCCGTCGCCCGGCTCGTCTCCGAGGGCATCGGGACCGGCGAGGGCTACCGCGCGCTGGCCGCCGCCTGCGTACGCGCCGCCGACACGCACCACTGGCTGCGCGATGCCGAACTCGGCTCCCTGAGCACGCCGTTGGACGACGTGCGGGAGACCGCCGAGCAGGTGCTGGCCGAGTTCGAGACCGTGCGCGCGCTGTCCCGGCAGGCCGCCGAGGCCCTGGACGAGGCGGCGGAGCGGATCGCCGCCGTGGTCCGCCGGCTGCGCGGCGAGGCCCCGCGGGACGCCGCCGCCTGGGTGCGGGGCCTGACCGAACTCCGGCACGCACACGGCCATCTGCTGACCCTGAAGGAGCTGCGGTACGCGGACACCGCCCGGCTGGACGAGCTGGCCGCCCGCGCGGAGGACGATCTCGCGGCCTTCGGGCGGCGCGCGGTGTCCTTCCTGGCCCGCGAGGACGCGTTCGCGGCCCACCACGCGGACGTCGAACAGCTGGTGGGGCAGGCGGCGTCGGTCGAGACCGTCGCCGCGGCCGCGCCCGTCGCCGCCCGGCTGGACGACCTCGCCGACGGGCTGCACACGGTCACCGAGGTCGTCACCGGCCTGGAGATCGCCGACGCCACCGTCCGTACGGCCATCCTGGAACGGATCGCCGAGGTGCTCGGCGGCGTCAACCGGGCCCGCGCCACCCTCGACGCGCGCCGCCGCGGCCTCCTGGACCGCGAGGGCCGGGCCGAGTTCGCCGCCGAGACCGCCCTGCTGGCCCAGGCGGTCACCGCCGCGCTCGCCCGGTCCGGCACCCCCGAGGCCTGCGACGACCAACTGGCCGCGGTGCTCGCCCGGGTGGAGGACCTGGACGCCCGGTTCGCCGAGTTCGACGACTTCCTCGGCGAACTCGCCGAGCGCCGTGGCGAGATCTACGAGGCCTTCGCCGCCCGCAAGCAGTCCCTCGCCGACGCCCGCGCCCGCCGCGCCGAGCAGCTCGCCGCCTCCGCCGCCCGGGTGCTGGAGACGGTCGCCCGCCGCGCGGCCACGCTGGCCGACACCGACGCGGTCACCACCTACTTCGCCTCCGACCCGATGGTCGCCAAGGTCCGCCGCACCGCCGGCGAGCTACGCGCCCTCGGCGACAGCGTGCGCGCCGAGGAACTCGACGGCCGGCTCAAGGCCGCCCGCCAGGAGGCCGCCCGCGCCCTGCGCGACCGCGGCGACCTGTACGCCGACGAGGGCCGCACCCTGCTGCTCGGCGGCCACCGCTTCGCCGTCAACACCCAGCCGCTCGACCTCACCCTGGTCCCGCACGGCGAGGGCCTCGCCTTCGCGGTCACCGGCACCGACTACCGCCGCCCGGTGACGGATCCCGGCTTCGCCGAGACCCGCCCGCTGTGGGACCGGCACCTGCCCTCCGAGGCGGCCGGGGTCTACCGCGCCGAACACCTCGCCGCCCGTCTGCTGGCCGAGCACGGGCCCGCCGCCCTCGCGGCGGCCGACCTGCCCGCCCTGGTCCGGGAGGCGGCGCAGGCGTCGTACGACGAAGGCTACGAGCGCGGTGTGCACGACCACGACGCCACCGTGATCCTCACCGCCCTGCTCCCGCTGTACGACGGCGCCGGCACACTGCGCCACGAGCCCGCCGTGCGCGCCGCCGCCCAGCTCTTCTGGGCGCACGGCACCACGGTGGAGGCACGGGAGGTCTGGACGCGGCGTGCGGTGTCCCTGGCCCGTGCCCGGGAGGCCTTCGGACCCGTCGCGGGGATCGCCGCTCTGGTGACGGAGCTGGCCGGGGCGATCGGGACCTGGGACCCGGAGGCCGGGGCCCGGGGAGCCGCCGCGTACCTCTTCGACGAGCTGACCGCCGGCGGGGCCTTCGTCCTGGGCGCGGCCGCGCGCACGCTGCTGGAGAAGTTCCGGCACACGGTGGGGGGCACGGAGTACGCAGCGGACCTGGAGGCGCTGCCCGGCCTGGCCGAGCGCCGGCAGCTGGCGCAGGCGTGGCTCACGTCGTACGCCGCCGCCTCCGGCGCCGGGGCCGCACCCGGCGAGCTGGCCGAGGCGGTCGCCGCCGAACTCTGCCCCGCCCTGCCCCGCTACGACGGCGACGCCCCGCTGACCGCGACCGCCGAGGGGCTGCTGGGCACCCATCCGCGCGTGGTGGGCGGCCGGTTGCCGCTGCGCCTGGACGAGTTCCTGGCCAGGACCGCGCGGTTCGCGGAGCGGGAGGTCCCCGCCTTCCGCGCCTACCAGCGCCGCCGTACGGCCCTGGTGGCGGCCGAACGCGACCGGCTCCGGCTGGACGACCACCGTCCCCGGGTCATGTCCGCCTTCGTCCGCAACCGGCTCGTCGACGAGGTGTACCTGCCGCTGATCGGCGACAGCCTGGCCCGGCAGCTCGGCACCACCGGCGCGGCCAAGCGCACCGACACCGGCGGGCTGCTCCTGCTGGTCTCCCCGCCGGGCTACGGCAAGACGACGCTCATGGAGTACGTCGCCGACCGCCTCGGCCTGATGCTGGTCAAGGTCAGCGGCCCGGCGCTCGGCCACACCGTCACCTCGCTGGACCCGGCCGACGCCCCGGACGCCACGGCCCGCCGCGAGATCGAGAAGATCAACTTCGCGCTGGCGGCCGGCAACAACACCCTGCTCCACCTGGACGACATCCAGCACACCTCACCGGAGCTGCTGCAGAAGTTCATCCCGCTGTGCGACGCCACCCGCCGGGTCGACGGCGTGTGGGAGGGCCAGCCGCGCAGCTTCGACCTGCGCGGGAAGCGGTTCGCGGTCTGCATGACCGGCAACCCCTACACCGAGTCCGGCGACCGCTTCCGGGTCCCCGACATGCTCGCCAACCGGGCGGACGTGTGGAACCTCGGCGATGTCCTCACCGGCAAGGAGGACGCCTTCGCGGTCAGCTTCATCGAGAACGCGCTCACCGCCAACCCGGTCCTCGCCCCGCTCGCCGCCGGCGACCACGCGGACCTGGACCTGCTGGTCAGGCTGGCCGCCGCGGACCCCACGGCCCGTGCCGACCGCCTCATCCGCCCCGTCCCGCCCGCCGAACTGGACGCCGTCCTCGCGGTCCTGCGCCATCTGCTCGCCGTGCGCCGGACGATCCTCGCGGTCAACGCGGCCTACATCGCCTCCGCCGCCCAGTCGGAGGCCGCCCGCACCGAGCCGCCGTTCCGCCTCCAGGGCTCCTACCGGGACATGAACCGCATGGCCCAGCGCCTGCGTCCGGTCATGAACGACACCGAACGCGAGGCCGTCGTCACCGACCACTACACGGCCGAGGCGCAGACCCTCACCACCGGCGCCGAGGCGAACATGCTGAAGCTGGCCGAGCTGCGCGGCACCCTCACCGCCGATCAGTGCACCCGCTGGGCCGAGGTGAAGACGGCCCATGTCCGCTCCCGCACCCTCGGCGGCCCCGAGGACGATCCGCTGACCCGGGCGGTGGCCGCCCTCGGCCTGCTCGCCGACCGGGTGGCGGCGGTGGAGGCCGCCATCACCCGGGCGACCGGTTCCCGTTCCGTCCTGTCCGGCCCGGAACGGCCGGAGGGCTGATGCTGTACTTCCTCACCCCCCTGTCGGCCGCCCTCGCCCTGGTGGCCCTGACCACGTACGCCCTGATCCGCCGGGACCGGCGGCGCTACGGGAGGCCGAACTCCCGCGCATGCGGCGCCGATCCCCGTCTGTAGGTGCCGCTCCGCAGGTGCCGCCCGTCCGCGGCCGAGGGTGTCCCGCAGGGCGGTACGGTGCTCGTCCCGGTGCGGGGAGGGCGAACGCTCCCGTCCTGCCGCACACGGCGCCCGCGCCGCCGTGCACGATCTGCCGTGCACGATCTGCCGCGCACGGTGCCCGCGCCGCCGTGCACGATCTGCCGTGCACGATCTGCCGCGCACGGTGCCCGCGCCGCCGTCCGGCAGCGGGCAGTCGCCGCGTGGCGGCAGGAGTTCCGGCCGTTGCTCCGGTCGCCCCGCCGAAGCGGAATCCGTGCGGAGCAACCGCGCGTGTCCGCGTCCGTACGACGTCGTCGATCTTGGCATCCTTCCGGACGAACCAGTCGAAAGGACCGCCATGTCACGACGGACCCCCAAGCCCGCCCGCGCCCTGATCGCGGCGCTGCTCACCGCACCGGTACTCGGTGTGGGCCTCCTCGCCCCGCCGGCCTTCGCGGACACACCGCCCGGTCAGAAGGCCGACACCACCGTCCTCGGCAGGATCTGCCAGAACGTGAACGCCGACACCGACGCCGAGGGCGGTCCGGGGCTGTCCTGCGAGAGGGACATCGCACCGTTCCTGTCACGTTTCGTCGACCCCGGGTTCCCGATCACCTGCGAGGACAAGTCCCCGACCGCCGTCGTCTGCCGCGCGGAGGACAAGTAACGGCCGCCCTCCCGCCGAAAGGACAAGTGACGGCCGTGGCCGCCCTCCCGCCGAGAGGACAAGTGGCGGCGCCCGCACGCCCGGAGGACACGTGACGGTCGCCCGTACGCAGGGAACGGCCGCTCACGCCCGCGCTGTCGGCAGGGTCACCTCGAAACGGCAGCCGCCCGGGATGTTGCGTACGGTCGCCCGGCCCTGGTGGGCCTCGACGATGCCCCGGACGATCGCCAGGCCGAGTCCCGCACCCGCCGGCGGTGTGCGTGCGTCCGTGCCGCGCCAGCCGGTGTCGAAGACGCGGGACAGGTCCTCCTCGGGGATGCCGCCGCAGCCGTCGGTCACCGACAGCACCACGCCCTCGGGAGCCCGCTCGGCGGCCACGGCGACCGTGCCGTCGGCGGGGGTCCGGCGGATGGCGTTGACCAGCAGGTTGGCCAGCACCCGGCTCATCTCCTTGCCGTCGACCTCCACCGGCAGCGGCTCCACCCCGTCCCCGACCAGCCGCACGCCCTGCTCGCGGGCGAGCGGGCCGACGCCGTCGAGGGCGTCGCCGACCAGGTCGTAGAGGGAGATGCGGGCCGGGCTGAGCGGGAGCGTTCCGGCGTGGATGCGGGAGAGTTCGAAGAGGTCGCCGACCATCTCGTTGAGGCGTTCCACCTCGGTGCGGATCTGCTTGAGGTAGCGGTCGGGGTCGGCGGCGACTCCGTCCTCCAGCGCCTCCGACATCGCGCGCAGCCCCGCGAGCGGAGTGCGCAGATCGTGCGAGATCCAGGCGACGAGTTCACGCCGGGAGGTCTCCAGGGCGCGCTCCCGCTCGCGCGAGGCGGCGAGTTTGGCGCTGGTGGCCGCCAGCTCGCGGCTGAGCCCCTCCAGTTCGGCGGTGGCGGGGACGACGGGCGCGGCGAAGGCGCCGCCGTCACCGAAGTGCCGTGCCGCGTCGGCGAGTTCACGACTGCGGGCGACCACCCAGCGACCGAGCAGCAGCGCGGTGGCCAGGGAGACGACGGCGGCCATGGCGACGACGGTCGTGACGACCCTGAGGTCGTGCGAGGACAGCAGCATCGCCTCGGCCACGGCCAGGGTCCCGGCGAGCATCGCGACGACGCCGACACCGGCCACCACGGCGATGGACATGATGAGCGAGCGCCGGCGGATCAGGCGCAGTACGGCGGCTCCGGCGAGGCCGGTGGCGGCGGCGCCGAGGAAGGCGTACAGGGCGATGAGGAGGGTGTCGCGCATGTCAGTCGCTCTCCTTCCGGTTCCCGGCGGCTTTCCCGTTCCCGACGGCCGTCCCGCCCTCTCCGGGCTTCCCGTTCCCGACAGCAGTCCCGCCCCCTCCGGGCTTCCCGTTCCCGACGGCCGTCCCGCCCCCTCCGGGCTTCCCGTTCCCGACAGCCAACCTGTTCTCGACGGCCGTCCCGCTCTCTCCGGCGCTTCCGCTCTCTCGGACGTTTCCGCTCTCTCCGGCGCTTCCGCGCTCTCCGGCCCGTCCGCCTTCTCCGGCCGTCCCGTTCTCTCCGGGCTGTGCGTGCCCTCCGGACTTCGCGTCCTCCGTGGCCGGTTCGAAGCGGTAGCCGACGCCCCACACCGTCTGGATGAGCCGGGGGCGGCCGGGGTCGTCCTCGACCTTGCCGCGCAGGCGGCGGACGTGGACGGTGACGGTCGACAGGTCGCCGAAGTCCCAGCCCCACACCTCCCGCATCAGCTCCTCCCGGGCGAACGCCCGGCCCGGGTGGCGCAGGAAGAAGGCGAGCAGATCGAACTCGCGGAGGGTGAGGGCGAGGTCGATGCCGTTCTTGGCGGCCCGGCGGGCGGCCGGATCGACCGTCAGACCGGCCGCGCCGAGCGGGCCGCGCGGGACGGCGGGACGGGCGCGGCGCAGCACCGACTCCACCCGCAGGACCAGCTCGCGCGGGCTGAACGGCTTGGTGACGTAGTCGTCGGCGCCCACCTCCAGGCCGAGGATGCGGTCGTCCTCGTCGCCGCGGGCGGTGAGCATGACCACCGGCACCGGGCCGCTCTCGCGCAGCCGCCGGCACACCTCGAGGCCGTCCATGCCGGGCAGCATCAGGTCCAGTACCACCAGGTCGGGCCGGTGTGCGGCGGCCCGTACGAGGGCGGACGGGCCGTCGGCCGCCCGGTCCACGGCGTATCCGGCACGGTCCAGATATCCCGCGACGACCTCGGCGACCGTCGGGTCGTCGTCGACGACGAGGATCCGGCCCCGGGCGCCCGGGGGCTGCCCGGTGTCCGGTCCGGCGTGCGGGGATGGGTACGGCTGCTGCATGTCCCCACCCTGTCACCACGCCGCCGCCGGGGCTCGGCCGCGCCCCCGACGTCCGCGTTTCGTAAGGAGCCGATGCCCGCTTTGACCCGATTCAGCTTCGTAGGGTGAACGCCGTGACGACCACCTCCCCGCTCCCCTCCGACGTGGATGTCGTACTGCCCTGCCTGAACGAGGCCGAGGCCCTGCCCTGGGTCCTCGCCCGCATCCCGGCCGGCTGGCGCGCCCTCGTCGTCGACAACGGTTCCACCGACGGCTCCGCCGAGCTGGCCCGCTCCCTCGGCGCGACGGTCGTGCGCGAGGAGCGGCGGGGCTTCGGCGCCGCCTGCCACGCCGGTCTGCTGGCGGCCACCGCCGACATGGTGTGCTTCTGCGACTGCGACGCCTCCCTCGACCCCGGACGGCTGGTCCCGTTCGTCCAGGAGATCCGGGCCGGCGAGGCCGACCTGGTGCTGGGCCGGCGCCGCCCGCAGGCCCGGGGGGCCTGGCCGGCGCACGCCCGCGCCGGCAACCTCGCGCTCGCCCGCCTGCTGCGCCGGCGCACCGGGCTGCGCCTGCACGACCTCGGCCCCCTGCGCGCCGCCCGCCGCACCGCGCTGCTCTCCCTCGACCTCACGGACCGCCGCAGCGGCTACCCCCTGCAGATGGTGGTGCGGGCCGCCGACGCGGGCTGGCGCATCACCGAGCACGACGTGCCGTACCTGCCCCGCACCGGCGCCTCGAAGGTCACCGGCACCTGGCGCGGCACCTGGCAGGCGGTACGGGACATGAGCCGCGTCCTGAACGAGCCCACACAAGTGCGGGCCGGCGGGGGCTGACCGCGCGGTTCCCCGCGCCCCCAGGGAGTTGCAGCCCCGTCGGCCGCGCAGGCGCCGCGGCCGCCCAGCCGCGGACAGCCGCGAGGTCACCAGTCAAGGAAGGCCCACATGACCACCCTCCTCGTCATCGCCAAAGAACCCCGGCCCGGGCGGGTCAAGACGCGGCTCACCCCGCCCTTCACGCCCGAGCAGGCCGCCTCGCTCGCCGAGGCCTCGCTCGCCGACACCCTGCGGGCGGTGGCCGGGGCCCCGGCGACGCGCCGGGTGCTCGTGCTCGACGGCCGGGCGGGTCCCTGGCTGCCGCCCGGCTTCGACGTCGTGCCGCAGTGCGCGGGCGGCCTCGACGCCCGGCTCGCCGACGCCTTCGGCCGCTGCCGCGGTCCGGCCCTGCTGATCGGCATGGACACTCCGCAGGTCACCCCGGAGCTGCTCACCGTGGACTTCGCGGACTGCGACGCCTACTTCGGGCCGGCCGAGGACGGCGGCTTCTGGGCGCTGGGCCTGGCCCGCCCCGAACCGGCGCTGCTGCGGGGCGTGCCGATGTCCACACCGGTGACCGGGGCCGTGCAGCGGGAGCGGCTGGTCGCCGCCGGGCTGCGGGTGCGGGACCTGCCCCGGCTGCGGGACGTGGACACCGCCGCCGACGCCCGCGCCGTGGCCGCCCTCGCCCCGCGGAGCGGCTTCGCCGCACGGCTCGCCGACTGCACGGCCGCCCTGCGAGCCGCCCGATGAGCCACCTGATGAGCGAGCCGATGAGCACGCCGATGACCACGCCAGTGAACACGCCGACGAGTCCGTCGATGAGCGCAACGACCGTCACGACCGCCACCACGGTCCCGTCCGCCCCGCGCGACTGGGCCGTCTCCGATCCCTACGCCGTTGCGATGCGCACCGGCCGCGGCCCGCTGTTCCTGCGCCGCACCGACGGCTGGCTGCTGCCGCTGGAGGTGGAGCGCTGGTGCGCCGGCGCGGACGACGTGGACCGGGCGGTGCTGGACCGCTGCGAGGGCGCGGTCCTGGACGTCGGCTGCGGACCGGGCCGGCTGGTGGCCGAACTCGCCGCCCGGGGCCGCACGGCCCTCGGTGTCGACGTCAGCGAGGCCGCCGTCACCCGCACCCTCACCGTCGGCGGCCAGGCACTGCGCCGCTCGGTCTTCGACCCGCTGCCCGGCGAGGGCCGCTGGGGCACGGTGCTGCTCATGGACGGCAATGTCGGCATCGGCGGCGACCCGCTCACCCTCCTGCACCGGATGGGTCAACTCCTGCGCGCAGGAGGCCTGTTGATCATCGAGACCGCGCCGCAGGACCTCGACGAGCGCGCCGAGGTCCAGGTCGTCGACGTCGCCCACGGACGGGCGAGGATGGGCGATCCGTTCCCGTGGGCACGGATCGGCACCCCCGCCCTGCTCCGGCTCGCGGACCGGGCCGGATGGCGCACGGCCGCTCAGTGGACGGCCGGCGAGCGCCGTTTCGTCGCCCTGCGCACCCGCACCGCCAGCAGCAGCGCCGAGCCGCCGAAGAGCACGGCGGTGATCAGCAGCCAGCGGCCGAGGTAGACGTCCGCGGACTGACCGGTGGCCATCCGGTAGCGCGGGCCCACCAGGTCGAGGACCAGCGGGAACCACACGAGCAGCAGCAGCCCCGAGAGCATGGCCGGCACCCGCACGTACGGCAGCCACGAGCGCCGCCCGGCGGTGTCGAGCCCATGGACGAGGACCCGGTCCGCCACCGCGTACAGCGGCACCAGGACGAGGTCGTGCAGCAGGGCGGCTCCCACGATCCACAGCGCCACCCCGAACCAGTCACCGGCGAGCAGCCTGACCCCGGCGTATCCGGCGAGCGCGAACGAACAGGCGAGCAGCAGCAGTTGGAACGGACTGCCGACCGGAAGACGGCGCAGCATCACAGATCTCCGAAGGTCAGCCGGGCCACCCACTTGGTGTTGAGCACACCGGGCGCGGCGGGCACGATGATCCGCGCCGGGTAGCCGTGGTCGGGGGACAGGTCCTCGCCGTTGACGGTGAGGGCGAGCAGGGAACGCGGGTCGGACACCTGGTTGGAGCGCAGGGCCGCGCGGCGGAAGGCACCGTGCCGCTGGATGGACTCCACGAACACGTCCGGCGGATCGCCGTCGTATCCGACGAGCGCCGCGAGGTCGCGCAGTCTGACCCCGCGCCACCACTGGTCGGCGGTGGACCAGCCCTCCACACAGGCGATCGGCAACGACGAGCTGTGCAGGGGCATCCGGAGCAGCTGGGCGCGGCTGAGGCGGACGGTTCCGGTGCGCCCGGTGACGACGAGCCGCCACGCCTCCGCGCCGGTCTCCGCCGCGTCGATCCCGGCGTACGCGGCCGTCTTGTTGATCTGGAAGCCGTTCGGGCCGCCGCCGGGATCGGCCCCGCCGTGCGGTGCGAGCAGGGCCGTGCGCCGGAAGGGGCCGCCCAGGCTCTGCCCCACCGTGGTCAGGAACAGCAGCAGCGAGCCGCCGCCGACCAGCCACAGCGCCCCGCGCCGGGAGACCGTGGCAGGGGTGGGGTCGGGGGAGACGAGGTCGTCCTCCCCCTCGCGCAGCCGGTGCCGTACGGCCCGCAGCGCGGCCGGTGTCTTCAGCACGGCGTGGGCCACGAACGCGGAGAAGAACACCCAGGCGCCGTAGAAGTGCAGCGGATAGAAGGAGCCCGGGAAGACGTAGTCCAGCTGGACGTTGAGCACGCCGGTGGTGAACTCGAACAGCCCGCCCCCGACCAGCAGCAGCAGCGAGATCCGCTCCAGCGCGTGCGCGAGGGAGCGGGCCGGCGGCAGCGTGAACAGCTTGGGCACCACGGACCACAGCTTGGCCAGCAGCACCGGGATCAGGGTGATGCCGAGGGTGACGTGGACGCCCTGGGTGAGCCGGTACAGCCATGAGGGGCCGGCCGGCCACGCGAAGAGGTAGAAGCCGAGGATCCCCTTGTCCGGGGTCGTGTCGTTCACCCGGGACAGGTTCGGGTTGTAGGCCGCGTACGACACCAGGCCGGTCACGAACAGCACGGTGATGCCGGCCAGCAGCACGAGGCCGAGCACCGAGGTGAACCAGGTGCCGCGCAGGGGGCTGCGCCAGAAACCGGGGGAGGTGGGAAGCCGGGGAAGGTCGCGCATGCCCCGACCGTAAGCCGCGAAATGCCTGGGAAAGGGTGCGCAACCCATGACGAAACGCTGACATCCGGCCCGTACGGCGGCCCTCACACGTCCGTGCGGCCTAGCGTGCCGGTGTGATCCGCTCCCGCCCCGACGCACCGGGCGCCCCGTCCACCGCGCCCCCCTCCCGCCCCGACGCACGCCGCGCGCTGCGCGGCGATCTGTACGCCGCCGCGGCCGCTGCCCTGCTCGTGACGGCGGCCGTCCTGGTCGGCCGCCACATCCAGTTCACCCGCCACACCCTGTTCGTGAACTGGCCGCCGGTGTTCGCCGACTGGCATCCGCACGTGGGTCCCGGCACCCCCACCGCCGTCCTCCTCGCGGCGGGCACCGTCGCGTACGGGCCGCGGCTCGCCGCCCGGCTGCCCTGGCGCGTCCTGCTCCCCGTGTCCTGGGCGGCGTCGACGGCCTGGATCCTCTCCCTCGCCCTCGTCGACGGCTGGCACCGGGGCATCGCGACCCGCCTCACCAGGCGCGAGGAGTATCTGCAGGTCATCGGCCGCTTCCACGACATCCCGGCCACCCTGCGCGACTTCACCCACCACATCGTCACGGGCACGCCCAGCCCCTGGCCGGCCCATGTCGCCGGCCACCCCCCGGCGTCCACGCTCACCTTCGTCCTCCTCGACCGGATCGGGCTGCACGGCGGCGGCTGGGCCGGGATGTGGTGCGTCGTCACCGGCGCGACGGCCTGTGCGGCGGTGCTGGTCGCCGTACGGGCCCTGGCGGACGAGGCGCTCGCGCGCCGCGCGGCCCCCTTCCTGGTCCTGGCCCCGGCGGCGGTCTGGATGGGCACGTCGGCCGACGCGTACTTCGCGGCGGTCGCCGCCTGGTCCGTGGCCCTGCTCGCCCTCGCGGTCACGCGCCGCTCCCTCACCTGGGCGGCCGGCTCCGGTCTGTTCTTCGGCCTGACCTGCTATCTGTCGTACGGCCTCACGCTCATCGCGCTGATCGGCGCGGCGGTGCTGTTCCTGGGCCGGGCCCATCTGCGCGCGCGCCCGGCGCTCCTGCTTCCCTTCCTCGCCGGACTCGCCGTCGTACCGCTGGTGTTCACGCTCGCCGGATTCAACTGGTGGACGGCGTACCACCTGCTGGTGACCCGCTACTACCAGGGCATCGGCGGCACCCGCCCCTACGGCTACTGGGTGTGGGCCAACCTGGCCTGCACGGCGCTGATCACGGGCCTGGCGACGGCGGCCGGCCTGCACCGGACCACCACCGCCCTGACCCGTCGCACCGACCCCGCCCGCACCCGTCTGGCCCTGCTCGTCGGCACCGCCCTGCTGGCCCTGCTGATCGCCGACCTGTCCGGGATGAGCAAGGCCGAGACGGAGCGCATCTGGCTGCCGTTCGCGATGTGGCTGCTCCCGGCGTGCGCGCTCCTCCCCCGTCCGCGGGCCTGGCTCGCCGCCCAGGCGGTGCTCGCCCTGCTCCTCAACCACCTGCTGCTGACCGGCTGGTGACACCTGGAAGCACGTGCACTGCGCCGGCTCCTTGCCGCTCCGGCTCCTGACTACCGGCTCGCGGCTCCGCGCTACTGCTCGTCCGGGTCGACCGTCTCCACGGGCCGCGTACGGCCGGGCTCGGGCAGCTCGGCCATCTCCGCGCGCACGACCAGGACGTCACCGATGAACAGGTCGTACACCAGGACCCCGATCACACCGCCGACCAGCGGCCCGACGATCGGGATCCACCAATAGCCGCTGTACACGCCGGACACGCTGCCCGGGAGGGCCAGGCTCTTCCATCCCGCCACCCAGGTGAACAGCCGCGGTCCGAAGTCACGGGCCGGGTTGATGGCGTACCCCGCGTTGGCGCCGTAGGACATGCCGATGGCGGCGACCGCGAATCCGACCATCAGGGGGCCGAGGTTGGCCTTCACGGCCTGGTTGCGCAGGTCGACGATGGCGACGACGAACATGACCAGGAAGGCGGTGCCGACGATCTGGTCGATCAGCGGGCCCCAGATGCCGCCGTGGAAGTACGCGGCCGGGAACGTGGCGAAGATCGAGAACGTGGCGTTGGTGTGCCCGTTCACCTTCGGTCCCGGCGCCGCCAGGTCGTAGGCGTGGATGGCGTCGTGGTAGACGAGGTAGACCAGCGCCGCTCCCGCGAACGCGCCGGCCACCTGGGAGAACACATACGGCAGCACCTTCGCCCAGGCGAACCCGCGGCGCACGGCCATCGCCAGTGTCACCGCCGGATTCAGGTGGGCGCCGCTGACGCCGCCGGCCACGTAGATACCGAAGACGACGGCGAGACCCCAGCCCCATGTGATCAGCAGCCAGTCACCGGCCGCCAGGAAGATCGTCGTGGGGGTGGCGGCACGGCCCGAGCCGGGCAGCGCCGCGACCGCCATCGCGACCACGCCGGCGCCGAAGGAGATGAGCACGAAGGTCCCGAGGAACTCCGCCAGGCATTCGCCCAGCAGGCCGCCCCGGCTCCTGAGCCGGGAGGGCTTGATGAGCGAAGGTATCTCGACAGCCATGGAGGCCCCCTTGAAGAGAGCAATGCGGCCAACATCCCCATATTGGCCCACAAATCCTCTTCACGCAGGGCGACGCGATCTCCAAGCCGCCCGGCCGGCCGCCGGCCCCGCTCCTCAGCCGTCGCCTCCCGGCCCTCGGCGGTGGGCGGCCGGCCGTCGGCCGTCAGCGGTCCGTGGCCGGCGCTCGGCCGTCAGCGGTCCGTGGTCAGTCATCAGTCATCAGCCGTCAGCCGTCAGCCGTCAGCCGTCAGCTGTCCAGGTCGTCGGCGTAGTGCCGGAACCCGTGCCGGTCCCGGTGCATGCCCCACAGGGTGTCCGCCAGCACGGAAGGGTCCTTCCGCACGTGCCCCGGCGTGATGGCGCCCGGAATCACCAGCTGCGCGACATGGATCCCCTCGGGGACGAGCCGGTCGTGCAGCAGATGCCCGTACGCGCTCTCCGCCGCGAAGGCGATGGAGGTGCCGGCACGCTCCGGATGAGGTACGGCGGCCGTACCGCCGTTGACGAACAGTATGGTCCCGCGCCCCAGCGCCCGCATGCCCGGCAGCACCTGCTGCACCGCTGCGACCGGCCCGTACACCGAGAACTCGATCGGTCCGAGCAGATCCCGGTGCCGGGTCTCCAGCACCGGCCGCATGAAGTCCTGGTGCGGCACCGGGCTGTACTGCAGCACCTCCACGGTCCCGAGCGCGGTGGCGGCGGCGTCCAGGGCGGCCACCAGTTCCTCCGGCCGGCGCACATCGGCCGCGAACCCGCGCGCGGTGACGTGGTCGGCCGCGAGGGAGTCCACCAGGTCGTCAAGACGCCGCCGGTCCCGGGCGAGCAGGGCGACGGCGAACCCCTCCCGTCCGAACCGGCGTGCGACGGCGGCCCCCAGCCCGGGCCCGGCACCCACGATGGCAATCGTGCTCATGGAGAAATCCTTGCCCCTGCCGCGGGACGCCACCACCCGCACGCCGCCCGGTCCCCGTCGTACGACACGTCCCGCCGCTCGGGCCTGCGACGCGTCGCTCAAGCCTGCACCCCCGTTCAGGCCTCCGGCCCGGCGTCCGGGCGGCCGGTGGTCCGACGCTCAGACCTGCGACCCGTCGGGCGCGGTCTTCGTCCCCGCGCCCTACCCCCGCAGGATCCGCTCCACCTGTGCGGCGGTGACGGCCCGCACGGCGAACGCGCCCGCCACGGCGGCGGCGACGACGGCGGCGTCGGACAGGAGAAGCGGCCAGACCCCGTCGTAGGCGCGGGCGATGATCTCGTCGGTGGAGTCGCGGTAGACGATCCCGACCCCGCTGAGCATCCCGATCAGCCAGAGCCCCCACCACACGTTGACGGAGACGGGCAGCTTCCGCCCGGGAGCCGTGGTCCGGAACGCGTCGGCGACGATCCCGCGCGGGAACCACAGGCTCACGACGGGCACGATCCACCCGAGGTAGACCCAGATCCCGGCGTACTTCGGCGCCTGTCCCGACAGCGCACGCGCGTTGTCCCGCACCCGCCACAGCCAGGCGAGGAAGAGAAGCGCACACAGGAAGGTGACGCCGCCCCCAAGGGAGGTGACGAGGTGGTAGGAGTTCTCCAGGCCGTTGAGCGACCGGTGCACCCCCTCCCCCTGGTCCGGCGGCCCCGAGGCCGGCTCCCCCGCCACGGCCAGCCTGATCTCCCACACGCCCCGCACGACCCACGCGAGCCCGGCGAGCAGCAGCGCACCGACCGTCAGGCGCTCCGACACCCGGATGGGGCGCAGGGCAAGGGACTGATCGGCGGGCTCGGATATCTGTTCGTTCACCGGTTCATCCTGACGCACTGCGCGCTCCGCTCGCCAGGGACACGCCAGGTCCGGGTGCGGGCCGGACCGCGCGTCACGGGCGCGTGACACTCCTCGTTACAGACGTGACACAGCCGCGACGGTCCCGTGACGGCGAGCTCCGAACTTCTCCCCGCAGCGCCCCATCACATGAGGTGTCCGACACGGAGCCGGGCAGACGACCGAACACCACCACACACCCACTGGGGGACCCCATGCCGAACCGTCGCGCGAACCTTCGTCTTCGCAAGAGCGTCGTGGCCCTGACCGGTGCCGCCGCCCTGATGGCCCTGCTCACCGCCTGCAACGGCGACGGTTCCTCGCCGAAGGCCGTCTCCGGCAACGCCTCGCCCGTGCCCGGCGACTCGGCCGACCGCAGCACCGCGGGCGGCGGCTCCGGCAGTGCGCCGACGGCGGCCTCCGGCGGTTCGGCCGGCACCGCGGGGAGCAAGGGCGGTTCCGGGGGCACCCGGGCGACGGCCGGCGGGTCGGCTTCCGGTGGGTCGACTGCCGGTGGGTCATCTTCCGGCGGCTCGGCTTCCGGTGGCTCGGCACCCGCCTGCCAGGCCTCCCAGCTCGGCTACTCCTGGGCAGGCACCCGTCCGGCCCCCGCCGGCAACGGCCAGATGCAGGCCGTCGTGGCGCTCACCAACAAGGGCGGACACTCCTGCACCCTGCACGGCTTCCCGGGCGTCGATCTGGTCAACAGCGGCGACCAGTGGTCGCTGCAGCGGGACAACACCACCCCGGGCACGGTCAGCCTGGCCGGCGGCGCCTCCGCCCACTTCACCCTCACCTACCTGCAGTGGCAGAAGGGCGACTCCGCCGCGTTCAGGCCGACCACGGTGGTCATCACCGCACCGGACCAGCGCAGCTCCTACGACCTGCCCTGGCGCTTCGGCGCCGTCCTGAAGCAGGACGGCGCCACCCACCCGGGGACGTTCATCGGTCCGGTCGGCAAGTGACCGACGCCCCCTCACGGACCGGCCGCGGGCCGCATCGCCCGGCCGTGGCCGCGCCGTGGCCCGGGCATCCCCGGAGTGTCCGGGCCGGGTGGGCCCTGTGCCGGCGGCGGACGGGTCGTCCGGCGGAGCGGGCTCAGGCCATCCAGAAGAAGACCGCCGTCATGCGCTTCGCCTCCAGCTCCTTGCCGAAGTAGCCGGTCGCGCTGTGCACGAGGTTGGCGTTGTAGAGGAGGAGACGGTTGTACCGGTGCGGGACGCGCACGTCCTCCTCGAAGGCGTCCGGGGCGACGAAGCGGGTGCCCAGGGCCTCGACCAGGTTGTTGTGGGGGGCCTGGACGACGTTGCCGCCGAGCCGGCCACCGGGCAGGGACTGGCGGTAGAAACTGGTGCCGCAGTCCTTGGGGACGTGCGGGTTGAGGTACAGCACGGCCGCGTACCGGCACAGCGCACGGGAGTCGGTGTGCGGGCGCGGCTCGCTCTCGCCCTCGCCGACCACCTGCACGCAGTTGTGGTTGAGGGTGCCGCCGCCGGGCGCCTGCTGCACCCACAGCTCCTTCGCCCCGGTCTCCTTCTTCACCAGCCGTTCGATGCAGCCGAGTTCGGAAGGCTCCAGACCGGGCATGGCACGCAGCCCGGGCCAGGTCTCGGAGGTGTACGGGTACCCCTCGACCCAGTCGTCCTTGGCCAGACACCGCTCGCGTACGGCGTCGGCGTCCGGGAGTACGTCGTCCAGCACCCAGTAGTCGCGGCCCTTGGTGGGCTTGCGGTAGGGCAGGACGGGAAGCGCGGCGGGAACGGGCGGGCGTCCGGGGGTCCTTCGGGGCGGTGGCTGTGGGGGCATGCCGCGAATCTAGGCCTGCGTTTCCTCTCCGGCTCCCGAGGAATGGTCAACCTTTCGCCAACTGCCGCCCAAGCGACAGCCGGTGGGCACGGCAACTGCCGCCCAAGCGAAAGCCGGTGGGCGCGGAATGGCACGGCACGGCACGGCACGGCACGGCACGGCACGGCACGGCACGGCACGGCACGGCACGGCACGGCACGGCACGGCAACGGCAACGGCGGCCTCGTCCGGGCGTCCCTGCCGATTCTTTACTCCGGGCAGCGGATCTTTACCCGGGCCACCGATACGAATCGCCTCCGCATCCGTACTGCTGTGCGTCCCCACCGCCTGGAGGCGGGATCCACGACCGGACAGGAGTCACGGTGCGCTTTTCGCGGAACGCGACGGGAACGCTCTTCGTGGGCGGTGCGATGGCCCTGACCCTCGCGGCACTCGTCTACCCGGGCATGCTCGGTCTGAGCACCGTCTCCAGCTCGCCGACCCGGATCATCGCCCAGACGCAGTGGGGGCCACTCACCGAGGGCGACCGTGACTTCGTGGTCAAGGTGCGGGCGGCCGGACTGTGGGAGTACCCGGTGGGCCAGATCGGACTGCAGAAGGGCACCACGAAGGGGGTCCTGGAGGCCAGCAAGCACCTGATCGACGGCCACGCGGCGCTCGACGCCAGCTGCCGCAAGATCGCGCCCATGCTGAACATCACGCTGCCCAACATCGCGAGCCCGCAGCAGGAGGGCTTCGTCAGCACGCTGAAGTCGGACAGCGGCAGGAAGTTCGACACGGACTTCGCCAACATCCTGCGGATGACGCACGGAGCGATCTTCAACACGATCGCGAAGATCCGCTCCACCACCAAGAACTCGCTGGTGCGCGCCCTCGCCGACCAGGCCAACGACACCGTGCTCGACCACATCACGGTGATGGAGAAGACGGGCCTGGTCGACTTCGACCAGACCATCTTCCAGCAGACCACCCCGCCGAAGCTGCCGTCCTCCGACCTGACCCCGCCGCCCCCGCCCGCAGGCCAGCCGGAGGTGGTGCTCACACCGCCGCCGAACGCCACCTCCACCCCACTGGATCTCAGCGGCCTCGACGGCGGCGGCGGCCAAGGCACCACCGGGAACACCGGCCCGGGCGCGGGCCCGAGCCCGAGCCCGACGGTCGGCTAGGGCCCGTCCGGCCCTAGGCAAGCCACACGGTGGTGTCCGGCCCGAGCGTGCCGTCCCCGGTGAGCCGGGTGCTGGCCAGCACCACCTCGCCCGGCGGCAGCGGCACCGGCCCGGCGGAGAGGTTGGCGACGCACCGCCAGGTCTCGGTGCGGGCGAAGTCCAGCACTCCGGCCGGGGCCCCGGGCGTCCAGGTCAGCGTCTCGCCCTCCAGCAGCTTGCGGCGCAGCCGCAGCGCCGTGCGGTACAGCTCCAGGGTGGAACCCTCGGCGCCGGCCTGTGCCTCGACGGCGTAGGACGCGAAGGAGGCCGGCTGCGGCAGCCAGGCGGCCCCGGCCCCGAAGCCGTACGACGGTCCGGACGTCGTCCACGGCAGCGGCACCCGGCAGCCGTCCCTGCCCTTGCGGACGTGCCCGGTCTGCTCCCAGACCGGGTCCTGCAGCACCTCGGTGGGCAGGTCGGCGACCTCGGGCAGGCCGAGTTCCTCCCCCTGGTAGAGGTACGACGACCCCGGCAGCGCCAGCATCAGCAGGGTCGCGGCCCGGGCCCGGCGCACACCGGCCTCCGGATCGACCGCCGGGGCCCGGCCGCCGGCCAGCAGCCAGGCGTTGTCGTCGGTGCCGGACGGCAGCATCAGCCGGGAGGCGTGGCGGACGACATCGTGGTTGGAGAGCACCCAGGTGGCGGAGGCGCCGACGGTACGGGCGGTGGCGAGGGAGCCGGTGATGACGCCGCGCAGCTCGTCGGCGTCCCAGCCCGCCTGGAGGTACTCGAAGTTGAAGGCCTGGCCGAGTTCGTCGGGGCGGGCGTACAGGGCGCGGCGGGCGTCCGGGACCCAGGCCTCGGCGACCGCGGTGCGCGGCGGGGTGTAGGCGTCGAAGATCTTGCGCCATTCGCGGTAGATCTCGTGGACCTCGTCGCGGTCCCAGTACGGGTGGGTGCCGGGCGGGACGCGCAGCAGGGCCTCCTCGCCGGTGGCGCCGATGCCGCCGGTGTCCCGCAGGGGTTCGCCGAGGTCCTTGGCCAGGCCGTGGGCGACATCGACGCGGAAGCCGTCGACGCCCCGGTCGGACCAGAAGCGCAGGGTGGCACGGAAGTCGGCGCGGACCTCCTCGTGGGCCCAGTTCAGGTCGGGCTGTTCCGGGGCGAAGAGATGCAGGTACCAGTCGCCGTCGGGCACCCGCCGCCAGGCGCTGCCGCCGAAGACGGACTGCCAGTCGGTGGGCGGGAGTTCGCCGCGGCGGCCGCGGCCGGGGCGGAAGACGTAGCGGTCCCGGGCGGCGGATCCGGGGCCGGCGCGCAGCGCCTCCCGGAACCAGGGGTGCTGGTGCGAGGTGTGGTTGGGGACGAGGTCGACGACGACCTTCAGGCCGAGCCGGTGGGCCTCGGCGACCAGGGCGCCGAAGTCGTCCAGGGTTCCCAGGCGCGGGTCGACGTCCCGGTGGTCGGCCACGTCGTAGCCGCCGTCGGCGAGTTCGGAGGGGTAGAAGGGGCTGAGCCACAGGGCGTCGACGCCGAGCGTGGCGAGATGGTCCAGGCGCTGTGCGACGCCCCGGAGATCACCGAGCCCGTCGCCGTCGGCATCGGCGAAGCTGCGCGGATAGACCTGGTAGATGACGGCCTGGCGCCACCAGTCGGGATTGCGGGAGGAGAGGTCTGCCATACGGGCTCCGTTCGGACGGGACGAGAGCGGGTCGACACAGGGACTCTGTCCACATTGCCCGGAAAGGGAACCTTCCCCGCCGGGTGCGCGGGCGTACGGTGGCCGTATGACCGGCAGTCCGAAAGACGTCGTCGTGGCCGCGTTCCGGCACTACCTGGCGCAGGACAGGGCCGCGGCCCGCCCCCTGTACGCCGACGACTTCACCTTCACCAGCCCGCAGGACGACCACATCGGCAAGGCCGCCTTCTTCGACCGGTGCTTCCCGACCGCCGGCCGGCTCAGGGAACAGCGGCTGCTCCATGTCACCCCGGCCGACGGCGAACTCGTCTTCGCCTACTACGAGTACGAGCTGACCACGGGCGCCCGGCACCGCAACGTCGAGGCCGTCACCGTGCGCGACGGCCTCATCCGGGAGGTGCAGGTCTTCTTCGGCGGCGAGGTGAGCGGCGGCTAGGACCGCTCCACCGTCTCCAGGTACAGCTTCACGTACCGGTCCACGTCCACGTCCAGGGCCACGTCCACCAGCGCCTGTTCGCGGGTGCCCTCGTGGATCTCGGACTCCCCGGGGCGCGGCCTGCGGTCCACGACCGTCTGGCCGCGGGCCGGGCCGGGGGCGAGGGAGACCTCGACGGGCAGCAGCCGGGTGGTGAGGCCGTCCGGGTCCGCGACCGCGCACACCGCGCCCGCGTCGCCGAGGCCGCCCGCCGGGTCGTCGCCGTCGGGGTCGGGCGCGGACGGGCGGTGGGCCAGCAGCTCACCGGCCAGCCGGGTGCCCGCTTCCGTGCTCGCCCGCAGCCGCCGTACGTCCGCGCCCGGGACGGCGACCCGGGTGAACACGTCGAGCCCGTACATGGTGATCGGCACCCCGGCGGTGAGCAGGACCGCCGCGGCCTCCGGGTCGTGCCAGACGTTGAACTCGGCGACGGGCGTGGCGTTCCCGGTGGCGACCGCGCCGCCCATGAAGACGATCCGCTCGATGTTCCCGGTCACCTCCGGATGGGTGCGCAGGAGGAGCGCGATGTTGGTGAGCGGTGCGGTCGGGATCAGGGTGACCGGGCGCGGGGAGGCGAGGATCTCCCGGCGCAGCAGGGCCACCGCGTTCTCGGCCGCGGGCAGGCGGGTCGGTGCGGGCAGGCCCAGGTCGCCCATGCCGTCCGCGCCGTGCACATGCCGGGCCGAGCGGGCCGGCTCGATCAACGGGCGGGCGGCGCCCCGCGCCACCGGGATGTCGGGGGCGCCCGCCTGCTCCAGCACCATCAGGGTGTTGCGCACCACCCCGTCGACGTCCGTGTTCCCGGCCACACAGGTCACCGCCCGCAGGTCAAGGCCCGGGTGGCGTACGGCGAGCAGCAGGGCCAGGGCGTCGTCGACGCCGGTGTCGCAGTCGATGATCACGGGAATGGGCTGACCGGTCACAGCGGACTCCTTCCGTCGTACCGACCCTAGATCAGGCCCAGAGCGAGGTGCCCCGTACCGCCACCCGTTCGGCGATTCGGTCCAGCAGTTCGGGGACGGGGAGCGCGCCGGGGCGTCGCCCGTCCCTCAGGCGTACGGCCGCAAGGCCGGCGCCGGCCTCCCGCTCGCCGATGACCGCCTGGTACGGGACCAGGCGGGCCGCGCGGATCCTGGCGCCCAGGGTCCCCTGGTCGGGGGTGGCGAGTGCGGCGCGCAGGCCCCGGGAGGCCGCCTCCCGGACCACCGCCGCCGCCCGTTCCACCTGCTGTTCGGCAACGGGCAGCACGGTGAGCTGGACGGGCGCCAGCCAGGCCGGGAAGGCCCCGCCGTGGGACTCGACGAGGTGCGCCACGGCCCGCTCCACGCTGCCGATGATGCTGCGGTGGACCATCACCGGGCGGTGCCTTGCGCCGTCGGCGCCGATGTAGTGCAGGCCGAAGCGGGCGGGCTGGTGGAAGTCGATCTGCACGGTGGACAGGGTCGACTCGCGGCCCGCCGGGTCCGCGATCTGCACGTCGATCTTGGGACCGTAGAAGGCGGCCTCGCCCGCCGCCTCCTCGTACGCGACCCCGCTCGCGGCGAGGACCTCCTTCAGCAGCGCGGTGGCCCGGCGCCACAGCCCGGGGTCGGCGACGTACTTGCCGCCCTCGCCGGGCAGCGAGAGGCGGTGGCGTACGGCCTCGATGCCGAGGTCGGCGTAGGCGCGGGCGATCAGCTCCAGGGCGGCGCGGGCCTCGTCGACGGCCTGGTCGAGGGTGCAGAAGACATGGGCGTCGTTGAGCTGGATGGCGCGCACACGGGTCAGGCCGCCGAGGACGCCGGACAGTTCGGCGCGGTACATGGTGCCCAGCTCGGCGATGCGCAGGGGCAGTTCGCGGTAGCTGTGGGAGCGGGAGCGGTAGATCAGGGCGTGGTGGGGGCACAGGCTGGGGCGCAGGACGACCTCCTCGGCGCCCAGCTCCATCGGCGGGTACATGTCGTCGCTGTAGTGGTCCCAGTGCCCGGAGATCTCGTACAGCTCGCGTTTGCCGAGCGCGGGGGAGTACACGTGCCGGTATCCGGCGGCGCGTTCGGCCTCCCGGATGTACTCCTCCAGGGTGTGGCGTACGACGGCCCCGTCCGGGAGCCAGTAGGGCAGGCCCGCGCCCATCAGCGGGTCGGTGTCGAACAGGCCGAGTTCACGGCCGAGGCGGCGGTGGTCGGGCAGGCGGTCGGACTTCCGCTCGGGCACGCGGTCGTTCATCCGGCCGGACATGCGGTCGTTCATGCGGTCGTTCATGGTGGGGGCTCCTCGGTGCGGGAGGCGGACACCCCGGTGCACGCCGAAGCCCCGGGGCGTTCGCCCCGGGGCTTCGGACTGGTCAGGAGTCAGCGCGCCGGGACGGTCTCCGGCGTCGTCGTGCTGTTCGGGCACTGCTGGGCGCGCTGCATGGGGCGACCGTAACAGCGCCGCCGTCGCGCGGGCCACGGATTTCCCTTCCCCTCTCACTCCTGCGGCTCCTCACCCCGGGCCCTTCGTCCCCGTGGCCGCCCACCCCCGTGGCCGCCCATCCCTGTGGCCGCTCCCCCTACGGCCCTCACCTCCACGGCCCTCACCTCCCCACCCCTTCACTCCCGTGGCCCTTCGTCCCCTGGCCCTCAGCCCCCGTACCCCCTCACCCGGACGGCCCGGAGCGCTGGTGGGCGGGACCGGGCGATGGTGCCGTGAGAGCAGGCACCCCCTCGCCCCGCCCAGGAGGCACCCCGATGACCGCTGCGATACGCCCCCGCGTCCGCCCGCTCGCCGCTCTCGCCGTCGGCCTCCTGTCCCTCACCGGCTGCGCCACCCTCGGCCTGGAGCATCCGCCGACCGCGCAGCAGCCCCTCCCGACGATCGACTCACCCTCGGCCGCGCCGAAGACGTCGGCCCGCGGCGACGGATCCGCGCTCACCGACGACCAGGCCCGGGCCGCGCTGCTCACGGAGACCGACCTCGGCGCCCCCTGGTCCGCGACGCGCGGGGCGGCGACCTGGCGGGACGGCATGCTGAAGGCCACCACCACGGCCGGGGAGTGCCAGCGCCTGCTCGACACCCTCTACAGCGACGAACTCCTCGGCGCCCCCGCCCGGGTCGCCGTCGGCCTCGACGACGCCGACACCGACGCCCAGCTCCGCTACCAGATCGGAGCACGCCGCCCGGCGGACATCGACACCCAGCTGGCCTGGCTGCGGACCATGCCGGTCCAGTGCGCCCGGTTCACGGCCGACTCGGAGAACGGCCTGATCGAGGACGTCCAGGTCGCCGACGCGCCGCTGCCGGAGGTCGGGGACGTGCGCCAGGGGCTGCGCGTCACGCTCACCACCACGACGGAGGACGAGGAGGAGATCGTGCTGACGATGGACGTGGCCGCCGTCCGGGTCGGCGAGGACGCCTTCGCGCTCACCAACGGCGGGCTGGGCAACGTACCGAACGACGCGACCCAGGCCGCCGTCCAGGTGGGCGCGCTGCGCCTGGCGGACGTGCGCAGAAAAGGCCGCGCCCAGGTCTGAACACGGCACGGCAGCTCGGGGACACCGGCAGACTTCCGTACGCCCGCCCGCGGACACCGGCAGACTGCCGCACGACCGCACCCGACTCCGGCAGACTGCCGCACAACCGCCCGCCGCGTCCGACAGGCTGCCGCACGACCGCCCGCCGACTCCGACGCCGGCACCGACTCCGGCACCGGCAGGCTTCCGTGCCGGACCTCCCTCCTCACAGCGGGGGCTGTGCCGGGGCCGGTCCCAAGGTCGTGGTGCCGGGGGCCGTGCGGTGGCCCAGGCCGGTGCGGTAGGCGTCCAGGGCCGCCTCCACCCGGCCGGTGCGGCGCAGGAGGTCGCCCAGCAGACGGCACAGATCGGCGAGGTCGCCGGCCGCGCCGGCCCGTTCCAGGAGGCTGAGGGCGCGGACGTAGTGCTCCTCGGCGGCCTCGGTGTCCCGGGCGTCCTCGGCGATGATGCCGAGCAGCCGGTGCGCGGCGGCCGCGTGGACGGCACCGCGTTCGGAGGAGAAGTCACCGAGGACCCCGCCCAGCAGCTCCGCCGCCTCCTCGGACCTGCCGCGCCGGTGCAGGACGTCGGCGAGCTCCACCGCGGCCTGGCTGCGGTAGAGCGCGGCCCGGGTCTCCGAGAGCATGGTGTGGGCCTGCCGCAACTCCGCCTCGGCGCGGTCCAGTTCGCCGTTCTGCGCGCAGACGTAGCCGCGCATCCAGTGGCAGTTGGCGAGTTCGGTGCGCAGTTGCAGCCGACGGTACAGCTCGGCCGCCTTGGCGAGGGAGGCGTCGGCCTCGGCGATCCGGCCCTCGGCGAGCAGGGTGCGGGCGACGGAGCGGTGCATCCGGGCGATCAGCGCGGGGTCGCCGGCCTGCAGGGCGAGCGCGAGGGCGAACTCGGCCGCCTGGGCGGCGCGGGCGTGGGCGCCCATGTCCATGTAGGGGCCGATGACGCCGGCGTAGAGGAGCAGCAGTGCGTCGGGGTCGTGCAGTCCGCCGCGGTTCAGCTCGTCGAGGGTGGATTCCAGCAGGTAGACGGCGTAGCGGAGTTCACCGGCGAGGTAGTGGGCGACGGCCCGGCCGCGGACGGCGGGCACCCGGGCCGGCAGGGACTCCCCGGCGAGTCCCGCCTCGGCCCGCTCGAAGTACGCGCGCGCCTGCTCCAGTTCGCCCGTCTCCAGGGCGCATTCGCCGAGGCCGAGCAGGGCGGTGGCCCGTTCGGCGTCGAGCGCGTGGGTCTCGGCCTCCGTGAGCAGGGCGGCGTACCGCGCGGCCGCCTCCTCGGCCCTGCCGTCGGCGAGGGTGCGCTGGGCTCCGGTGAGGCGCAGCCGGAGGTCGGTGGCGAGGTGGGCGGGCCGGCCCACGGCCAGTTCCTCGAAGGCGACGCCGAGCCGGCCGGCGATGTGCCGCAGCGCCTCGTCGGAGGCACGGGCCCGGCCCGCCTCCAGGGTGGAGATGTAGGCGGGTGTGTAGGCGGGCTCGGCCAGCTGCCGCTGGGTCAGTCCGCGTTCGGTGCGCAGCTGCTGCACGCGCCGCCCGACGACCTCCGGATCGTCTCGTTCCCGCATCCCCTGCTCCCCCAACTCCCTTGGCACCTCTTGCCGTTCGGGTGCGCCAACCCCTAGGTTAAACGGCGGATTAAGCATGCTTAACACGTCGCTGTTGTTGCGAGGTCGTCGTGCTCGGTCGTACATCCGCCCCCTACGGACGCCCCACCGCGCTGCCTCACTCCCGGCTCCGCCCGAGCCAGGGCACCCCCGCCATGAGGGGGGTGGCCGCGGCCGTGCTGGCGGTCGCGGCCCTGATCACGGCGGCGAACGCGGGGCCGGCCCGGGCGGCGGACGCCCCGCCGGCCGCGCAGTTCGCCCAGCACGCCCTGCACGCCCGCCCCTGACCGGACCTCCCGGCAGGCCGGGCCACGCCGGGCCGGCCCCGACGGGACACTCCCCCCTCGTCCCGCCGGAGGCCTATCTTGGCCCCGTGACCTCTGCCGCAGCGCGCACCGCCCTGGACCTCACCGACCGGCTCCCGGTCCCGGACCTGGAGGACTTCTACCGCGACCTGCACCGCCATCCCGAGCTGTCCCTGCGCGAGCACCGCACCGCGGGGAAGCTGGCCGACCGGCTCACGGAGGCCGGGTTCGAGACGGCCGGGGGAATCGGCGGCACCGGTGTCGCGGGGGTACTGCGCAACGGGGACGGGCCGACCGTGCTGCTGCGTGCCGACATGGACGCGCTGCCGGTCAAGGAGGAGACCGGGCTGCCGTACGCCTCCGGGACGGACGGGGTGATGCACGCCTGCGGCCACGATCTGCACGTCACCTGGCTCGCGGGCGCGGCCGCCGCGCTGGCGGCCGGACGGGACACCTGGAACGGCACCCTGCTGGCCGTGGGCCAGCCCGCCGAGGAGACCGGCCAGGGCGCGGCCCGGATGGTGGCGGACGGGCTGTACGAGCGCTTCGGACGCCCGGACGTGCTGCTCGGGCAGCACGCGGCCCCGGGCCCGGCCGGCCTGTACCCGCACGCGCCGGGCCTGATCATGTCGGCGGCGACGGACGTGGACATCGTGGTGCACGGCCGCGGCGGGCACGGTTCGCGGCCGGAGTCGACCGTGGACCCGGTGGTGACCGCCGCCCACCTGGTCACCCGGCTGCAGACGGTGGTCTCCCGGGAGCTGGCCGCCCGTGAGTCCGCGGTGCTGACCGTGGGCCGTATCGAGGCGGGCACCCGGCACAACATCATTCCGTCCGAGGCCCGCATCTCCCTGAACCTGCGCACCCAGTCGGAGGAGGTGCGCGAGCGGATGCTGGCCGCGATCCGGCGCATCGCGCAGGGCGAGTGCCTGGCCGCCGGCTGTCCCCGCGAACCGGAGGTCACCGTCGGCAGCACCTTTCCCGCCACGGTCAACGACGCCGGCACGGACGCCGTCGTGGCCGCCGTGCACCGCGAGGTGTTCGGCGCGGGCACGGTGTTCGACCCGGGCCCCGCGATGGGCAGCGAGGACTTCCCGCAGCTCGCGCCCGACGGGGTCCCGTACGCGTACTGGTTCGTGACCACCACCCCGGCCGAGGTGTGGGAGAAGGCGCCCGGCGAGGGCTTCGAGGAGAGGTTCGCGGCCGTGCCGAGCAACCACAGCCCGCACTTCGCGCCCGACCTGTCCATGGTCGCCCCGGGTGTCCGCACGCTGGTCTCGGGGGCACTGGCGCTTTTGTCGGTGGCATGACCTAGTCTTTGCGCACTCGCCACACGAGGCACACACGGCACACACGGCACACAGGGGGCTCACACGTGCCCGTGCCCGCGTGGCGCCCTTCATCATTCGTTCCGGGGGGTTCGAATCACCGTGCGTATGCGCACTCTTCCCGCTGCCGCTGCACTGGCGGCCCTCGTCGGCTCGATGGCGCTCGCCGCGCCGTCGTACGCCGACACCGACCGGCCCATCCCGCTCCAGGACGCCGGAGACACCGTGGTGGACGGTGTCCACCAGCACGTCTTCCTCGCCGACGGCTACCACAACCAGATCGTGGTCACCGACTCCACGGGCCGGGTGGTCGGCACGATCACCGGGCTGCCGCAGGTCAAGGACCTCGATCTGAGCCCGGACGGCAGCACCCTGTACGCGGCGGTCTACGGCGCCGACAAGATCGTCGCGATCGACACCGCACAGCTCAAGCAGACCGCCGAGTACCCGACCGGCACCGGCACCATCCCCTCCCGGCTCGCCTACGCCGACGGAAAGATCTGGTTCGGGTACGGCGACCAGTGGGAATCCGGTCTGGGCGTGGTCGACCTGACCGGCGGGACGCCGAAGGTCACCCTGGACCTGGCCGCCGGTCACGACTTCGCCAGTCCGCCCAAGCTGTACGCGGATCCGGACAACCCCGGCACGCTGCTCGCCCTGGACGCGGGCATCAGCTCCGGCCCGATCATCGTGTACGACGTGTCCTCCGGCACCCCGGCGATCCGCGTCACCGAGGACAAGGGCGGCTTCTACAAGGACGCGGCGCTCACGCCCGACGGACAGAACGTCGTGGTCGCCGGCCCCGGCACCCGGGCCCTGACCGAGTACCGGCTCTCCGACCTGGCCGAGGTGCGCACCTACCCGGTCAAGGACCAGCCGGAGACGGTGAGCATCGCCCCGGACGGCACCGTCGCGGCCACCGTCCTCGACACCGACGACATCGGTGACACCTATGTCTTCACCGGCGGCCCGGACAAGCCCAGCGTCCGCAACCTCGCGCACGACTGGATGCCGTGGGGTGCGCACGCGATCAGCTGGTCGGCGGACGGCTCGCAGCTGTTCGTGCAGACGGGCTCGGGGGAGTCCACCCGGCTGCACCGGGTCGACGAGCCCCGCAAGTACCAGGCAGCCCTGACCGTCAGCGCTCCGTCGACCGCGTCCCGCGCCAAGTCCCTCAAGGTCAGCGGCAAGCTCACCGCCGGGCCGGCCCTGCCCGCGGGCACCCCGCTGAAGGTGACCCGCACCGACATGGAGTCGCCGAACGGCAAGTCCCTCGGCACCAAAACCCTGGGCAGCGCGGGCGCGTTCAGCTTCACCGACACGCCTCCGTCCGGCGGCAGGGTCACCTACACGGTGACCTACGAGGGCGACGCCGCGCACACGTCCGCCAAGGCCGCCGACACCGTCGACGTCTCCCGCGCCAAGCCGTCGCTGACGATCGACAACAACGGCAAGGTGTACTCCTACGGCAAGGACGTGAAGTTCACGGCCCACCTGGGGACGACGTACAAGAACCGCACCGTGGAGATCTGGGCCGACCCGTTCGGCTCCGACAGGCCGAACAAGCTGGTGAAGTCCGGCAAGGTCAACGCGCACGGCGACCTGTCGGTCACCCTGGACCTGACGCGGGACGCCAAGGTCACCGCGAAGTTCTCGGGCGACTCCCGCTACCAGTCACGGTCGGTCTCCAGCACGGTCGGCGCCAAGGTGAGCGTGTCCACGTCCGTCGGCGGCCACTACAGGGCGAAGGGCGCGTGGGGGCACACCTACTACTTCTTCCACAAGTCCAGGAACCCGCTGTTCACCACGAAGATGCCGTACTACCCGAACCGCCACCAGCGCTTCGACTTCCAGGTGTACTACCAGGGCAAGTGGTACCCGGGCGACTCGAAGTACTTCAAGCTCGCCTCCAACGGCACCTCCAAGGTCGAGGTGACCGGCAACCACGGCGAGGACGTCGGCTGGCGCTTCCGGATGCGCTCGGACTACATCAACGGCTCCTCGGGCGACACGGTGAACTCCACGACGTACGGCCCCTGGAAGTACTTCACCTTCACCAAGTAGCGCCGGCCCCTGCGGGGTTGCCACCGAGCCGCCTCGAAACCGCTGCCGGACCGCTACGGAGCTGCCACCGGACCGCTGCCGGACCGCTACGGAGCTGCCACCGGACCGCTACCGATCCGCCGGCGAGCTGCTGCTGATCCGCTACCGGCCTACGGAGCTGCCGGGCTGCCAACGGGCCGCTGCAGGACTGCCACCTGGCTGCCGCGCGGCTGTTGCAGGGCCGCTACCTGGCTGCCGCGGGGCCGCTGCAGGACTGCTACCTGGCTGCCGCCGGACCGCCGCAGGGCCGCTACCTGGCTGCCGCCGGACCGCCGCAGGGCCGCTACCTGGCTGCCGCCGGGCCGCTCTGAGTCGCCTGGAGCTGCCGCAGGGCGCGCTGGACGTCCTCCAGCGCGCCCCGCCGGCGGCCCGGCACCCGCTGCCGCAACTCGGCGAGCGCGGGCCCGAGTTCACGGGCCCGCGCCCCGTCCTCGATGCACCCCCACTGGTGGTGGGCCCGGTCCGCGGCCGCCTCCACGGCGGGCGCGTCCACCGACTGCCCCGCGGCCAGCCGCACCCCGGCGACGTCCAGCCAGGCCCGGCAGCTGCGTACCGCGTCCCCCGCGAACATGGCCAGATCGGCCCGCACTTCGGCCCAGTGCAACGCCTCGTCGGAGGCGGCCCCACCCGCCTGCACCGCACTCCGCTCGAGCCACGCGGCAATCCCATCGGCATCGACATGCCGCCCGGCCTGCACGGCAGCACTGATGGCGGCATGCGGATCCCCCACATCACCGGACTGCCCCACTCCCCACCCGTCCGGCCCCTGAGCCCGAACACCCGCACCATCCGGCACCCGAGGACGAACAGCCACCCCATCCAGCCCGTCCGACGCTTGAAGACGAACACCCACACCACCCGGCACCCCAGGGCGGACCGCCACCCCATCCAGCCCGTCCGACGCTTGAGGACGAACCCCCACACCACCCGGCACCCCAGGGCGGACCGCCACCCCATCCAGCCCGTCCGGCGTTTGAGGACGAGGCCGTTCAGGCCGATACGGGGGGCGGGGGGCGAAGCCCCCGGGGAGGCCCCCACCGGGAAGGACGCCCCCGGGAAGGCCCCCTCCGGGGACAGCGCCTCCGGGGAGGACGCCCCCGGGAAGGCCCCCTCCGGGGACGAGCCCTCCGACGCCGGCCAGCACCAGGTCGCGGCCGGCACTCACGTCGGCGATCCTCCCCCAAGCCCGCTCATGCAGCTCCCCGAGAGGCGGCCGGTGCCCACTGCGCAGCAGCGTCGCCACCGCCTTCATGTACGACGGCTCGGCCGTGCCCCGCCGCCCGCCCGCCGCAGGCGCGACACGTCCGTACACCGCCGCGGTACGCCCCGAGTCCAGCGGCCGCTCGGCCAGGTGCCGCCAGGCCTCCGCGTCCGCGTGCAGGTCGACGACGAGCGCGGTGTCGCCCGCGGAGCGCAGCCGCAGCTCCTCCCGGATCCAGTGCCAGGGCAGCGCGGTGTAGCGGACGGTGGCCGGGGTGGTGCGGGCCAGCGCGAGGTGGGGCAGGTGCTGACGCCGGTCCAGGTGCAGCTGCCCGGTGATGTACACGGTGAGCGGTCCGGGCGCGGCCGCGGCGGCGCGCAGCCGGGTGAGGACGGCCTGCGGTTCCAGCGGATCGGCGAGTTCGACCACGTTGGCGGTGTCGGTGCCGGACAGTACGGCAGGGGCGACCGCGGCCAGCACGGGCAGCACACCGGCCGCGTCCACCAGGCGTCCCCTGCCCAGCGGCGAGGCCGCCAGCAGCAGCACGGTTCCGGGCATCGTCCCCTCCCCCTGTAGATCGCTCTGCAGCCAGCACCGTAACCGCTGCTGCTGCAAAGGCGGGGCTCAGGACAGCAAACGTCCCCGTTCGGGGCCTTCGCCCGCGGTCCGCCGGACCGCGAAGACCGTGGTGTCGTCCACCAGGCGGCCGCCGCTGTGCCGCAGCACGCCGTCGCGGACCCTGCGCACCAGCCGCCGGGGCTCGGCCAGTCGCGGGTCGGCCAGCACGGCCCGGGCCAGCCCCCGGGCCGGCTCGTAGAACGCCCCGGTCCCGTCGCGCGCCTCGGTCACCCCGTCGGTCATCAGCAGCAGGGTCTCCTCGCGGCCCAGCGGTACCCGGTGCACCCGGGGGCGGTCGTCCGTGAGGTCGCCGAGCCCGAGGGGGAGTCCGTCGGCGCTCGGCAGGGCGCGGATGCCGTGCGGGCCGACGGCGAGCGGCGGCTCATGGCCGAAGTTGACCAGTTCGACCGTGTCCGGGTCGTCCTCGGGGTAGCCGATGAGGACGGCGGTGGCGAAGCGGTCGCCGTCGTCGTGGCCGAGGGCGGCGGTGTGCCATCGGTGCCGGCGCATGCGCACCTCGAGCCGTTCGGCGACGGTCATCAGCTCCGGCTCGTGGTAGCCGGCCTCCCGGAAGGTGCCGAGCAGCGCGGCGGCCGCCTCCACCGCGCCCAGGCCCTTGCCCTGTACGTCCCCGACGAGGACGCGGGTGCCGTGCGGGCCGGGCTGGATGTCGTAGAAGTCGCCGCCGACCCGGGCGTCGACGTCGGCGGCCAGGTACACGCCCGCGTGCTGCAGCCCCGCCCAGTCCGGCGGCAGCGGGCGCAGCACGGTACGGCGGGTCGTCTCGGCGATGTCCAGCATGTGCAGCATCTGCCGCTCCCGGCGCACCCGCACGGCCGAGGCCAGCGTGGCCAGGGCGCCGCCGAGCGCGACCAGGACGAAGTCGGCCAGCCCGGCCTGGTACTCGCCGGGCCAGGCGCTGTCCACGACGACGTACGTCACCACCGACAGCACGGCGAAGCCGGCCGTCGTCCACACCCCGCAGAGCGCGGCGGAGATGCCGGGGACCAGGACGATCCAGGAGATGATCCGGAACCGCTCGGAGGTGTTGAAGTCCAGCAGCGCGATGGCGACGAGCAGCAGCAGGGGCACCGCCCATGCGATGCTCCGCCCGCGGACCCGCAGCGGCTGCCGCCGGCGCCGGTACTCCATCTCCGTCACGGCGGGCAGCCTCCTTTTCTTCAGAGAAGCACGGGAGGAATCCGGCCGCATCCGGGCACTCGTCACTCTCCCGGCCGACTTGCCAGGCCGTACCCGCAGGTGTGCCCTGGAAAACGGGGGCGAGGAGAGAGAGGAGTGCTCTCATGGCTCAAGCGGCGCCCGCACCCGAAGGCGTGCCCGGACCCGCCCGGAAGGCGGTGACCCGGGGCCCCACGCCCAACGTCTTCGACGAACGCACCCATCGGATCGCCCGGCTGGCCGTGCCGGTCGTGCTGGGCCTGGTCTACGGCTACTGGGCCGCGGCCAACCGCCGCAGCGGCGGTCCCATCACCGGCTGGAACGTACTGTTCGGCTTCGTCACGGCGATCGTGTTCGCGGCGGCGCTCATGGCCCTTCTGACGCTGGCCCCGCGCATGCGCCGGGAGGTGCACGCGCTGTCCTGGACCGCGTTCATCGGCTGTGCGTTCGGGTTCCTGTACAGCCAGGGCGGCGAATCGATCCTGAGGTCCGTGGGCATGTCGCTGGCGGTCTCGGCGGTCACCTTCGCGGTGTTCTTCTACCGCTTCTACACCCACGAGGACGCTGCCGGGCACCGAGTGCGCTGAGCATGCGTCACGCGCGTGGGCCCCGGCCGGTCTCCGTCCGGGGCCCACGCACTCCCCTGTGATTCCCTCCACCGTCCCCAGCACCAGGAAACACCCGTTCGGGTGAGGCCTCCACCGGAGAACGGAATCCCCGGACCCGCCAGTCGGCGCAGCCGTTCAGCTTGACTTTTCGCCCGAATGCAGTCATATCGCTCGCGCACCGGGGCGACGGGTCCTTGCCTTGAAGCGTGTCCCCACGCATCAGGAGTGCCCTGTCGGCCGTACTGATCGCCCTGTCCTGCCTGCTCGTGCCGTTCGGCGCGCTGGCGGCCTGGGCGGCGTACGGACTCGCCGACACGGGCCGGTACGTCACCACGATGGCTCCGCTCGCCGCCGACCCGGACGTGCGGGACGCCGTCGTGGCAACGGTCGGGGACGACCTCGTGCGCGAGGTGGACCACCGGATGGACGTCCGCCCGATGCGCGGCTCGGTCGCGCCGTTCGTGCACGAGGCGGTGCGCTCCTTCACCCAGACCCGCGCCTTCCGGCTGGCCTGGGACACCGGGAACCGGGTCACGCACGACGCGGTGCTGCGCGCCCTGCGCGCCGAGGACGCGGACGACGGGCGCGCGCAGCCGCTCACCGTCGACCTCGCCCCCGTCACCGACGAGGTCAAACGCCAGCTCACCCAGGACCATGTGCCGCTCGCCGCGCGCATCCCGGTGCAGCACACCGCCGTCCCGCTGCTCCCGGCGGGCGAAGTGACCCAGCTGAGAAAGGGGTTCCGCGTGCTCGAAGTCGCCGGCTTCTGGCTCCCGGTCGCGGCCGTCGTCTTCGCCGGCGCCGGGATCACCCTCGCCGTCGGCCGCCGCCGCGCCGTCGTCGCGACCGGGCTGGGCACGGCCCTGGGCGGCGCCCTGCTCGCGCTCGCCGTCGCCGTCGGCCGCGGTCTCACCCTCGCCGGCCTGCCGGCCGATGTGTCCCATCCGGCCGCGGGTGCGGTCTACGACGCCCTGACCGCCACTCTGCGCACGGTCGCCTGGCTGCTGCTGGGCCTCGGCCTCGCGGTGGCCCTGACGGCCTGGCTCACCCGCCGTCCGCGGCTGTCCCGTCGCGCGCGAGGGCGGCGAGGGTCCGCAGCGCCCACGCCAGATCCGGCTCCGGAGCCGACGCGAGTCCAAGCCTGACGGCGTCCGGGGCACGGCCCGGCCCGACCGAGAAGGCCGTACCCGGTGTGACGGCGATCCCGTGCGCCCGGGCAGCCGCGGTGAAGGCGTCGGCCCGCCAGGGCGCGGGCAGCTGCCACCAGGCGAAGTAGGCCGCCGGATCGGACCGTACGGCGAAACCGTCCAGCTCCGTCGCGACCAGCCGCTGCCGCCGCCCGGCGTCCCGCCGCTTGGCGGCGACCAGCCGGTCCACGGTCCCGTCCCCGATCCACCGCACGGCCGCCTCCAGCGCGAAGGACCCCGCGTTCCACCCGCCGGACCTGACGGCCCGCGCCACCGCACCGGCCCGGTCGGCCGGTGCGACGACGAACCCGATGGTGAGCCCCGGCGCGACCCGTTTGGACAGCCCGTCGACGAGGTGGACGAGGTCCGGGACGAGCGCGGCGAGCGGGGGTTCGCCGCCGGCGTGCAGGAAGGACCAGATCCGGTCCTCCACGACCGGTATCCCCAGGCTGTGGATGACATCGGCCAGCTGCGCCCGCCGCTCCGCGTCCACGGTCAGCGAGGTCGGGTTGTGCAGGACCGGCTGGAGGTAGACGGCGGACAGGGGAGCGGCGCGGTGGACCGCGGCGATGGATGCGGGCAGTGGCCCCCGCTCGTCGGCCGCGAGCGGTACGAGGGTGCTGCCGAGCCGCGCCGCGATCTCCTTGACCAGCGGATACGTGAGCGGTTCGACACCGACCCGGCCGCCCGGCCGGACCAGGGAGGCGAGGGTGGCGGCGATGGCCTGACGGGCGTTGCCGGTGAAGAGGATCCGGCCGGGATCGGGCCGCGGACCGCCGGGGGCCGACAGCCCCGCGACCGCCTCCCTGGCCGCGGGGGTGCCGGCGGCCGGGGCGGGCCGCAGTGCCTCGGCCAGCGCGTCCGCCCGCAGCAGCGGCGCGAGGGCCGGGGCCAGCAGCTCCGGCTGGCCGGGGGCCGACGGGTAGTTGAGCTCCAGGTTCACGGGCGCGCCGCCGGCCGCCTCGGTCAGCGCGTGCCCCGGCTGCCGGTCCGGCGCGGTGGCCCGTACGAACGTGCCGCGCCCGACCTCGCCCACCACCAGCCCCCGGCTTACGAGTTCGGAGTACACCCGCCCCGCCGTCGAGGCGGCGATCCCGTGCCGCCGGGCGAACGCCCGCTGCGGCGGCAGCCGTTGCCCGGGCCGGAGCCGGCCGCCGGCGATGTCGGCGGCGATCCGGTCGGCGATCCGCCGGTAGTCGTCCACGAGCCCCCCTGCCGCAAGGCACACCACATTGCACCGAGGGCAAAGATTTTATTGCACCGAGGAGTTGGGGGTGCCTAGGGTCGATCACATGAGCCCCTTCCTCGCATACGAGGACAAAGGGAACCCCGGTGTCTCCTCCCCGGCCCCCCTCGTCCTCGTCCACGGCCACCCCTTCGACCGCACGATGTGGGCCCCGCAGCTGGCCGCCTTCTGCGCCGGCCGCCGCGTGATCGCCCCCGACCTGCGCGGCTACGGCGCCTCCCCGGTGACCCCCGGCACGGTCCCGCTCTCCCGGCACGCCCGGGACATCGAAGAACTCCTGGACTTCCTGGGCGTGGGCTCCTTCGTACTGGCCGGCCTGTCGATGGGCGGCCAGATCGCCATGGAGTGCTACGCCCGCTTCGGCGACCGCGTCCGGGGCCTGGTCCTCGCGGACACCTTCCCCGACCCCGAGACGCCCGAGGGCAGGCTGGGCCGCAACGCGCTGGCCGACCGGCTGCTCGCCGAGGGCCTGCGCGGCTACGCCGACGAGGTCCTGGACAGGATGGTCGCCCCGTACGCCGACGCCGAGGTCAAGGCCCACGTCCACCGCATGATGACGGCCACCTCCCCCGAGGGCGCCGCGGCCTCCCTGCGCGGCCGCGCCGAACGCCCCGACTACCGCACCCTGCTGACCGAGGTGACCGTCCCCGCGCTCCTCGTGACCGGCGCCGACGACACCTACACCCCGGTCGCGGACGCGAAGGCGATGCACGCGGCGATCCCCGGCTCCGTACTGCACGTGGTCGAGGGGGCGGCCCATCTGCCGAACCTGGAACGGCCGGAGGAGTTCAATGAGGTACTGGGGACATTCCTGGCCGGGACCGACGAGCGCCGGGCACCGTGGACGGGCGAACCCCACGCGCCGGGCTCCACCAGCGAGGACGACCCCGGGTGGGCCGGGTCGAAGCGGTCATAATGGGCGCATGTCCCGCGAGTTCCCCATCGGCCTCACCCCTCCCGACTGGCTGGTCCGGAACCTCCAACCCCACCGGGCGCCCCTCAACCGGCCCGCGATGGCCCGGGCCGCCGCCGGCCTGTCGCTCCCCCTGGCGATCGGCCTCGCCGCGGGGCAGCCCGCATACGGCGCGCTCGCCTCCATGGGCGCCCTGAACGGCGTCATCGGCGACACCGCCGACGCCTACCGCATGCGCGTCATCAACATCGCCGTCCCGCAGCTCGTCGGCGCCGTCGGCGTCATCGTGGGCTCCCAGGTGTACGGCAGGGGATGGGTCGCGGTCGCCGCCGTCACCGTCGTCGCGCTGGTGTCCGGGATGATCTCGACGATCGGCGCGGTGGCCTCCGTATCGGGCCTGCTGCTGCTCCTGAACGCCGTGATCGGCGCCGGACTTCCGCTGCCCGGGCCCTGGTGGGTGGCTCCGGCCCTGATGACCGGCGGCGGCCTGCTCGTCCTCGCCCTGGCGCTGCTCGCCTGGCCGCTGCGCGCGGGGGTGCCGGAACGCGCGTCCGTCGCCGCCACGTACCGCAAGGTGGCCGACCTGCTGGCCGCCTGCGGCGACCCGGACCGCTACACCGCCACCCGCTTCCACGTCACCCAGTCCCTCAACCAGGCCTACGACCTCGTCCTCGCCCACCGTGCCCGCCACCACGGCCGCAGCCGCGAACTCACCCGGCTGCTCGCCCAGTTGAACGCGATGACCCCGGTGGTCGAGGCGGCGCCCGCCGTCCACCTCGGCGGCCGTCCGCTCCCGCCCCAGGTCCCCGAAGCGGTCCGCCGCCTGGCCGACGCCGTCGAGACCGGCCGCACGGGCCCGGTGGCCCTGCCGGTCCTGCCCGCCCCCACCACCGAGACGGCCCGGGCCGTCGACCACGCCCTGCGCCACGCCGCCGAGGTCGTCACCACCCCGGACATCGACCCACGAGGCATCGACGACCGCCTCGGCCGCCCGGCCGCCCTCGGCATCCGCACGGCCCGCGCGGCCCGCAGCGTCGTCCTCTCCGCCAACTCCTGGCGCTACGGTCTGCGCCTGGCCGTCTGCATCGGCATCGCCCAGGCCCTGGTCTCGCTCGTCGCGGTCCCCCGCTCCTACTGGGTGGCCCTGACGATCACCTTCGTCCTCAAGCCGGACTTCGGCTCGGTGTTCTCCCGGGCCCTGCTGCGGGCGCTGGGCACGGTGGCCGGGCTGGTGATCGCGGCGGCGGTCCTGGCGGAGGTGCCCCGTGGCTGGTGGGACGTCCCGGTGATGCTCGTCCTCGCCCCGCTGATCCCGGCCCTCACCCCCCGCGGCTACGGCTACCAGACCGCGGCGATCACCCCCGTGATCCTGCTCCTCTCGGACATCCTGAACCACCAGGGCACGGCCCTTCTGCTGCCCCGCCTCCTGGACTCCCTCATGGGCTGCGCGATCGCCCTGGTCGCCGGCTATCTGCTCTGGCCGGAGAGCTGGCACACCCGGGTCGGCGACCGGCTGGCCGACGCGGTCGCGGACACGGCGGCCTACGTCGAGGCGGCATTCGGCCAGGACACCGAGCCCGCCGCCCGCGCCCGCATGCGCCGCCGCCTCTACCGCGACCTGTCCACCATCCGCACCGAGTTCCAGCGGGCCCTGACCGAACCACCGCCCACCGGCCGCCGCGCCGCCGCCTGGTGGCCGCTGGTGGTCGCCGTGGAACGCATCGTCGACGCCACCACGGCGGCCCGCGTCCGCGTCCGCCACGGCGCCCGGCCGCCGTCGGCGGCCGAGATCGACCAGGTGGCCCTGCAGCTGCGCGAACTGTCGGAGGGCGTGCGCCGGGCGGAGACCCTCACCGCGGTCCGCACCGACCTGACGGGCCCCTCCGACAGCGTCCTGGAACCGCTGCGCCAGGAGGTGGCCGCGGCACGGGCGATCACGACACCCCATTGACCCCTCGGCCAGCGACCGAAACGCAATGTAGGGCCGCTAACCTTACGTGTCCGTCCTGGCCAGGGATTGACGGGCATCAACTCACGCGAAGGGTTGCGCACATGGGCATTCTCACTCTCCTGCGGAACGCATTCGGCCGAGGGCGCAAGACGCGCACCGCCGAGGCAGAGGGTGCGGACCGACGCCCTTCACCGACCGCGGCCCCCGAACCGGCGCCCGCCGAACAGTCCCCGACCCCGGCCCCGAACGCCCAGGTCCCCGAGCCCCGCACCTCCTCCCCCGAGGAACACGACCTGGTAACGGCAGCCTTCGACCAGGTAACGGTCCCCCGCCAGGCCACAGAGCCCCACCAGCCGACACCCCCCACCTCCCAAACCCCACCCCACCCGACCCCGGAGCCGACCCCGACCTCGGATGCGACCCCGGCCCCGGAGGCGACCCCGCCCTCGGAGCCGACCCCGGCCCCGGAGGCGACCCCGGCCCCGGAGGCAGTAGCGGCGGCTGAGGCGGCCCCGGTGGTTGAGGCGGAGCCGGCGGCTGAGGCCCCGGCGGCTGAGGCGGAGCAGGTGGCTGAGGCCGAGGCGGAGCCGGCGGCTGAGCCCGAGGCCAAGGCCAAGGCCGAGCAGGCGACTGAGGCCGAAACGGAAACTGAGGCCGAGGCTGAGGGGAAGCCGGCGGCTGAGCCCGAGCCCGAGGCCGAGCAGGTGACTGAGGCCGAGCCGACCGCTGAAGCGGATCACGAGGTTGAGGCCGAGCAGGTACCCGAAGCGGTTCACGGGGTCGAGACTGAGCCGGTGGCCGAAGCGGAGCCGGTGGCTGAGGTGACACCGGAGCCGGAGCCGGCGGCGAAGAGCGAGCCGGAAGCGGAGCCGGTCGCCGAGGAGGCGGAGCCGACGGCGGAGGCTGTCGCGGAGCCGACGGCAGAAGCGACGGCAGAAGCTGTCGCGGAGCCGACGGCGGAGGCTGAAGCTGTCGCAGAGCCTGAACCGACGGCAGACGTGAACGCGGAGGCGGACGCAGACGTAGAGCCGGAGCCGGAGCCAGCCGCCGCCGACGGCGAGGCCGCCCCACAGGGGCCACCCGCACCCGACAACGAAACCCGCACGGGCGGTGCGGGTGGGAACGAGACCGGCGCCGAAGGCGAAGCCGAGGCGGAGCCGGCAGCCGAGGCTGAAGCTGAAGCCGAAGCTGTCGCGGAACCCGAACCGACGGCAGACGTAGACGCGAACGCAGACGTGGACGCGGATGTAGACGCGAACGCGGACGCAGACGTAGAGCCGGAGCGGGAGCCGGCCGCCGCCGACGGCGAGGCCGCCCCGCAGGGGGCACCCGCACCCGACAACGAAACCCGCACGGGCGGTGCGGCCGGAGACGAAAGCGGCGCCGACGGCGAAGCCGAGGCGGGGCCGGCCAAACCCGCCCTCCCCCTCACCCGCGTGAAGTCCCGCACCCCTTCCCTCACCACCGCCTACAAGGCCGCCACCACCGCCCTCAAGAAGTCCGACCTCACCGGCACCCGAGCGAAGCTCTACCTCGTGCTGGACCGCTCCGCGAGCATGCGCCCGTACTACAAGGACGGCTCCGCCCAGGCCCTCGCCGACCAGACCCTCGCCCTCGCCGCCCACCTCGACCCCGAGGCCACGGTCCACGTCGTCTTCTTCTCCACGGAGGTCGACGGCACCACCGACCTCACCCTCACCCCGGACCACGAGACGAAGATCGACGACGTCCACGCCGGCCTCGGCCGCATGGGCCGCACCAGCTACCACGCCGCCGTGGAAGCCGTCCTCACCCACCACGAGAAGAGCGCGGACCCCGCCGCCCCCGCCCTGGTGATCTTCCAGACGGACGGCGCCCCCGACGCCAAGACCCCCGCCACCCAGTCCCTCACCGAGGCCGCCGAGAAGCACCCCGCCGTCTTCTTCTCCTTCGTCGCCTTCGGTGAGCCCGACAACAAGGCCTTCGACTACCTCCGCAAACTGAAGACCGGCAACACGTCCTTCTTCCACGCGGGCCCGGCCCCCCGCGAGCTGACGGACACGGAGCTGTACGAGGGCGTACTCGCCGCCTGGCGCCCGTAACACCCTCCCACCCGGTGCCGTCCGCTTCTCAGCCCGTAAAACGGGGAGCGGGCGGCACACCCATGTCGGCTACGCTTTCAAGGTTCGAAGACGACCGCGGACACCGACAGACACCCGCGGCCGTCACCCCGCGTAGCAACCTGGGAGCAGCCCGCGATGGCTCGACACCTCATCACCAGCGCCCTTCCGTACATCAACGGAATCAAGCACTTGGGCAACATGGTGGGGTCCATGCTCCCGGCGGACGTGTACTCCCGGTACCTCCGCCGGCGTGGCCACGAGGTCCTGTACATCTGCGCGACGGACGAGCACGGCACCCCCGCCGAACTGGCCGCCAAGGAGCTGGGCCTCCCGGTCGACGAGTTCTGCGCCCAGGCACACGACGCCCAGAAGGCGGTCTACGACGGCTTCGCGCTGGCCTTCGACTACTTCGGCCGCAGCTCCTCCCCCGAGAACCGCGAGATCACCCAGCACTTCGCCCGCAAGCTGCACGAGAACGGCTTCATCGAAGAGCGCGCGATCCGCCAGGTCTACTCGCCCACCGACGGCCGCTTCCTCCCGGACCGCTATGTGGAGGGCACCTGCCCGCACTGCGGCTACGACAAGGCCCGCGGCGACCAGTGCGAGAACTGCACCCGGGTCCTCGACCCCACGGACCTGATCAACCCCCGCTCGGCGATCTCCGGCTCCACGGAGCTGGAGGTCCGCGAGACCAAGCACCTCTTCCTCCTCCAGTCGAAGCTGGAGAACGAGGTCCGCGAATGGGTCGCCCGCCACGACAAGGAATGGCCGCAGCTGGCCTCCTCCATCGCCCACAAGTGGCTGACCGAGGGCCTGCACGACCGCGCGATCACCCGCGACCTGGACTGGGGTGTCCCCGTCCCGGCGGACACCTGGCCGGAGCTGGCCGCCGAGGGCAAGGTCTTCTACGTCTGGTTCGACGCCCCGATCGAGTACATCGGCGCGACGAAGGAGTGGTCGGACCAGGACCCGGAGAACCGCGACTGGAAGTCCTGGTGGTACGACGTCGACACCGACGTCCGCTACACGGAGTTCATGGCGAAGGACAACGTCCCCTTCCACACCGTGATGTTCCCGGCCACCGAGCTCGGCGTCCGCGAGCCGTGGAAGAAGGTCGACTACGTCAAGGCCTTCAACTGGCTGACGTACTACGGCGGCAAGTTCTCCACCTCGCAGAAGCGGGGCGTCTTCACCGACCAGGCCCTGGAGATCCTCCCGGCCGACTACTGGCGCTACTTCCTGATCGCCAACGCCCCCGAGTCGGACGACTCCTCCTTCACCTGGGAGCACTTCACCGCCACGGTCAACAAGGACCTCGCCGACACCCTCGGCAACTTCGTCAACCGCGTGCTGTCCTTCTCCCGCAAGCGCTTCGGCGACGACGTGCCGGCCGGCGGCGAGCCGGGCGAGGCGGAGGCGCGCCTCGGCGAGGAGATCGCCGCGCTCCTCGCCGAGTACGAGTCGCACATGGAGACCCTCCAGTTCCGCAAGGCGGCCGCCGCCCTGCGCGCCCTGTGGTCGGCCGGCAACTCCTACCTGGAGGAGAAGGCCCCCTGGCTGGAGATCAAGACCGACAAGGACGCCGCGGCCCTCACCCTGCGCACCGCGATGAACCTGATCCACCTGTACGCGGTGGTCTCCGAGCCGTTCATCCCGGCCACGGCGAAGACCATGCGAGAGGCGTTCTCCCTGGCCGACGACACCGCGGTCTGGGTCACCCAGGAGGACGCGAAGGCCCTCGCCTCCGTCCCCGCCGGCACCCCGTTCACGGTCCCTCCGGTCCTGTTCGCCAAGCTGACGGAGGACGACCTGCAGGCGTACAAGGACCGCTTCGGCGGCGCACCGGAGTAAAAACCCCGGAAGCCCTGGCACGCGGCACATCTAAGCTTGCGGAGCATGCAGACCAGGGGACCGAAGTCCGACGATGCGGAGTCGTTCTACGTGACGACTCCCATCTATTACGTCAACGATGCTCCACACCTGGGCCACGCCTACACGACCGTGGCCGGCGACGTACTCGCCCGCTGGTACTTCCTGCGCGCCGGCACCGGCCACGCCCGGACCCGACCGATGTGAACGTTCCTGCGGACCTCGAAAGAGTGAACGCATCCGGATCGGCCGGGCAGGTGGTACCCGACTGCCCATAAGTTGCGCGCATGGTCACATCAGCCCATGAAGGCATGCACCGGATCTTCCAGGAGCGGCCTGAGATCCTGACACCCGTCTTCGAGGTGTTGGGTATCGACTTACCGGAGAAGGCGGCAGCGTACGCACTCACCACCGACGTGACGGAGACCAGGCCGCTCGTACGGCACGTGGACACCGTGCTGCGTATCGATCCGTCCGACGGTGACGATTTCCTGCTGGCCATCGAGGCACAGGAACGGAGGGATACGAAGAAGGAATCGAGTTGGGCGTACTACATCGCCTATCTGCAGTCGAAGTACGGCCTGCCCGTACTGCTCCTCGTGGTCTGCCGGGACCGAGCCACGGCGAAGTGGGCGACAGGCCCGTTCGACTGCGGGACGCGAGGATGGACGGCCCAGCGGACGTGTCCCCTGGTGGTCGGTCCGGACAACCTTCCGGCGATCACCGACGCGAGAAGCGCGGCCGAGAAGCCCGCGATGGCCGCATTCTCGGCTCTGGCTCACGCCAACAGCCCGGACGGCGACGCCATACTGGAGGCACTGGGCCACGCCCTCGCAGGGATGGACCCGATTGCCGCCCGCTACTTCGGTCAGTTCTTGGACGCCGCACTGGGGGCAACCCCTGCTGGAGACAAATGGAGGGACATCGTGACGTTCGTCAACTTCTTCCCCGGCCGGGGCACGGTCGTCGAGAAGGCGTACCTCGACGGTGTGGCCGAAGGCGAAGCCAAGGGAGTGCTGGCCATTCTGGAAGTGCGGGGCCTTTCCGTCTCCGAGGAGACCCGTGAGCGCATCAGCACCTGCACCGATCTGCACCGGGTGGAGGGCTGGCTCGAGCAGGCCCGTACCGTCGGGCGCGCCGAGGACCTCTTCACCGACGACCCCGCGGACCCCGGACAGCCGTCGGCCTGAGTGATCCGAGGGCGGGGTGCACGCGCTTCCCGCCACGGTTCTGGCAGAGTACGGATGCCGTGAACCTCCCCGAACCCCACCGACGACTCCTCGCGGACGTCGTCTCCGTCGGCAGCCAGCACGTCCTCGTGCTGGCCGGCGGATACGCACTTCAGGCACACGGGCTGCTGCAACGCCCGCACGCGAACCTCGACTTCGCCACCGAGAGCCCCGAGGCGATGGGCCGGATCGCCCGTGCCGTCGGCGCGGGCCTGGAGGCGCGGGGCCGGCAGGTGCGGGCCGATGCCGTCACCCCGCTCACCGCTCAGCTGACCGTCACGGACCCGCCGACCGGTGAGCCCTGCGCGCTCGCGCTGCACAAAGAGGCCTTCTGGCAGCCACCGGAGCTGACCGAGTACGGCACCGTCCTCTCGCTCGAAGACGCCGTGGGCACCAAGATCCGCGCCCTGTACGACCGGGGCGCGGCCGTCGACCTCATCGACGCCCAGGCCGCGGCGACCCGCTTCTCCCTGCCGGAGCTGGAGGAACTGGGCCGCCGTCACGCCCACGACCCCTTCGACCTGCCCACGCTCCAATCCCGCCTCACCGGAACGGATTTCTACTCCGTCGCGGACTTCACGAGGTACGGCCTGGACGAGGCGGCGATCACCGCCGTGCGCGCCTGGGCCCAGCGCTGGTCCGACGACATCGCCGAGCGGCTGCTGGAGGACGGGGCCTCACCCGACCCGGAGAGCGAGCAGAACGGCTGAGGCGGGGAAGGACCTGCCCAAGCCGAAGGGCTCGAAACCGGTGCCGGTTTCGAGCCCTTCGGGTCTGGCTGTGCGTTACTTCGGCTGCGGCTTCCGGACGGACAGGTGCAGCTCCCGCAGGCGGGACTCGTCCAGCTCGGTCGGCGCGCCCATCATCAGGTCCTGGGCGTTGCCGTTGAGCGGGAAGGCGATCGTCTCGCGGATGTTGGGCTCGTCCGCGAGGAGCATCACGATGCGGTCCACGCCCGGGGCGATGCCGCCGTGCGGCGGGGCGCCGAAGCGGAACGCGCGCAGCATGCCCGCGAACTTCTCCTCGACGGTGTCACGGTCGTAGCCCGCGATCTCGAAGGCCTTGAGCATGATCTCCGGCTCGTGGTTCCGGATCGCGCCGGAGGACAGCTCGACGCCGTTGCAGACGATGTCGTACTGCCAGCCGAGGATGTCCAGCGGGTCCTGGGTCTCCAGGGCCTCCAGGCCGCCCTGCGGCATCGAGAAGGGGTTGTGGGAGAAGTCGATCCCGCCGGTCTCCTCGTCCTTCTCGTACATCGGGAAGTCGACGATCCAGCAGAAGCGGAAGACGCCCTCCTCGAAGTGGCCGGCCCGCTTGGCGGCCTCCACCCGGACCGCGCCCATGATCTTGGAGACCTCGTCGAACTCGCCCGCGCCGAAGAAGACGGCGTGGCCGGGGGCCAGGGAGAGCCGCTTGGTCAGCTCCGCGACGTTCGCCTCGGTGAGGAACTTCGCGATCGGGCCGGAGAGCGTGCCGTCCTCGGCCACGCGCACCCAGGCCAGGCCCTTGGCGCCCTGCTCGACGGCGTAGTCACCGAGCTGGTCGAAGAACTTGCGGGGCTGCGCGGAGACGTCCGGCACCGGCAGCGCGCGCACGTGCTTGCCGGCGAACGCCTTGAACTCCGAGCCCTCGAAGACATCGGTGATGTCCACCAGCTCCAGCTTGGCGCGCAGGTCCGGCTTGTCGGAGCCGTACTTCGCCATCGCCTCGCGGAAGGGGATGCGCGGGAACGGGGAGGTGACGTGGCGGCCGCCGCCGAACTCCTCGAACAGCTCCGTCATCAGCTTCTCGATCGGCTGGAAGACGTCCTCCTGCTCGACGAAGGACATCTCCACGTCGAGCTGGTAGAACTCGCCCGGCGAACGGTCCGCGCGGGCGTCCTCGTCGCGGAAGCAGGGCGCGATCTGGAAGTAGCGGTCGAAGCCGGAGATCATCAGCAGCTGCTTGAACTGCTGCGGGGCCTGCGGCAGCGCGTAGAACTTGCCGGGGTGCACCCGGGAGGGGACCACGTAGTCGCGGGCGCCCTCGGGGGAGGTCGCGGACAGGATCGGCGTCGCCATCTCGTTGAAGCCCATCGCCACCATCTTGTGGCGGATCGCGGAGATCACGGCCGTACGCAGCATGATGTTGCGGTGCATGCGCTCGCGGCGCAGGTCCAGGAAGCGGTACTCCAGGCGCCGCTCCTCGTTGACCCCGTCCTCGGCGTTGATGGTGAAGGGCAGCGGGGCGGCGGCGCCCAGCAGCTCGACCTCGCCGACCTCGACCTCGATCTCGCCGGTGGGCAGGTCGGCGTTCACGTTCTCGGTTCCACGTGAAACAACCTGGCCGTCGACGCGGACCGAGGACTCCTTGGAGATCTTGTCCAGGGCTTCGTAGGCGGGCGTACCGGGACGGGCCACCAGCTGGGTGATGCCGTAGTGGTCGCGCAGATCGATGAAGAGGATGCCGCCCAGGTCGCGCCGATTGTGCAGCCAGCCACTCAGCCGGACGTCGGTACCGACGTCAGAGGCGCGGAGCTGGCCGCAGGTGTGGGACCTGTACCGATGCATCGTCGTTCATCGTCCTTCGTGGTGGGGTGATGAGTGCCGGGGCTGCCGCCCCGGCCGGAACGGGCACGGGGCCCGGACCCATCAAGGGTACCGGCCAGGCCAAGATCGGCTCGCCCTCATTTCCCCCGCACGCCCGGCATCGGCGCCGGACTCTCGTCGTCATCTACAACAGTGACGCTCGCCACTCGGATCTTCTTACAGTGGCACCTATCAATCGGACCTTCCTAAAGTGGGGCAATGCGCACAGGCGAGCCCCTGCCGTCCGTCGGTGACGTCCTGGCCGCCCTCGCGACCGGGATGTGGCACTGGGACACGGCCTCCGGCCTGGTCAGCGTGGACGCGGAGGCGGCACGGCTGCTCGGGCTCCCCGCGGAGCCGACCACCCTCACGGAGGGGCAGACCCGGGCCCGCTTTCATCCGGTCGACTGGAACGAGATCACCGGAGTGGTCCAGCTCGCCGTCGCCGAGGGCACGCTCGCCGAGGTGCGCATCCGGATCATGGACGAGCTGGGGCGGGTCGTCCGGGTCGTACGCAGCCGTTCGAAGCCGTCCTACGACCCCGAGCGGCGGGCCTACACACTGATCGGCACCCTCCAGGAGGTCACCGAACCCACCCCGGGCACCGCGGCCGCCCGCAGCGCGGTCACCGGGGACTGGAGGCGCTCCCGGGAGGCGTTCCTGCTGGACGCGGGCCGGGCACTGGCGGAGGCGCGGTCGACACAGGAGGTGCTGCGGGTCGCGGCCGGGCTGTCCATGCCGGGCTTCTCGCCGGACGGGCTCGCCGTGTTCGGCGCGGAGGGCGACCGGCTGACGATCATCGGTCATCACGGGCACCAGCCCGGCGACGACGGCCCCTTCTCGAACATGCCGCTGACCACGGACTACCCGGCCGCCGAGGTCGTCCGCACCGGGCGGGCCGTCTATCTCTCCTCCCCGCACCAGTACAAGGAGCGCTACCCGGTCACCTGGCCGCTGGCCGAGCCCTTCGGCCGGCACTCGTGGGCCTTCCTGCCGCTGACGGCGGCCGGGCGCACGATGGGCGCCTGGATGGCGGCCTTCGCCTATCCGGTGGCCTTCACCCCGGACGAGCGTGCGGTCCTGACGACGGTCGCCCGGATGCTCGCCCAGGCCCTGTCCCGGGCCGGTGCCGCCGACTCCCAGCGGGAGCTGACGGAGGGCCTGCAGCGCTCCATGCTGCCCTCGCTCGGCCCGGAGATCCCCGGGATGCGGGTGGCCGCCCGCTACATACCGACCGGCGGCGGACTCCAGGTCGGCGGGGACTGGTACGACCTGATCCCGCTGCCGAGCGGGAGGGTCGCGCTGGCCATCGGGGACGTCCAGGGTCACGACGTCCGCGCGGCGGGCCTCATGGGCCAGCTCCGTATCGCGCTGCGCGCCTATGCCTCCGAGGGACACCGCCCGGACGCCGTGCTCTCCCGCGCCTCCCGTTTCCTGCACGGCATCACCCACGACGAGGACCTGACCGACCTGCGCTTCGCGACCTGCCTGTACGTGGAGGCCGATCCGGTCACCGGTGTGCTGGAGATCGCCCGCGCCGGGCACCCGGACCCGGCGATCCGCATGGCCGACGGCACGGTGATGATGCGGCCGACCGCGGGCGGGCCGCCGCTGGGCGTCGACCCGGACGCCGACTATCCGACGACCCGGTTCACGCTGGAGCCCGGCGAGACCATGATGCTGTGCACCGACGGCCTGATCGAGACCGGCGGACACGACCTGGCGAGCGGCTGGCGGCGCATCCGCAGGATCCTGGAGGACTACGACGGCTATGACGCGGATCCCGGGCGCGGCCTGGAGGTGCTGGCCGACGCGCTGGTGCAGGGCGTGCACGGGCCCTCCTCGCACCACACCACCGGCCCGCTGGCCGACCGGCGGGAGGACGACATAGCCCTCCTGCTGCTGTGCCGGCCCGAGGAGGGCCACGGCTGCGGCGACACGATCACGGGACGGCCGCGGGTGCGGCGCACGCTGCTGTCGGTGGCCCAGGACGAGCCCGAGCGGATCGCCGAGGCCCGCGGGCACCTGCGCGAGCTGCTCCACGACTGGGCCGGCGGCGAGCAGGTGGACACCGCGGTACTGCTGGTCTCCGAGATGGTCACCAACGTCCTCGTCCACACCGACTCCGACGCGCTGCTGCTCGCCGAGGTCACCGGCGGCCCGGCCGGGCGCCGGCTGCGGGTGGAGGTCACGGACGCCGGTGACGACTTCCCGCACATGCGCCGCCCGGGGGAGCTGGCCTCCTCCGGGCGCGGCCTGGTGCTGATCGAGCTGCTCGCGGACGAGTGGGGCGTGGATCCACGCGGCGAGGGCAAGAGCATCTGGTTCGAGCTCCACGAGTCCGACGGGTCCGAGGGGTCCGAGGGGTCCGAGGGGTCCGAGGGGTCCGAGGGGTCCGGCCGGTCCGACGGCTTCGAGGGGTCCGACGGCTTCGAGGGGTCCGGCCGGTCCGACGGGTCCGACAGGTCCGGCGCCGCCCCGTAGCCTCGTAGCCCCATGGCACGGATACGGACCTGCACATCCGCACCGCGGCACAGGCGGCAGACCTGAGAGCCCGCCCCGCCGCGCCGGCGGCAGGTCTACGGGTCCGACGGCTCGGGCACCCCGTACCGCGCGCGGAGTTCGTGGACGACGGCGAAGGCGGCCGCGGTCAGCGGTACCGCGAGCAGCATGCCGAGGATGCCCGCGACCGACGCCCCGGCGGTGATCGTCAGCATCACCACCGCGGGATGCATCTGCACGGTCCGGCTCTGGATGGCCGGCTGGAGCACATGCCCCTCCAGCACCTGCACCGCGAGCACGACCCCGAGTGCCCACAGGGCGATGACGAAGCCGCGGTCGGCGAGGGCGACCAGCACGGACACCGCGCCGGACAGGAAGGCGCCGAGGTAGGGGATGTAGGCGGTGACGAAGACGAGCGCGGCGAGGCCGACCGCGCCGGGCACCCGCAGCACCAGCAGGCCGATGCCGATGCAGGTGGCGTCGATGAGGGCGATGAGGGTGGTCCCGCGCATGAACCCTTCGACGGCCTCGTAGGCGCGCCGCGCCATGGCCTCCAGGATGTCGGCGGTGTTCCCGGGCGCGAGGGCGCGCAGGTTCTCGACCACCCGGTGGGAGTCGCGCAGGAAGAAGAAGACGAGCAGCAGCGCGAGCACGGCCACCGCGAGGGACTCGCCGACCACGCTGACCCCGCTGATGACGTTGGAGGCGGCGGTCCCGCCGAATTTCTCCAGCAGCGTGCGCGCGTTGCGGGCGAGGTCGTCGAGTCCGGTCCCCGCGGCCCCGAAGTGCTCGGCGACGGCCCTTGCGGCACTGCGCAGCGAGGCGACGATCTGGTCCCCGGTGTCGATGAGGGCGGCGACGACGATGTAGACGGCGCCGCCGACGACGGCCACCACGGCCACACAGGTCAGCCCGGCCGCGAGCGAGCGCTGCACTCCCGCCGCGACCAGCTTCCGGTGCAGGGGGCCGAGCAACGCGGTGCCCAGCAGCGCGAGCAGCACCGGGGTGACGGCGGTACGGAATTCCGCGCACAGCCGCACCCCCACCCACCCGACGCCGGCGACGAGCAGCAGCACGACGCACCAGGCGGCAAGCCGGCGGACGGGTTCGGGCAGCAAGGACACGTTCCCAGCGGACCATGCGGGGCCGGGGCTGTCCCCCCGCGCGAGTCCGGCCGGGTGAGGCCCTGCCCGCGGGACCCGGCAGCGCGTCCCGCCGCGGCCTGTGGTTGCTGGGGGACCGGCCTGCGGCGCAGGCTGGAAGGAACCGATGGGCCCGGTCCACCGGGCCAGGAGGCGAGGTACGCGATGAGCAGGCTCGAAGAGCACATCGACATCGACGCTCCCGCGCAGAAGGTCTGGGACCGGCTGCACGACGTCGAGGCCTATCCGACGTTCATCGACGGCGTGCAACGCGCTTATGCGCGCGGCAGCAACCGCGCCCGTCTCGACGTCCGCACCGGGGGTGTGCAGCGGGAGTTCGAGGCCGTCCTCGCCGACCGCGGCAACGACCAGATCTTCACCTGGCAGACGCAGGGCACCCCGGAGCTGAAGGGCGCCTTCTCGGTCCGGCCGCTGGACCAGGACCACAGCCAGGTGCAGGTCCGCATCGAGTACGAGCCGGCGGACATCCACGACACCTTCGGCGGCCCGCGGGGCATGGCCCAGGTCCACCGGATCGAGAACACGGTGCGGGGCGACCTGCAGCAGCTCAAGAACCTGGTGGAGGGATAACGGCAACCCCCGAGGGGCCGTGCCCTTCGGGGGTTGCCGTACCTGCAATCAGCCACTTCGAGCGGGGGCTGGACCGCCCTCCTACCAGCCCCTGTTGTCGCAGCCCATGCTGGAGCCGTTGTGGGTGTACTGCGCACCCGGGTTGCCCTCGCCGTTGAGCACGTTGCCCAGCGCGCCGTTGAGGATCCCGACCTCGCCGAGGAGGTCGAGGTCCAGGTCATGGTCCTTGCAGTTGGAACTCTGCATGACGTGCGAGCCCCCGTCGGCGTGGGCGGTGCCCGCGCTCAGGAGTCCGACGCTGCCGAGGGCAACGACCAGAACGGCGGTCTTTCGAAGCTTGTGCATGTCATCTCCATGGAGTGGGTGAATACGGTCTGCCACAGATCGACCCCTTACAGTCACGGAGATTAATATGAAATAACCATAAAATGGAGAATGACACGCCGATGCGGACGGCCGTCGACGCACCGCAGCGGCACGACGAGGAAGCCCCCGGCACGGCAGAAACCCCGCCCGTGAAGAGCCGGGCGCAACAAGGAAGCCCCGCCCGTGAAGGGCGGGGCTTCCTCGCGTACCGATCGGGCTTCCGGGGCCGTTACAGCCCGCCCTCGGACATCCCGTGGACGGCCGGGATCGTGCCCAGGCGGCCCTTCTGGAAGTCCTCGAATGCCTGCATCAGCTCTTCCTTGGTGTTCATGACGAACGGGCCGTAGTGCTCCATGGGCTCACGGATGGGCTGTCCGCCGAGGAGGACGATCTCCAGGTCCGGCGTGTGCGCGTCCTGCGTCCCGTCCGCACGGACGGTCAGCGAGGAACCGCTGCCGAAGACGGCGGTCTGGCCCGTGCGGACGGGCCGGCGGTCCACGCCGACACTGCCGCGGCCCGCGAGGACGTAGCCGAGGCCGTTGAAGTCCTCGCGCCAGGGCAGGGTGATCTCGGCGCCGGGGGCGAGGGTCGCGTGGATCATCGTGATCGGCGTGTGCGTGATGCCGGGGCCCTGGTGGCCGTCCAGTTCACCCGCGATGACCCGCAGCAGCGCGCCGCCGTCGGGGGACGTCAGCAGCTGGACGTTGCCGCCGCGGATGTCCTGGTAGCGCGGGGGCATCATCTTGTCCTTGGCCGGGAGGTTCACCCAGAGCTGGAGGCCGTGGAAGAGGCCGCCGGACATGACGAGGTGCTCCGGCGGGGCCTCGATGTGCAGGAGGCCCGAGCCCGCGGTCATCCACTGGGTGTCGCCGTTGGTGATGGTGCCGCCACCGCCGTTGGAGTCCTGGTGGTCGAAGATGCCGTCGATGATGTAGGTGACGGTCTCGAAGCCGCGGTGCGGATGCCAGGGGGTGCCCTTGGGCTCGCCCGGCGCGTACTCCACCTCGCCCATCTGGTCCATCATGACGAACGGGTCGAGATGGCGATAGTCGATCCCGGCGAACGCCCGGCGCACCGGGAAACCCTCACCCTCGAAACCGCTCGGCGCGGTCGTGACGGCGAGCACGGGACGCGCCACGGCGTCGGCGGGAGCGGTCACCCGGGGCAGCGTCAGCGGGTTCTCGACGGTCACTGCAGGCATGGTCGTACCTCCTTGTGCGCCCACTTTAGTTGAGCGTTGAACTTCCTGCCACCCCCAACAGAGAAAGCCCGGAGGGAATTCCCTCCGGGCTCCACGGTGGCGAGCGGCGCGCGCCTCAGCCGCCGTACATCCGGCGCATCGCGAAGTCGACCATCTGCTCCACCGCCTTGGCGTCGAACACCATCCGGTGCTCCCCCTCCATGTCCAGGACGAAGCCGTAGCCGGTCGGCAGCAGGTCGATCACCTCCGCACCGGTGATCACGAAGTACTTGGACTCCTTGCCCGCGTACCGGCGCAGCTCCTTGAGCGAGGTGAACATCGGGATCACCGGCTGCTGGGTGTTGTGCAGGGCGAGGAAGCCGGGGGTGTCGCCGCGCGGGCAGTACACCTTGGTCGTCGCGAAGATCTGCTGGAAGTCCTCCGCGGACATCTGCCCCGTGGTGAAGGCGCGCACCGCGTCCGCGAGCGAGGGCGGGGACGGCTCGGGGTACAGCGGCTGCTGCTGGCCATAGCCGCCGACACCGCCCGCCATCGGCTGCTGCGGCGGCGGGGCGTACTGCTGCTGAGCACCCGGAGTCTGGTCGTAGCCGTACATGGGCATAAGCGTACTGAGTCACAGATGACGGGTTCGGGGTTGCTTCTTATTACCGACGGGTAGCATCATCGGAGCTACTTGTTGGTACGTGAACCAGATGCGAGGAGCCAGTGCCTCGCCGAGTCCTATACGGAGCCGTCACCATGGGGCACTACAAGTCCAATCTCCGCGACATCGAGTTCAACCTCTTCGAAGTGCTCGGCCGCGACAAGCTGTACGGCACCGGTCCCTTCGAGGAGATGGACACCGAGACCGCCAAGAGCGTCCTCAGTGAGCTGACCCGCCTCTCGGAGAACGAGCTGGCGGAGTCCTTCACCGACGCCGACCGCAACCCGCCGGTCTTCGACCCCGAGACGAACACCGCGCCCGTCCCGGCGTCCTTCAAGAAGAGCTACAAGGCCTTCATGGACTCCGAGTACTGGCGCCTGGGCCTGCCCGAGGAGATCGGCGGCACCACCGCCCCGCCGTCCCTGATCTGGGCGTACGCGGAGCTGATCCTCGGCTCGAACCCGGCGATCTGGATGTACTCCTCCGGCCCGGCGTTCGCGCGCATCCTCTTCGAGGAGGGCACCGAGGAGCAGAAGAAGCTCGCCGAGATAGCGGTCGAGAAGACCTGGGGCTCCACCATGGTCCTCACCGAGCCGGACGCCGGCTCCGACGTGGGTGCCGGCCGCACCAAGGCGGTCCAGCAGGAGGACGGCTCCTGGCACATCGAGGGCGTGAAGCGCTTCATCACCTCCGGTGAGCACGACATGGAGGAGAACATCCTCCACTACGTCCTCGCGCGTCCCGAGGGTGCCGGCCCGGGCACCAAGGGCCTGTCCCTCTTCCTCGTGCCGAAGTACCTGTTCGACTGGGAGACCGGCGAGCTGGGCGAGCGCAACGGCGTCTACGCCACCAACGTCGAGCACAAGATGGGTCTGAAGGCCTCCAACACCTGCGAGATGACCTTCGGCGACCGCCACCCCGCCAAGGGCTGGCTGATCGGTGACAAGCACGAGGGCATCCGCCAGATGTTCCGCATCATCGAGTTCGCCCGGATGATGGTCGGCACGAAGGCGATCTCCACGCTCTCCACGGGCTACCTGAACGCCCTGGAGTACGCCAAGGAGCGCGTCCAGGGTCCGGATCTGGCCAACTTCATGGACAAGACCGCGCCGAAGGTCACCATCACCCACCACCCCGACGTGCGCCGCTCGCTGATCACGCAGAAGGCGTACGCGGAGGGCATGCGCGCCCTCGTCCTCTACACCGCCTCGATCCAGGACGCGATCGCGGTCAAGGAGACGAACGGCGAGGACGCCTCCACCGAGCACGCGCTCAACGACCTGCTCCTGCCGATCGTCAAGGGCTACGGCTCCGAGAGGGGCTACGAGCAGCTCGCCCAGTCGCTGCAGACCTTCGGCGGCTCCGGCTTCCTGCAGGAGTACCCGATCGAGCAGTACATCCGCGACGCCAAGATCGACACCCTGTACGAGGGCACCACCGCGATCCAGGGCCAGGACTTCTTCTTCCGGAAGATCGTCCGCAACCAGGGCGCCGCGCTGAACGGCCTCGCCGAGGACATCAAGAAGTTCCTGGCGCTGGGCACCGGCGGCGAGGAGCTGTCGGGCGCCCGCGAGCACCTCGCGAAGGCGGCCGTGGAGCTGGAGGCGATCGTCGGCCTGATGCTGACCGACCTCGCGGCCACCGAGCAGGACGTCAAGAACATCTACAAGGTGGGCCTGAACACCTCGCGCCTGCTGCTGGCCTCCGGTGACGTGATCGTCGGCTACCTGCTGCTCAAGGGTGCCGCCATCGCCGCCGAGAAGCTGCAGACGGCCTCCGCGAAGGACGTGGCGTTCTACACCGGCAAGATCGCGGCGGCGAAGTTCTTCGCGGCCAACGTCCTGCCGTCCGTCACCCTGGCCCGCAAGATCTCGGAGAACGTCGACCTCGACCTGATGGAGCTGGACGAGGCCGCGTTCTAGAACCCCTCCAGGGGCCGCGCGCCAAAGGACCGGTTCGCCCGGATCCGCGCCGCCCGAAGGGCCGGTCACCCACCCGCCGATCGCCGCATGGGCCCGCTCCCCGTACCGGGGGCGGGCCCACGCACGTCGTTAAGGTAAGCCCCATGAGCGCACCAGCCCGCTTCGACCGCGGCCACACCGACGACCTGATGTCCTTCCTGGCGGCGAGCCCGTCGCCGTACCACGCCGTGGCGAACACCGCCGAGCGGCTGGAGAAGGCAGGCTTCAGGCAGGTCGCCGAGACGGACGCCTGGGACGGCACGAGCGGCGGCCGGTACGTGCTGCGCGGCGGCGCGATCGTGGCCTGGTACGTCCCCGAGGGGGCCACGGCCCACACCCCCTTCCGCATCGTCGGCGCGCACACCGACTCGCCCAACCTGCGCGTCAAGCCGCAGCCGGACACCGGCGCACACGGCTGGCGGCAGGTCGCGGTGGAGATCTACGGCGGCCCGCTGCTGAACTCCTGGCTCGACCGCGACCTGGGCCTGGCCGGCCGGCTGACCCTGCGCGACGGCTCCTCGGTCCTCGTCGACGTGGACCGGCCGCTGCTGCGGGTGCCCCAACTCGCCATCCACCTGGACCGTTCGGTGTCCTCGGAGGGCCTCAAGCTCGACAAGCAGCGCCATCTGCAGCCGGTGTGGGGCCTCGCCGACGACCTGCGCGACGGCGACCTGATCGCGTTCCTGGAAGCCGAGGCGAATCTCCCGGCGGGCTCGGTGACCGGCTGGGACCTGATGACGCACCCGGTGGAGCCGCCCGCGTACCTCGGCCGGGACCGGGAACTGGTCGCCGGGCCCCGGATGGACAACCTGCTGTCGGTGCACGCCGGCGCCGCCGCCCTCGCCGCCGCCGCGACCTCCGGCGCCGCGCTCACCCACATCCCCGTACTGGCCGCCTTCGACCACGAGGAGAACGGCTCGCAGTCGGACACCGGCGCGGACGGCCCGCTGCTCGGCACGGTCCTGGAACGCTCGGTGTTCGCGCGCGGAGGGTCGTTCGAGGACCGGGCCCGCGCCTTCGCCGGCACGGTCTGCCTCTCCTCCGACACGGGCCACGCCGTCCACCCCAACTACGCGGAGCGGCACGACCCGACCCACCACCCGCGCGTCAACGGCGGCCCGATCCTCAAGGTCAACGTCAACAACCGCTACGCCACGGACGGTTCGGGCCGCGCGGTGTTCGCCGCCGCCTGCGAGAAGGCCGGCGTCCCCTTCCAGTCCTTCGTCTCCAACAACTCCATGCCCTGCGGCACCACCATCGGCCCGATCACCGCGGCCCGGCACGGCATCCGCACCGTGGACATCGGCGTGGCGATCCTGTCGATGCACAGCGTGCGCGAACTGTGCGGCGCCGACGACCCGTTCCTGCTGGCCAACGCGCTGACGGCGTTCCTGGAGGGCTGACGCCGGCGCACCGCGGCGGCATGCCCGGCACGGCGCCGGGTACCCGGACGGCTCGGCAGACTCCGGACCGGAAGGGGAGGCGAGGGCTCATGGGCCTCGGCGGGTGCATCATCCTGATCGCTGTGGGAGCCATCCTCACGTTCGCGACCGACTGGCACATGCAGGGGGTCGACCTCCACGTCGTCGGCCTGATCCTGATGGCCGTCGGCCTCATCGGCACCGCCACGTTCACCGGCATCGCACGACGCCGGCGGGTCGTGGTCCCGCCGTCACCGGTGGTCGAGGAGGAACGCCACCACCATCACCACGGCGACGGCTACACCGACGGCTACGGCGTCTGACACTCCCCGGTCACCGCTCGTCCATTCCGGCCAGAACCAGCAGCAGCCGGTCCGTCCCGCCCTCGGTGAGACGGACCGGCACGCCCCAGTCCTGCTGGTGGACGTGACAGGCCGGGTACGCGTTGGCGGGGTCGTCGTCGCAGGAGGCCGCCATCGCCGAGACGTGCAGCACGCCCTCGGTCACGGACGGGTCCAGCTCCAGCTCGCGGGCGAGGTCCGTGTCCGCGCCCTCGCCCTTGAGCAGCAGCCCGGGCGGGGTCGAGGAGACCAGCAGCCGGGTCGAGGGGCCGTACCGCGTGTCCAGCTTCTGGCCCGAGGGGGCCTGGAAGACCACGTCCAGGCGGAGCCGGCCGGGGGCCACCTCGGTCGCCGCACGCCGGGTGCGGTGGGCGACCGGCTCCACGCGGACCGCCTCCTCGGGCAGCCGCAGCCGGGTCAGACGGTGCCGCGCCGACTCCACGACCACGATCTCGTCCCCGGCGAGGACGGCGTCGCCGGGCTCGCGCAGATCGGTGGCGAGGGTGCTGACCTCGCCGGTGGCGGGGTCGTAGCGGCGCAGGGCGTGGTTGTAGGTGTCGGCGACCGCGACCGAACCGTCGGGCAGCGCGGTGACGCCCAGCGGGTGCTGGAACAGGGCCTGTCCGGCCTCCCCGTCCCGGTGACCGAAGTCGAACAGGCCGGTGCCGACGGCGGTACGGACGTGTCCGTCCAGATCCACCCAGCGCAGCGCGGAGGTCTCGGAGTCGGCGAGCCAGAGCCGGTCGGCGGTGGCCGCGAGCCCGGAGGGCTGGGCGAACCAGGCCTCCTGCGCGGGGCCGTCCACCAGTCCCTCGTTGGTGGTGCCGGCCGCCACGGCGACGGTCCCGGTGGCGGGGTCGTACGTCCACAGCTGGTGGACACCGGCCATGGCGATCCACACCCTGCCGCCGAAGAAGGCCACGTCCCACGGTGAGGAGAGGTCCACCTCGCGGGCCGGACCGGAGGCCGGGGAACCCTGCCACCACTGTCTGCCGGTGCCGGCCAGGGTGGTCACCTCGCCGGTGGCGAGATCCAGGCGGCGCAGGGCGTGGTTGACGGTGTCGGCGACGATCACCGCCGTGCCGTCCTCGGACAGCGCGAGGCCCTGCGGCTCGCTGAAGGAAGCCTCCTCGGGGCCGCCGTCGGCGAACCCGCGCCTGCCGCTGCCGATGCACCGTACGACGGTCTCGGCGTCCTCGGCCAGCTCCACCAGCCGGTGCCGGGTGGTGTCGCTGACCAGGAACGTCCCGCCGGGCAGCAGCAGCGCCTTGCCGGGGAAGCGCAGCACCGTCGGCTCGGGCTCCGGCGGCACGTACGGACCGTCGCCGCGGCGCAGGGTGCCCTTCGCCGCATGCTCGGCCTCCAGCTCCTCGACCAGCCGCTCGATGGCGTGCACATGGCCCTCGCCGGCGTGCTGGGCGACCACGTACCCCTCGGGGTCGATGACGACGAGGGTCGGCCAGGCCCGGACCGCGTACTGCTTCCAGGTCGCCAGCTCCGGGTCGTCCAGCACGGGGTGCGCCACGCCGTACCGCTCCACGGCGTCCACGACCGCCCGGTGCTCGGCCTCGTGCACGAACTTCGGCGAGTGCACCCCGACGACCACCACCGTGTCCCGGTGCTTCTCCTCCAGCTCGCGCAGCTCGTCCAGGACGTGGAGACAGTTGATGCAGCAGAAGGTCCAGAAATCGAGGATCAATGTGCGACCTCGGAAGTCGGCGAGCTTCAGGTCCTTCCCGCCGGTGTTGAGCCAGCCACCCTTGCCGACCAGCTCGGGGGCACGGACGCGGGCACGCTTGCGGGGTGCGGGCGCGGGGGTGGGCGCCGGGGCAGCATCGTTCATATTTCGAGCTTGCCATTGACCCATGAACATCAGATCGGCTTTCACGCTCACTTCGACTCCCCAGGGTGCGGGTGGTTCCGGAGCTCCGCGTTGCAGTCGCTGACCACGGAGCCGTCGCCTTCGAGGCAGGCCTCTCGACGCTGCGTGGCCAGGGCGGTGCAGACTCCGCAGCCGACCGCCGGTACGGGATCCGGGTCCGTTCGCAGCGGCAGCTCTACCGGGGGTTGCGCATAGGTGATCAGCGTGCACGAGCCTCACCCCTGCAGCTGAGCCGCGCAAGAGAGCCTTCAGACAAGGCGGTTGGAGTGCCGGTGAAGGGACGAGAGCCTCCGAACTCGCCGTCCCGATCAGGGGTGACGAGTGCGGAGGCTCGTGGTGTTGCCCTGCCCTCCGGGCGGCATCATGGGGCGTTCGGCGGGCTTTGCAGGGCGTTAACTCTGTCGCTCTCGCGCCTGCGGCGGTCGATATCCGCTGGTCAGGGCGATGATAGGCCCGAAAAACGGCGTCGCACCCAGCGTGCATGTTCCGAGCTGGGGCCGGGGTCGGGATGGTGACCACAGCGCAACTTCGCGCCGGCCCTCCGATGGCCCCAGTGACGAAGTGACGGAATGACGGAATGACGTTTTGTTCTATTCCATCCATAGAGACACAGAACATCTCTTAAAGAGGTAATGGGCTTCGACCGTCATTCCGTCACTTCGTCACCCGTTGACTCCGCCCCAGCCTCGTCTCTGGTCGCCCAGACGATCCGGCAGCGCTCGTCACCGTTGAACCGCACGCCCACCCTGCCTCGCTGGACTTCCACGCGATCGATTGCAAGGCCAAGGCGTTCGCGCCTTCCGGCCGCATCATCGACTTCCCAAGCTTCACGTAGGAGGCCCGCATCCAGGAGCGGAGAGATGTCCACGGAAGGGGTCGGCATCCGCAGTAGATCCGCGCGCAGCCCCTCGATCCGGGTACGAAGTCGTCCGGCGAGCCGGTTGTACCGGTCGATCGCGTCTGCGCCGGTGAACTCGCCACGGACGTACCTGGCCTCCTCCAGGTCCGCCAGGCGGGCCTCCTCGTCCTCGATCTCCGCCTCGATGGCATCTCGCTTAGCGAACACCTCCGGGTCCTGCCTCTTCGCCCAGCGATCGGCAATTGCGGCCAGCAGCGGGTCCTGGGGCTCCAGGGACGGCAGGCGTGAGAGGAATGCCTGGGTCACGTAGTCGTCGACGCTCTCCACCCGAGCCGAGACGCCGGAGCATCCTCGCCCCATCCGGTGGCTGGAGCACTGGTACGACGTGCCGGCCTTGCTCATCCGAGCCCCGCAGAGGCCGCAGCGCGCTGTGCCAGTGAGCAGTGACTTGCCCTGCTTGTGGCCGTGCCGCTTTCCCGCCAGTGGAAACGTCCGCGCTTCGAGCTGGCGGAGGATGAGCTCACGCTCCCCGACCGTGATGATCCCCTCACCGATACTCACGGTTTCGAGCGTCTCCGGATCCCGGTAGGGAGAAACCCGGTTCATGTACCTGCGTGTCCCGTCCGCCTGCTCCTCGTACGCGGTCTGCGGCATGAGCCCGGCGAAGGCCGGTGAGCGAAGGAGCTGCATGACGCTGGACGAGTTCCACTCGCCTCCGCGGGCCGACTCCACACCGTGCTCGTTCAGCAGTCGGGCGATGTGGACGAGGGCCTTCCCGGAAAGCGCTTCATCGGCAATCAGGCGGGCGTAGACGGATGTCTCGGGGTCGTGCACGAGCTTCTTCGTCTCCGGGTCCACCAGGAGCCCGTAGGGCGGCTGCCCACCGATCCATTGCCCCCGCTGCCGCAGGTATCTCTTTGCGCTGCCGACACGCATCCCGAGATTGCGCGACTCATTGCGCGCGAGTTCCGCCAGCATCGCGATGGTGACGCGGGCGCTGTCGTTCCTCGTGTCGAGCCCGTCCATGACGGAGACCAGCCGTCCGCCGACCCGGCCTATGCCGTCCAGCGCTTTGCCGACCTCTCCGATGCCCTTGCGGGACAGACGGTCGAGCTTCCAGACGACCAGAACGCCCACGACTCCGGCCGTGACGGCTGTGATCGCCGCGTCGAACCCCTTGCGGCTGACGCTCTTGTAGCCGGAACGTCCACGGTCGATGTGGACCTTGCGGACGGTCAGTCCGTTGCGCTCCGCCCACGCCCGGCAGTCGGCTTCCTGGCGGTCGATCGCGGTCTTGCCCTCCCGGTCAAGGGACAGGCGCAAGTACAGGTCAGCGGTGGTGTGTTGGTGCACGTCCCCACGCTAGTGAGAAGTGCGCACATTGGTTCAGGAAATCCAGAAATCGAGGATCACCACGCGCCCGCGGAGGTCGGCGAGCCTCATGTCCCTGCAGCCGGTGTTGGTCCATCCGCCCTTGCCGGCTCGCGGACACGTACGCGACGCGGGGCGGGAGTGGCGGCGTTCATGGGTCAAGGGTGCCATCCTCGGCCGGGGAGGCCTGCGGCACTCCTGTGCGAAAGACATTCCATGACCTGGGACGGAGGAGGGACAGTTGGCTGTTGACGGAAGCGGGACGGCTGCGGAGGGCGCGGTCGGTGCGGAGGATGCGGTCGGTGCGGAGGGCACGGTCGGCGCGGAGGGCACGGTCGGCGCGGAGGGCACGGTCGGCGCGGACGGGGCGTTCGGTGCGGACGGCGCGTTCGGTGCGGAGGGTGCGGCAGGTGCCGGGCAGGTGTTCATGGCACTGCCGGGGCCCACGGAGGACGGGAGGCAGCCGTTCCTGAAGTGCCTGGCCGACGTGGTCCGGGTTCTGGGGCTCGATGTCGACCCAGAGCCGGACGCAGGTGACGAACGGCAGTGGGGACACGAGGTGCGCGCCGCCCTGCGGCAGGCGTGCCACCAGGAGTTGGTGCTGTCCCGGGCGTCCTTCGACGTCCTCATGAACGCCGCGGTCCATGACCCGGACCCGAGCTTCAACCGCCACTTCGTCGAGCCGGCCCTGAACGCCTTCGGATACCGGCGCGTCCGCTCCGCGCTGCTCGACCGTCTGCGGACGGGCACCGACCAGGAACGGGCAGGCGCCGCTCGGGCCTGGTACTGGTCGGCGCTGCCGCTTCGGCTCCCCAGGGTCAGGGCGGAGGACTCGGACAACGAAAGCCGGGCAGGGACCGACGACAGGTCCGTCATCGCGGGCGAGTGGAACGAGGCCGCGCTCCGAGAGTTCGTGAGCAACCAGCACCTCGACGTCCGGCGCTGCATTCTCCCCGGACTGCCGCTCCGGAAGTCGACGTACCCGCCTGAGCTGCACGACCTAGTGGAGGAGGCTGTGGTGATCGCCCGATCGCATCCGGACGAGTACATCCGCCACCGCGTGGAGCACCAGGTCCGCGGCTGACGGAAAGCCCAGCAGCTCAGGAAGGTGCCACCCGGCGCCGACAACGGGCCCGGCGCCGGCCGACAGCGGGTGCGGCGCCGGCCGTCAGCAGGTCTGGCGCCTGCCGACAGCGGGCCCGGCGCCGACCGTCAGCGGGTGCGGCGTCTGCCGTCAGTCCTGGTGGACCACGTTCCTGCCGGGGCCGCCGGAGAGCGTGTCCCTGCCCGCGCCGCCGTACAGCCGGTCGTTCCCGCTGTTGCCGTACAGCCGGTCGTCGCCGCTGTTGCCGTACAGGACGTCGTCACCCTTGCCGCCGTACAGGGTGTCGGCGCCGGATCCGCCGGTGATCACGTCCTTGCCGTCGTCGCCGGACAGGTACTGGGCCCCGGCACCGCCGTGCAGCGTGTCGTCGCCCTTGCCGCCCTGCACGATGTTGTCACCGCCGCTCGCGTTGACCGTGTCGTTGCCGTCCCCGCCCCAGGCCAGGCCCTCCGCGCCCACGGTGAGGGTGTCGTTGCCGGCATCGCCCGAGACGTAGGCGCCGTCGAGGCGGCCGGAGTCGGTCGCCCTGTCGTTGCCGGCACCCAGCGAGATCTGGGCGTAGGAGTACACCTGGTCGGTGGCGTTCTTGTACGCCAGCGTGTCGTTGCGGTCCCCGAGGTCCATGACCAGGGCCGCGTAGGGGTCCTGGCTGTCCACGAGGGTGACCGTGCAGGAGACCTTCGTGCGGTCCGTGCCGACGGGGTGGGCGCAGTCGTGACCCGCGCTGATCGGGACGGTGTCGTCGATCACGTAGGTGATGCCCGCGCGGTCCGCGGTGAGCGACGCGGTGACGGTCGCCTTGTTGGTCTGGCCGGCGGCGGCCTTGTAGGTGAGCTGCCAGTCGTACTGGTTGACCGCGGCGGTGGCCGGCGCCGTCGCCGCGGCGGCGGAGCCGGCCAGGGTGAGCGGTGCGGCGACGGCCGTGGCGAGCAGCAGCGTCGCCGCCGGGACGGCGCGTATCACCCGACGGCGTGCGGGGCGGGAGAGCATGGCGAAACCTCCGAGAGGGACGTGCGGCGCGGAACGCCTGACACAGGATCCGACTCGGAGCTCGCTCGTTTGGTTGGTCAACTTCCCTGCCGACACGGGAAGTTCAGCTGCGGGACACCTTTTGTCCCGGTGGAATCCGGGGTCCGGTCAGCCGAGGGCGTGTCCGGTCGTCACGTCCACGTGCCCGGGCACCTCGTCGTGCCGGTCGCCCACCGTGAGGGTGCCGGTGGGTTCGAGGAGCAGGATGCGGGTGGGCACGGGCGCGTAGGGCCGGTGTTCGGTGCCGCGCGGGACGGTGAACACCGAGCCCTCGGGGAGGACGACCGTACGCTCGCCGGCCGGCTCCCTGAGGGCGATGTGCAGTTCGCCGCCCAGGACCAGGAAGAACTCGTCGGTGTGATCGTGCACGTGCCAGACGTGCTCGCCCTCGATCTTCGCCACGCGTACGTCGTAGTCGTTGACCGTGGTGACGATGCGCGGGCTCCACTGCTCGGTGAAGGAGGCGAGGGCCGCCTCCAGGGAGATCGGTTCCATGCGTTCATCGTCACGGGTGCGGGACGGGCCCACGAGTGCTAGAAATCGCATATGGCGCAAGAATCCTCTCAACCGGTTCGGCCCCACCGGGTCGCCGTGATCGTCGACGGCGGTACGAACCCGTTCGAGGTCGGTGTCGCCACCGAACTGTTCGGCCTGCCCCGCCCCGAACTGGACCTACCCCAACCCCTGTACGAGGTCACCCTGTGCGCACCGACGCCCGACGTGCGGATGAACCACGGCTTCTTCACGCTGACCGCGGTGCCCGGCCTGGAGGCGGCGGACGAGGCGGACACCCTGGTCGTACCCGGCCGCCCGGACAACGTCGTACCGCGCGGGCCCGATGTCCTGGACGCGATCCGGCGCGCGCACGCGCGGGGCGCGCGGATCGTGAGCTTCTGCACCGGCAGCTTCGCGCTCGCCGAGGCGGGGCTGCTCGACGGCAGACGGGCCACCACCCACTGGCTGTGGGCCGACTCCTTCCGGACGCTCCATCCGGGGGTGCGGCTGGAGCCGGACGTGCTCTACGTGGACGAGGGCGACGTCCTGACCGCCGCCGGCAGCGCGGCGGCGCTCGACCTGGGGCTGCACATCTGGCGCCGGGACCACGGGGCCGAGATCGCCAACGCGGTCTCCCGGCGCCTCGTCTTCGCCGCCCACCGCGACGGCGGCCAACGGCAGTTCGTGGAGCGCCCGGTGCCCGCGGTCCCCGACGAGTCGCTGGGCCCGCTGCTGGCCTGGGCCCAGGAACGGCTGGACGAGCCGCTGACGGTGGCGGACCTGGCCGCCCGCGCGGCCGTCTCCCCCGCCACCCTGCACCGCCGTTTCCGCGCGCAGCTCGGCACGACCCCGCTGGCCTGGCTCACCGGGGAGCGGGTCGCGCTGGCCTGCCGGCTGATCGAGCGGGGCGAGGAGCGCCTGGAGGTCGTGGCGGACCGCAGCGGCCTGGGTACGGCGGCCAACCTGCGGGCGCGGCTGCGTCGCGAGACGGGGCTGAGCCCGTCGGACTACCGCAAACGCTTCGGACCGCAGCCCGCCGTTCCCTCCGGCTCCGTTCCCTCCTGCGCCGTTCCCGCCGTTCCTTCCGGATCCGTGATGATTTCGCCGCGCCGGGGAACGGTAAGCGCATGAGACTCCTCGTACGCGACCGGCTCCTCGGCATCGGTGACGACTACTGGATCGAGGACGAGCACGGCCGGAAGGTGTTCCTCGTCGACGGCAAGGCCATGCGGCTGCGGGACACCTTCGAGCTGAAGGACGCCCAGGGGCGTGTCCTGGTCGACATCCACCAGAAGATGCTCGCCCTGCGCGACACGATGGTGATCGAACGGGACGGCGAGGGCCTGGCCACCATCAGGCGCAAACGGCTGTCCCTGCTGCGCAACCACTACCGGGTCGCGCTGGCGGACGGCAGCGAACTGGACGTCAGCGGCAGGATCCTCGACCACGAGTTCGCCATCGAGTACGACGGCGAGCTCCTCGCGGTGATCTCCCGCCGCTGGCTGCACCTGCGGGACACGTACGGCGTCGACATCGTGCGCGAGGACGCCGACCCGGCGCTGCTGATCGCCGTCGCGGTGTGCGTCATCCACCTGGCCCAGAAGGAACGGGAGGACGACTGAGGACCACCGGAGGACGGCTGAGGGCGCCTTTCAGCGGCGCGGCGGCACTCAGCAGTGCTGCGGCTTTCAACGGCGCGGCGGCACTCAGCGGCGCGGTGCCACTCGGCAGTGCTGCGGCTTTCAGCGGCGCGGCGGCTCCAGGCCCAGCATGCGGTCCTTCAGGGCCGGGAACTGTTCGCGGGTGGCCGCCACCTTCGCCGGGTCGAAGTCGACCGTGAGGACCTCCTCGGCGGCGCCCGCCTCGGCCAGCACCTCGCCCCACGGATCCACCACGATCGAGTGACCCGCCTGCGGAACTCCGGCATGCGTCCCGGCCGTTCCACAGGCGAGCACGAACGCCTGGTTCTCCACCGCCCGCGCCTGGGCCAGCAGCGTCCAGTGCGCGCGCCGCCGCTCGGGCCAGCCCGCCGGGATCACCAGGGTCTCGGCGCCGGCGTCGACGAGTCCGCGGAAGAGTTCGGGGAAACGGAGGTCGTAGCAGGTGGCCACGCCGAGGGTGGTCCCGGGCAGCCGGACCGTCATCAGGTCCCGCCCGGCGCCCATCAGCACGGCTTCGCCCTGGTCGAAACCGAAGCGATGGATCTTGCGGTAGGCCGCGGCCAGATCACCGGAGGGGGAGAAGACGAGAGAGGTGTTGTAGAGGGGACCGTCGGGGTCCCGTTCCGGGATGGAGCCGGCGTGCAGCCACACGTCCGCGTCGCTCGCCGCCTTGGCCATCGCCTCGTACGTCGGCCCTTCGAGCGGCTCGGCCTCCGGGCCGAACTCCTCGTAGGCGAAGGCGCCGGTGGTCCACAGCTCGGGCAGGACCACGAGGTCGGCCCCGGACTGCTCCCGTACCAGCGCGGCCACCCGCCGCCGCCGGGCGGCCACCGATTCGCCCTCGTCCACGGCAATCTGGATCAGCGAGGCGCGCACACTACCACCGTCCTGGCATTCGAGTCGTCCACACGGGCCTACGATCGTCACACGAAAGCACTGCCGGGGTGCCTCAGAGCAGCGTAACTTAGCGTCTCAAGACACCCGCCGAGTGCAGCCACCTCCCGCTGGCAAAGCCGCCACAACCTGCCCGTGTACCGACCGCCAAGGGGCCCCGTTCCGTGAGTCTGCATCCCACCCTCCAGCCCTACGCCGACGCCTGGACCCATTCCATCGAAGCGATATCCGAGCTGGTGGGCTCGCTCGTGGAGGGCGAGTGGAACCGGCGGACCCCCTGTCCGGGCTGGTCGGTCCGTGACGTGGTCTCGCACGTGATCGGCCTGGACTGCGAGATGCTCGGCGATCCGCGCCCCATCCACACGCTGCCCCGCGACCTCTTCCACGTCACCAACGAGCACCAGCGGTACATGGAGATGCAGGTCGACGTCCGCCGCCACCACACGGCACCCGAGATGACGTCGGAGCTGGAGTACACGGTCATCCGCCGCAACCGCCAGCTGCGCAACGAGTCCCGCGAGCCCGGCACCACGGTGCGCGGCGCACTGGGCAAGGACATCACCCTCGAACAGGCCATGCGGACGAGGGCCTTCGACGTCTGGGTGCACGAGCAGGACCTGCGCACGGCCCTCGGCCACCCCGGCAACCTCGACTCGCCCGGCGCGCTCATCGTCCGCGACGTCCTCCTGGAGGCGCTGCCCAAGGTCGTCGCCAAGAACGCGGACGCGCCGCGCAGTTCCGCCGTCGTCTTCGACGTGCACGGCCCCGTGGAGTTCCTGCGCACCATCCGTGTCGACATCCAGGGCCGCGGCACCCTGGAATCCGCCCCCGCCCTGGGCCCCGCCGCCACCCTCACCCTCGACTGGGAGACCTATGTCCGCCTGGCCTGCGGCCGGGTGACCCCGGAGGCGGTGGCGGACCGCATCAAGACGGAGGGCGACCCGGATCTGACGGCGGCGATCCTGCGCAACTTCACGGTGACGCCGTAGGACCGCCCGCGGTCGGATCCTCCGGTGTCGCCGGTTCCCTCCCGTCGCCGGCGTGCACGCCATGAACGGCACCCCGGCGGCTTCGCACCCCGACGACGTTCCGCCCCGGCTCACCCGGCTCGCCGTCCACCGCCCCCTCCGCAAGGCCTTCGCGGCCGCGCTGGTCCGGCGCCCGGCGGCGACGCGTCCCGGCAGCGTGCCGGACATCGGCTGCGGCCGGGGCGGGTTGCCGCAGGTCGCTCAGCCTCCCGGCGGACCGCAGACGTGCGGGCGCGGACCGCAGACGTGCGGGCGCGGGTGGGGGCACCCGGCTCACACCGGTACGTGCACCGCCTCCACCCGGCTCGCCACCAACCGCTCCCGCTCCCTCCGGGCCGCCCGCCCCCGCAACCGCAGGATCTGGCTCACCCCCAGCGCCTGGAGGACGAACACGGCCGAGAAGGCCACCGCGTAGTCGTCACCGGTGGCGTCCAGCAGGACCCCGATCGCGAACAGCGTCGTCATCGAGGCGATGAAACCACCCATGTTGGTGATACCGGACGCGGTGCCCTGTCGCTCGGGCGGGTTGGCCGGGCGGGCGAAGTCGAAGCCCAGCATCGAGGCCGGACCGCACGCGCCGAGGACCGCGCAGAGGGCGACCAGCAGCCGCATGGGGGCGTGCTCGCCGGGCCAGGCGAGGGTGAGCGCCCACAGGGACGCCGTGGCCGCGACCGTGCCGAGGGCCAGCGGCAGCCGGGCCGCATGGTGCCGGGCGACGATCTGGCCGTAGACCAGTCCGATCACCATGTTGGACAGGACGACGAGCGTCAGCAGTTCACCGGCCGTGGTGCGGGACAGCCCCTGCGCCTGGACCAGGAACGGCAGCCCCCACAGCAGCAGGAACACCATCGCCGGGAACTGGGTCGTGAAGTGCACCCACAGGCCCAGCCGGGTACCGGGCTCCCGCCAGGCCGCGGCGATCTGCCGGCGGACGTAGGCCGCACCCTGGTGCGGGGACGGGTCGGGCTCGTGTCCTTCGGGGTGGTCCTTCAGGAACAGCAGGGTCAGCACCAGGACGACCGCACCGGCCAGCGCGCTGCCGGCGAACGCCGGGGTCCAGCCGACGCCGTGCAGCAGCCGGGCGAGGACCAGGGTGGAGACCAGGTTGCCCGCCATGCCGACCAGGCCCGCGAGCTGTGCGACCAGCGGCCCGCGCCGGGCCGGGAACCAGCGGGTGCCGAGGCGCAGCACGCTGATGAAGGTCATCGCGTCACCGCACCCGAGCAGTGCGCGCGAGGCGAGCGCAGTGCCGTAGGAGGGCGAGAAGGCGAAGCCGAGCTGGCCCGCGGTGAACAGCACCGCGCCGATGCCCAGCACCTTCTTGGTGCCGAGCCGGTCCACCAGCAGGCCGACGGGTATCTGCATGCCGGCGTAGACCAGCAGCTGCAGGATCGAGAAGGTCGAGAGGGCGGAGGCGCCCACGTGGAAGCGGTCGGCCGCGTCCAGGCCGGCCACGCCGAGGGAGGTACGGAAGATGACGGCGACGAAGTAGACCGAGACGCCGACGGTCCAGACCGCGAGGGCGCGACGGCCGCCCGGAGGGTCACCCGGCAGGGTGGCGTTGCTCATCGCACCTCCCCCCGCGCGAGGTGCGAGAACCAGCTCACGTGCCGGTGCACGACCCCCACGGCCGCCTCCGCGTCCCCGGAGCGCAGGGCCTCCAGGATCTCCTCGTGCTCGGCGAGCGTCTTGGCGATCCGGTCGGGGTGCGAGTGCATGACGGCGACGCCCATCCGCAGCTGACGGTCGCGCAGCTGGTCGTAGAGCCGGGACAGGATCTCGTTGCCGCCGCTGCGCACGATCTCGGCGTGGAAGCAGCGGTCGGTCTTCGCCGCGCCGGCCAGGTCACCCGCTGCGGCCTGCGTCTTCTGCTGCTCCAGCAGCTCGGCCAGCCGTTCCAGGAGCCCGGGCGGGGCGGGTACGGCCTTGCGGGCCGCGTGCTCCTCCACCAGCAGCCGGGTCTCCACCACGTCGGCGATCTCCTGTGCGGAGACCGGCAGGACCAGGGCGCCCTTCTTCGGGTAGAGCCTGATCAGGCCCTCCACCTCCAGCCGCAGCAGCGCCTCCCGTACGGGTGTGCGCGAGACGCCGACGGCCTCGGCCAGTTCGCCTTCGGTGAGCAGGGTCCCGCCCTCGTAGCGGCGGTCGAGGACGCCCTGTTTGACGTGGGCGTAGACGCGGTCGGCGGCGGGTGGTTGCTTGGTGGGCGTGGCCATGTCCACAGCATAGATACAACACGTACGCATGAGAGGGATTCGTCCAGCATGCGGACGTGATGCAGATCTCCCCCAGCGGCTGCACAACCTTCTGTGCTACTTACGTGTCACACACCTGCGGCCCCACTTTCTTGCCACCTCAACTCGGCCGCACCGTAGGGGCATTCAACACAATCGGGGTATCTCACTTTGATTACCGGCATTAAGGGCACCCGCCGCATCCGCCGAGCCACCGCCGTCGCCGTCACCTCCGGCGCGCTGCTCGCCACCGGCGCCCTCACCGCGGCGCCCGCACAGGCCGTCACGACGCCCTCGATCGTGGCCAAGGGCGGCTACGTGATGAACAACGCGAACGGCAAGACGCTGTACACCAAGGCCGCCGACACTCAGCGGTCCACCGGCTCCACCACCAAGATCATGACCGCCAAGGTCGTGCTCGCCCAGTCGAACCTCAACCTCGACGCCAAGGTGACGATCCAGAAGGAGTACAGCGACTACGTCGTCAGGAACAACGCCTCCCAGGCCCACCTGATCGTCGGCGACAAGGTCACGGTCCGCCAGCTGCTGTACGGCCTGATGCTCCCGTCGGGCTGCGACGCCGCCTATGCGCTCGCCGACAAGTACGGCAGCGGCTCCACCCGCGCCAAGCGCGTGGCGAGCTTCATCGGCAAGATGAACGCGGCCGCCAAGAGCCTTCACCTGAGCAACACGCACTTCGATTCGTTCGACGGCATCGGCAACGGCAAGAACTACTCGACTCCGCGCGACCTGACGAAGATCGCCAGCAGCGCGATGAAGAACTCGATGTTCCGCACGATCGTCAAGACCAAGAAGTACACGGCGAAGACGGTCACCAGGACCGGCGGCTCCCGGACCATGCAGACCTGGGAGAACACCAACACGCTGCTCAGCAGCTACAGCGGCGCCATCGGCGTGAAGACCGGTTCCGGCCCCGAGGCCGGCGCCTGCCTCGTCTTCGCCGCCACCCGCAACGGCAAGACCGTCATCGGCACGGTCCTGGCCTCCAGCACGTACGCCCAGCGGGCCACGGACGCCACGAAGCTCCTCAACTACAGCTTCGCGCGCGCCTGACCGCCGCACCGCACACCCGAACGGGCCCGTCGCACCTCGCGGCGGGCCCGTTCTGCTGCCCACCCCGATCACGGCCCACTCCGATGAACCGTATGGGGCCGGGCAGGCGGGCGCAGTTCGGTGATGCCTAGGAGCCGGGCGAGCGTGAGGAACGTCAGGGCCAGGGCGAGGACACCGGCCACCGTGGCGAGGGCGGTCGACGCCGTGCCCCCGTCGCCGACGGCCGCCGCACAGGCCCGTGCCACCGCCCAGCCCGCCGCCGCGCCCCCGGCACCCGCGCCCAGCAGCTTGGCGTACGTCCTGCGCAGGGTGCCGTCGTCCAGGCGTCCACCGGTCCTGCGGGCCAGCAGACGGGCGGTGAGGAGGAGACCCGCGAGGTAGGAGAGGGTGTAGGCGCCCGCCATGCCGGTGACCGCCCAGCGCACGGGAAGCAGCAGGTGGCAGGCGGTGGCGAGCGCGATGTTCACGGTCCCGATCCACACCGCCATGAAGAACGGCGTACGGGTGTCCTCGAAGGCGTAGAAGCCGCGCAGCAGCAGGTACTGGGCCGAGAAGGGGATCAGGCCGAGACCGAACGCCTGGAGCATGTGGCCGAGAGGCTGGGCGGAAGCCGCGTCGGCGGCGCCGTGGGCGAACAGCAGCGTCGCGATCTGCGGGCCGAGCGCCGTGAACAGGAACGCCGCGGGCACGATGACGACCCCGCTGATCCGCAGTGTGCGGGACAGATCGGCGCGCAGGTCGTCGATCCTGCCCACCGCGGCGGCCTTGCTCATGCGTGGCAGCAGAGCGGTGACCAGGGAGACGGTGACGACGGACTGGGGCAGCGTCCAGATGTTCTGGGCGTAGCTGTACGACGTGTAGCCCACGCCGGCCTCCGGCAGCGCCTGGTCGGCCGTGGTGGCGTAGTGGGTGACCACGGCCAGCGCGATCTGGTTGGCCAGGACGAACAGCAGTGTCCACTTCGCCGCGTGGATGCCGGAACCGAGCCCGGTGCCACGCCAGTCGAAGCGGGGCCGGAACCGGAATCCGGCGGCGCGGGCGAAGGGGATCAGCGCGAGGGCCTGTACGGCGATGCCGGCGGTGGTGCCGATGCCGAGCCAGCGGACCTGGGCGGCGGTGACGTCGGCGACCGACCGCGGGACGGTCATCAGCTCCAGGTAGGCGCCGAACATGCCGATGAGGACGATGTTGTTGAGGACCGGGGTCCATGCCATCGCCCCGAACTTCTCCCGGGCGTTGAGGACCTGGCCGACGATGGTGAAGAGGCCGTAGAAGAAGATCTGCGGCAGCAGGAACCTGGCGAAGACGACCGTGAGCCGGAAGGCTTGGTGGCTGTCCGGCGTGTCCCTCATGTAGATGCCCACGATCTGCGGGGCCGCCCAGACGGCGAGTGCGGTCCCGGCGGCCAGCACCGTGATGACGAGGGTCACCAGCCGCTGCTCGTAGGCCCGCCCGCCGTCGGGATGCGTGGCCCTGGCGCGCACCAGCTGCGGGACGAGCACGGCGTTCAGCGCGCCGCCGATCAGCAGGATGTAGAGGCTGGTCGGCAGGGTGTTCGCCGTGTTGTACGTGGTCGCCGCCAGGCTGTTGCCGAGCGCGGCGGCCTGCAGCACCTGCCGGATCAGCCCGCTCGCCCGTGACACGACGGTGGCCCCGGCCATGATCACCGACGACCGCGCGAGGCCGCCCCTGCCCGCCGCGGTCCGTCTCTTGGCATGCCGAGCCCTGCCCTTTTCCCCCGTCACCATGACGTCAAGATAAGGGAGTTGATCTGAGTCCAGCGAAATAGACGATCTTCCCACGCAATAGTGAACATTCCTGGGCCAGTTGGCATATGCGCGACTCTCCGCTCTACGTTCCGCGGAGGAGGTGGTTCACATGAACGAACCGGGCAAGCGGCCCGACGCGGGCGAGCAGCATGAGGCGATCGACGTCAGCGACTTCGTGTACGCGGCGACCGGCGCACGGGTACGACGGCTGACCATGCCGGACGGGACCCATTGGTTCCCGGCGGTGGATGTCTGCAAGGAGCTGGGGCACAGCAACTCGAGGCAGGCACTCGCCGACCATGTCCCCGAAGACCACCGAGAGATTCTCGAGACAGTAACTGGAGCTTACGGTCTCAGCATTCCCCCAGGTAGAGAGTGGCGCCGAGACCTGAATGTCATCTCCCTCCAAGGTCTCATCCTCCTCGTCAGCGCCTGCACCAAACCCGCCTGCGCCCCCTTCAAACAGTGGGTCGCCGAGGTGATCGAGACAGTCCAGCGGGAGGGTTCCTACACGCTCGAAGAGGCCGAGGTGCAGCCCGCCGGTCCGGGTGCCCCCATCGCCTACGCCATGCCGGAACAGGTCGCCGAGGCCATCGTCCGGCTGGAGGCGCACAACCTCAGGCTGGACGAGGAGCTGGCGAACGGTCAGCGCGAATCGCTCGCGCTGCACCGGGAGATGCTCGCCACGCAGCAGGCCACGCTCGCCGTGCAACAGGCCTCCCTCACCGTGCAACAGGCCTCGCTCACCGTGCAAGAAGCCACGCTCACCGCGCAGCAGGCCATGGTCCGCGCGATGGAACGCATCGCGGACCGGCTCGACGCCCTCGTCCTCGGACGTCCGACGCCCGGCGGCCACCTCACGGTGCTGCCCACCACGGAGTCCGTGCTGGCCGCCTGGCGGCAGCGGCTGTCCGTGACGGAGGACGTGTGGACGGTGGCCGTGGTGATCGCGCCGGTCCTCGTCGAGAAGGGTGAGCTGCGCGAGCCGCTGGAGTCGATCGCGGCCCGTACGGGTCTGCCGGTGCGCCGTGTGAACGAATGCCTCCGCCTGCTGCGCAAGCACGCCTGCATCCGCTCGCGGGGCGGGGCGGAGGACGGGGCACCGGTGTACGTGCTCAACCAGCCCTGAGAGGACCGGTCCGGAAG